>JAZQKZ010000078.1:0-72174 GCA_045542415.1 Clostridia bacterium
CCTCAACTCCTTGGCCCACAGAACGACATGGCTACGATCCGACTTGCTAACAAATCGCATAAACCATAATTCACATCACAAAACAAGGAGCAAACAAAATGAACATATACATAAAACTATTTCTCACATTTCTCAAAATCGGCGCATTCACCTTTGGCGGCGGTTATGCTATGAAGTCGGAGGCCAAGCGGTCTTAGGAAGACAATCAACTGCCTCAACTCCTTGGCCCACAGAACGACATGGCTAGATCCGACTTACTCTTTTGAATTAAAAGACAAAGCTTACTCAAAAAAACAAGCAAATTTCCACCGACACATTTCAATTGCAGCCTTTGGCTGCCGAGACGCTTGATAAGGGGGTTTTTAAAGGGGGAACGCCTTTAACAGCACTCTTTTGGTTCGTTTTCTGTTGCTGCGGACAGAAAATGAACTGGGGTATAGCAAAATAAGCAATTATATAAAAGCATCGAGGGGCAAAGCCCCATAGCGTTGTTTGAATAAGTGCTAACAAATCGTATAAACCATAATTTAATATAACAATTTACTGTTTTTTTCTGCAATAAAACTCCTTTGGAGTAATCCCCATTTCAGCCTTAAATACCCTCAAAAAATGTGCATAGCAATCAAATCCGGCTTCGGCGGCTAGCTGCTTTGCGGGTCGGTAGGCATACTGCATGCAGTGACATACATGCTTTATCCTCAGCTTATTTATATACCGCTTTGGCGTGGTATTAAACCGTTCGCGGAAGATTTTATAAACATATCCGTCTGATACGTTGAAGCGTTGGGAGATTTCATCAATTGTTTTAATAAAAGCATAATTTTCATCAACGTAACGGATTATGTTTTGTACGGCAAAGCCTTTTTTGTCAGCTACAGTGACCGGCGGCTCGTCTGCTCCGGAAGATTTATTTAAAATATCAAGTATCTGTGCGAGGCAGATATAGTTTGAATCGTTTTCATATGAAAAGCTGTCCGCAATAGAGCATATGGTATCAAAATCACTGTCGTTCAGTGAAATAATCTGATGCGTAAAGCATTTCATAAGCTCATTCGTTGCGGAAGCCGTGAAGAAGAACTCAAGATACCATTTTGAAAAGTGAATACATATTCCTCCGAAAGGTGTGTTGCCATGACTTTTGTGCATGGTATTGCTGTTGAAAAGAGTAACGTCATGTGCGTTTACTTTAAATTCTTTTCCGTCTATGTTTACTGTGCGGCTACCTGTTTTTAATACATAAATTTCATATGCATTATGATAATGAGAATAGGGCATAGTCCAGCCGCTGTTAAACTCCTCCTGCGATATTCTGAAATTATCGTTTATAAAGCTACGCTTGCTGTTCATTTCCTCACCTCAAAATTATTATATATCATACAAGGCAAAAAATCAAGAAAAAGTTTAGTTTGAGTGTATATAATTATATAAAAGTATAGATTGAGTTGTTGAAATTGCAATTATAATACATTATAATAAAATCATAATGTAGGGACAGGCGTCCTCGAATGTCCGTCAAACAAATCTAACTGATTTCTCGGCAGGAGTAAGCCCCTGCCCTACGGAATAAATATGAGAAAGGATACAACAACCATGAAACAGAGCTTTGATAAGGACTGGAGATTTTTCCTTGGCGATCTCGCTCCCAAAACAGATACGGCAGGATGGGGCGGAGCAAAAGCAAAGGGATTTAGTTTCGGTGCGACAAAGTATGATCTTGATACTTCGAGATGGAGAAAGATAGACCTGCCGCATGATTTTGTTATGGAGGGACAATATACCCGTAACCAGGCAGAGGGGAATGATATGCAGGCAATTCCCGAAATGGAGAGCATGGACAGCCGTCACTTTGCGGGCGGTTCACTTGCCGGCGGAGTTGCGTGGTACAGAAAGAGCTTTGATTTGCCGTCGGATATGGAGAATAAGAGAATATACATTCACTTTGACGGTGTATATAGAAATGCAACATTATATTTCAATGAGTATCTTATAGGCACGCACAGCAGCGGATATTCAAGCTTTTTCTATGATATAACAGATTTTGCGAGATTCGGCGAGAAGAATGTAATAGCAATGCGTGTGGATGCCACCGGCAGAGAGGGCTGGTGGTATGAGGGCGGCGGTATTTACCGTCATGTTTGGCTTGAAATAAAGGAGAATATACATATAGAGCCCTGGGGCGTATTTGCAAAGAGTGAGGTTGACCTTGAAACAGGAATTGCGAAGCTTGAAATTTCAACAGAAATAAATTCAAGAGCCTTTGTCGATGAGGAAGTAATGGTACAATCCGTAATCAGAGATGCGGCGGGAAAAGAGCTTGCGGTTCTTTGCGATAAGGTGAAAGCGACTGCGTGGGAGATAACGAAATGTATTCATAGCACAGAAATTTCAAATGCACACTTGTGGGATATTGATGACCCGTATTTATATACTCTTGAAACACAAATCAGTGTGAACGGCGAGATTAAAGACACACAGACTACAGCCTTTGGTGTAAAGCACACACGCTTTGATGCAAATGAAGGATTTTTTCTGAACGGAAGACATGTAAAAATAAAGGGTGTCTGCAATCACCATGACCATGCAGGTGTGGGTATTGCGGCGAATGATTCGATTCAGGAATACCGTCTGTCGCAAATAAAGAGTATGGGTGCGAATGCATACAGGAGCGCACACCATCAACCGACATCCGAGCTTCTTGATATGTGTGACAGGATGGGCATTCTGGTATTTGACGAAACAAGAAGAATGTCAAGCTCACCGCAGGATATTGAGTGTCTGAGAACGCTTATAAAGCGTGACAGAAACCATCCGTCTGTATTCCTGTGGGGTATAGGAAACGAGGAAATTTTTTCGCAGGGCAGAATTGAAACTGCACGAACTACCATGACCATGAAAATGGAGGTGCAAAAGCTTGACGGTACACGTCCGATAACTTCGGCAGTTGTATGTTGGGACGGAGTACAGCGATTTGATAGTGCAAGGTATGCAATGCCTGTAACAAAGCATCTTGATGTGATGGGATTTAACTACTGCAATGCGGCATGGGACGACTATCATGGAGCAATGCCTGAGCAGCCGGTTATAATCACCGAGGAAGCATCAAACAGCGGGACACGAGGATGCTACAGTACGGATGAAAACAAGGGACACTATTACATATATGACCCGGAAAATGAAATAAAGTGTGTCAGCGGTAAAAAGGCAAATAAGTTTGAGCAGGGTGAGAAAGCGTGGAGGAACTGTGCAGACCGGGGCTACATGGCGGGACTGTTCCTGTGGACGGGAATGGACTATCGCGGTGAGCCGACTCCGCTTGCATATCCTGCAATTTCAACGCAGTTCGGAATTTTTGATTACTGCGGCTTCCCGAAGGATAACTACTATTATTACAAGAGCTGGTGGAGTGATGAGGATATACTTCACATTCTTCCACACTGGAATTTCGGGGAAGAGGGCAAGCCGCTTACAATGTATTGCTACAGTAATGCTGAAGAGGTAGAGCTTTTTGTAAACGGTAAGAGCTACGGCAAAAAGGCAATGGAGCCAAACTGGTATCTCACATGGGAAAATGTTATTTATGAAGCAGGTGAGGTTAAAGCAATAGGCTACCGTAACGGCAAGGCTATAATGGAAAAGGCTGTAAAAACAGCAGACAAGGGACACGAAATAAAATTAAGTGCATACAAGAATGAAATCAGTGTAGGCGATACGGCAATCATAAAAGTGGAAATTGTCGATAAAAACGGCGATTTTATGCCAACAGCCGACAATGAAATCACCTTTGAAATAGAAAACGGTGAATTTTTGGGGACAGGAAATGGAAATCCGGGAAGCCACGAATCGGACAAGCTGCCGTTAAGACGTGCGTTTAACGGATTGTGTATGTTGCTGGTAAAGGGGACAGGAAAAGGCGAGATTAAGGTGAAGGCAAAATCGAGCGGTTTGGTGAGTGGTGAAGTTGTGGTTGTGGTGAAGTGATAAAGAGGGCGATTGCATATGCAATCGCCCTCAATTTTTATTCCATACCAATCTTCAAATTATCAATTGAAGTAATCCAGTCAAAGTTCTTTTCCTGTCTTACTGCAAGCACCTCAATTGCTGCAAAGTTTTCGGGGTCTGTAAATGTAATCTGCTTTGAATACTTTGAAGAGCCTCTTGTGATAACGAAATCGGCAGTTTTTGTATTGAAGTCGGCAATAATTGATACATGGTATCCGTCCGGCTTGTTTACACCGGCACCGACGTTTTGCCAGTTGCTCTCTAATGCACCGTTTGAAATTGCACCGCCGTTTCCGTACTGCATCTCGCTGTTTGCTGCACTCTTGAATGCAAGGAATACTCTGTTCTTGCTGTCGGCAAGTCGAAGCTCACCGTATGATGTGCCGCCGGTACATGCTCCCGGATTCCAGTCAAACTCAATCTTCACCTTGCCGTAAACAGGAGCAGGAAGTCTATAGATTGCGTTGCGGTTGCCCTTTGATGAACCGCCTATTGTCATAAGCTTGCTTCCGCCGGTTGCTGTTACACCGATGTTGTCAAGCGGAGCCGGCTTTGTGCCTGCCCAGCCTGCTGCATCACCTAATTCGTAGCTTTCATAGTCCTCGTCATAGTAAATCTTCCATGTGTTGCCGTCCTTGTCCTTTTCCTCGGTATATGTCATTGATGCAAGAGGATCAGGGGTTGCAGTCGGTTCGGGAGTGGGAGCTGATGTCGGAGCGGGTGTTACAACCGGTGCAACACCTGATTCGAGCTGTCCTTTTACAGCGTCAACATCATTGCCGTTAAACGGCTGTGTGCCTATATAGATATAGCCGCTTTCATAATATACCTGTTTGCCGATTGCCTCTGCCATTGCACGAAGCGGAATCATGGTTCTGTCGCTCATAATCTCGGCAGGAACATCAAGCTCTGCACTTACACCGTTTACTGTGTAGGTGGTCTGACCTATGGTAAGGCTGATGTCATAGCGGTCATTCTTTAATGTTACAACTCTTGTCGCATCGTTATAGTCTGCACTTAAACCAAAGCTTTCTGCAATAAATCTTACAGGAACGAGTGTTCTGTCATTCACAATTACAGGAACAACACTTGAATCATTTGCATCAATCTTTACCATGTCACGGTCAAGATATGCATTAGGCGAGCCGATTAACAGCTCAAGCTGTGAGTATGGATCACCTGCACTGATTGTATATACAGCGTGTGTGTCACCTAAATCAGGATTTACAAGCTTTGTGCCGTTATCCATAACGTATATTTCCGGAACGGGAATTTCAGTGGTCTCCGCACCTAAGTAGAAGCTTACGTTTGCCGGCTGATTGTAGTGATTGCTTTGTGTTGCAATTTGTGAACGGTAGTATGAATCGTGCATGAGTGTCGGCAAGGTGTAGCTTGTCGGAATATTTGTTGAGTAGATTCTAAGCTCTGTTTCAGCTTTGTTTTTCCATACAACCTCTTCACGCCAGTCTCCGAAAAGGTCGGCACATACACACGGAACCGCCTTTGTGCCGCTGTTGGAGGCACAGTCCGTTGCATCTAAAATAACGTCAACAAACGGAGTACCCTCATTGTCGTTGTACTTTGAAATTCTTGTACCGTCAAGGAATTCGCTGAGTAAATCGCCGTCCCAGTAAAGCTTGAAATTCATCGGGAGTGTAGTCTGAATTTCTGCACCTGTTTCATCCTTTTCAAATTCACCGTTGGGGAGTCTGTAGCGGAAGACGTTATAGCTTTCGGCAATCTTGTTGCCATAAACACCCGACGGAGTAGTACCTGTTGAACCCCAGACCTCATAGCCCTTGTTTGAAGCTGTAATGTCTGCCGCACGGCTTCTGCCGGTATCCTTGTTCTTGCTGTCGCCCCAAAGCACTTCACCTGTCAGAGCGTCATGTGCTTCGATATTGCCGGGGATTGCGGCGGTTTCGTGACATGCCCATACAAGATATCCGTTATAGTCCGGGTCCATCTTGGCAACGTCAAATGCATCGCCATGAGCATATTTTACTAAATTACCGTTTGCATCCTCTGATTTTACTGCATACATTTCGCTGCCGTCATCATCAAGTGCCATCGGTCCTGAAATGATTTCATCCTTACCGTCAAAGTCGATATCTACACAGCTCATGTTGTGGTTCATTGCACCCCACACACTGTTTACATCGTCCTTATTTTCTGTATTATGTACCCAGTCAACTGCCAGACTGCCATCCTGCATATGCCATGCGGCAGCACGCACGTTGTCCCATGCACCTCTTACCAGTACAACAGACGGAGTTACGCCGTCAAGATAGGCAAGTCCGAAAAGGAAATGGCTTGCACGCTTTGTAAGCCTGCCTGTATCGGTGTAGCGGTATGACCACTCCGAAAGCGGCTCCTTTGCGGGGAGCAAATCTGTGCGTGCAATTTCCGCACCTGTTGCACCGTCATATACCGAAAGGAATTCCGGAGTTGAAACAAGGTACTGTCTGTCCTTGAAAATTGCCTGATTTGCGGTATCCTTGCTGTAGTCGGTTTTACCGTCGCCGTTGGTGTCACCGATTGTGTTGCCTGTACCGTCCGTAGTTCCCTCAAATGAGCGCAGTACAACCTCTGATTTACCGTCACCGTTAAGGTCAGCGGCGAGGATGTTGATGCCCACCTCGTTTATTTCGTTAGGACCTTCATTTATAGTCCACATATGAGTTCCGTCAGTGTCATATGCTTCAATTAGCGGATAATGAGTTCTTGTTGACGGAGCCATATCAGCCGGACGGCGGCGGAGAATAAACTCAAACTGACCGTCACCGTCAAGGTCGGCGGTTGCCGCATCGTCAATATTATATCCGCCCTCTGCATGCTGTACAACGGGGATTGAAATATATTCCTTGTCCCAAAGCGTTGCGGTTGATTCCTCTGTTTCAATACCGTTTTCGACCTTTTTCAGGGTATATACTGCTCCCGGTGTAGTGTTGAAGTCGGAATAATTAGTGCCGACAATCGGAAAAGCGTTAAGCTTTTCGCCGTTACGGTAAAGATTGAATGCCGTTGAAATGCTTTCCGTACCCGATAATCTCCATGAGATTAATGCACCTGTAGCAGACGGCACTGCAACAAGTCCGCGATCAAGCTTATCCGCCTGACGGAGTATAAGCGGACGGTTGGTGTAAAGCTCTTCAACCTTAGTGCGTGTCTGCGCGTTAACGCCGCCCTCATAATGTCCGAGAGAGAAGCCGTCCGAGCCGTCGGCAGGTGTAAACGTTCCTGCCTGAACGAGTGGAGCAAGTGACATGAGTGCCGCAAGTGAAGCGGCTAATGCTTTGTTAAATTTTTTCATAAAATCCCTCCGTTTTGTTTTATTTTATATAGGTTAATTATATCTTAAAAACCGATAAATGTCAATAATACAGCATAGCGGAGCAGAAATACGTTTGAAGCAGCTAAAAAGCAAAAAAAAGTCTTGCAATGAGATGTAAAAAGTGGTACAATATAAACAAACAGATAGAAAAATGAAAGGTGTGATTCACGACAAAGATAGTCCTAAAAAATGCAAAGTATAATAAAAAAGACAGTATGAAAGGAATTAAGACTATGAACATGAAGAAATTATTATGCACAGCAACGGCGGCAGCAATCCTGTCAGCATCAGCAGTAATGCCGGTTATGGCAAATGATGATATCACTGTGGCACTTGACGGAAATATATTAGAGTTTGATGTGGCTCCGCAGATAATCAATGACAGAACAATGGTTCCGTTAAGAGGAATATTTGAGGCGTTGGGCGCAACTGTTGAATGGGATCAGGCTACTCAGACAGTTACATCGCAAAGGGACGGAAAAGTGGTAAAGCTTACAATCAACAGTCCGGTTATGTATGTAGATAACGAGGAGGTAACTCTTGACTCTCCGGCATGTATCGTAGATGACCGTACGCTGGTTCCGGTAAGAGCAATTTCCGAGGCATACGGCACAGAGGTGAAGTGGTATGGGGAAGAGAGAGTAGTAACTATTTTAGACGATGCAGACGATCCCGCTAACATATTGGGAAATGCACTGATCGGATACGATACTATTTATAGAGATGAAGCGACCAGCAGAAATATTACATATTCTACCTTTAACCGACTTATTGAGTTCTACGGAAAACATTATTCATTTAATGACGGTTCGATTGGTGTAAAAATGATGATGGGCACGGGGTTACGTTATGATCCTGAGATAATTGTAAGTATATATGATTATAAAGGTTACAGAACGTTTGAAGCGGGTTATAATGTGAATACAAATACCTATGAAACCTATAAAAATGAATTGGCAGACAATGAAGTGAATTATGCAAAGAACATCATGAATGATGAGCTTGCTGCATTTGATGAAATTATTGGTAAGCTGTGTCCCGGTCTGTCATTAAAGGATTTTGGCGTTACCTATGAGGGCAGCAGTCAGACCTCTTCCGCAAATGAAAACAAGTTTGAGGTTTTAAGAGACTCTATCATAGCAAAGGGAACCAAATCAAGCGATTCATATTCGATTATCAAGAACTATGGCGATAATCTGATGGCGGTTGCAATGTACACACCCAAAACAGAAACAATTGGATTTACAATGATGTATGACGGTGCCAAGGTAATGGTATCGGTACTGATTACTCCGGAGGATGATCCTACCTTTGCATTAACAGCCGGTAAGGAGATGATGATTGGTTCATTTACCAACGGTTCGTTAAATATATCACTTAATACCGTAAAGAGTGCAAGCTCGCAGACTGTTGACAATCTGATTAACGACTGTCTTGAGGTGTTTGATGAAGTGATTGATACGCTTGCTCCGAACGTTTCGTTAAGCGATTTTGATATTGCATATTGATGTGAAAAAATTAATATAATAAAAGAGGCAGTCTCAAAAATGAGACTGCCTCTTTTGGTGTCGGGGGGGGTGCCCCTGCTCTATGAACAGGGGCATATGAAAAAAAGGATGGTATAAGCTGCCGTTGTCGGCAGCTTTCAATTAAACCTTGTAAGCAAATTTAATTTGACTCTATATTTTCTGTGAGTCTTACTCCGATATCAATTGTAGAACTGTCACGGAGAATCTTGAAGCTGAGCATATCTCCCGGCTTCTTTTTATCACGGATTTCGTTGATTTCGGCTGACGATGAAACCTTTTGTCCGTCAACCTCCAAAATCATATCGCCCTCTCTCAGACCTGATTCAGCGGCACCAGAGCCCTCCTGTACCGAGCTGATAAATAAGCCGTAGCGTGTTTCCTGAATGCCGATACCTACAAGCGGTCTGCCTGTAACATATCCGGCTGAAATAAGGTCATCAATTATCGGCTTTGCCTCTGAAATTGCAATTGCAAATCCCATACCCTCTACGCCTGATGATGAAAGCTTTACAGAGTTGATGCCGATAATTTCACCGTACTGGTTGATTAACGCACCGCCGCTGTTACCTGAATTGATTGCGGCATCTGTCTGGATGAGGTTATAGGTTCTGTTCTCAATTGTCATTGTACGGTTAACGGCACTGATGATACCTGCCGTTACCGAGCCTGAAAATTCCTGACCCATCGGGTTACCGATTGCAACCGCCAGCTCGCCGACCTGCAAGTTTTCGCTGTCGCCAAGTGTTGCGGCAGTAAGTGTGAGGTCTGTTTCTACCTTTAATACTGCAAGGTCCGTTTTAACGTCCTGACCCACAAGCGTTGCAGTAAGCTCTTCTCCGGTGTTTAAGATAACTGAAATCTCTGTAGCACCGTCAATTACATGCTGGTTGGTTACAATATATCCGTCTGTTGAGATAATTATACCTGAGCCTGTACCCTGCTCAACGGTTTCGCTTCCGGCAGCATTGGGGTCCTGAGTATAATAATAACGTCCGGTAAACGGATCGTAATATCTCTGAGGCTGAACTGTAGTTTTATTTATAACACCCACCACGCTCGGTCCTACCTGTGCAGCAATCTGCGGAATGGTAAGTACCTGACCTGATGTTGTGTTTGAAATCAATGCAGTGTCATTTGAAGCAATAGTATTTACTGAAGCACGCTGTGTCACTGTCGGCTGATTCTGCTTGAAATAGGTGACTGTAACAGTCGTAAAGATTGCGGCTGTAAATATACTTGCCGCAAGTGCTGAGCAGATAGCTGCAACTGCAACATTCGGAGATTTTCTCTTTTTCTCCTTACGCTCGTATATAATTAAGTCTGTAGAATCTGTATGCGGATATTTTCTCATATAAATTTCCCCTTTTTTATTTTATCCTGATTATATAATACCATATTATTTTGACGTGCGTATTACGGAATTGTAAATAAATATAATATATATTGTGAACAAATTGTAAACAATTCCGCAATACATCCAATGCACACGTTGAGATATATGTAAATCTCTTTGCACTTATATAATATCATAAGTTTTTTACAAAAGTTGAGATTATATGTAAATAAACCGAATATTTTTTGTAAATAAGATATGTACACCTTGACAAAGCTTTGAATATGTTATAAAATATGTAAATGCAAATGATTTGCAATAAGGAGGGTATAATGAAAAGATTATTGATTCTCGATTCAAACAGTATCTTAAACCGTGCATATTACGGAGTGCGTCCGTTGTCGGCAAGTGACGGAACGCCTACGAATGCGGTTTATGGATTTTTAAATATACTGATAAAGCTTATAAGTGATTTCAAGCCTGATTACTTGTGTGCGGCATTTGACTTGAAAGCTCCTACCTTCCGTCATAAGATGTATGACGGCTATAAGGCACAGAGAAAGCCTATGCCGGAGGAGCTTGCAAAGCAGATGCCGATATCAAAGGAAATACTGTCGCTTATGGATGTACCGCTTTTACAGCTTGAGGGATATGAGGCGGACGATATCATAGGAACAGTTTCGCGTATCTGCGGCGAAACGGGCGTGGAATGTTATATCGCCACAGGCGATAAGGATGATTTGCAGCTCGTTTCACCTACAACAAGAGTTATACTTACCGTATCCAAATACGGTACTCCGGAGACAACCGTATATGATGAGGCGGCGGTTAAGGAGAGATACGGAGTAACACCGGGTGAGTTTATTGATATAAAGGCACTTATGGGTGACGCGTCGGATAATATTCCCGGCGTTGAGGGAATAGGTGAAAAGGGTGCGATGAGCCTTATTTCGCAGTTCCATTCAATAGAATATATATACGATAATATTGATGATGTGGGAGTAAAAGGCAAGAAGCTTGAAAAGCTTAAAGCGGGAAAGGAAATGGCACAGCTGTCAAAGCAGCTTGCAACAATAGATTTGAATGTTCCGCTTGAGTTTGATATGGAGAGCTGTCGGTTTGACGGTGTGGCAGAGGACAATGGAGGGTTGTATAAAATTCTTCATACTCTTGAGCTTAAAAGTGTAATAAAGAAATTTAATCTCATACCTCCCTCGGATGCACCGGATATTGCCGTTATGACAGATATTTTTGACGGAACGCAGATAAGTGAAATAGGCACTGCTGCGGAGCTTGGAAAAATATTGGCAGAGCTTTCGGAGTATGAGCTGATTCCTGTATTTGCCGGGAATACATTAACGGGAATAGCGTTTGCGTCGGATAAAAAAGCATATTATACATCTTATCTCATTGACTCCGCAGAGCTGATTGAAGTGGTAAAGACAAGTCTGGCAGATGCGAATGTTAAAAAGACAGTCAATGATATAAAGGATACAATAGTAAGGTTGTCGCCATATACTGAAATCAACGGAATATGCTTTGATACTGCAATTGCGGCATATCTCACTGATCCGGCGATAAAGGATTTTGATATACGTTCGCTTGCAGAAAAATATCTTGGTGTATCGCTGCCTGTGTCGGAAGCAAAGCAGATATCACTTTTTGACGAGGATGACGGCGACATGGAAATGTATGCCAGGTATGCACTTGCCTTGAAGCCGCTTCGTGAGTTGCTTGAAAAGGCAATTGAGAAAAACGGTCAGGAAAAGCTGTATTACGAGGTAGAGCTGCCGCTTATATCAGTGCTTGCACAGATGCAGATAGAGGGATTTTTCCTTGATACGGATGAATTGAAGCGTTTTTCACAGTATCTTTCGGAGAAAATTGCAGCAGCAGAGGCGGTTATATATGAATTTGCAGGGCATGAAATTAATATCAATTCGCCAAAGCAGCTTGGAGTTGTATTGTTTGAGGAGCTGGAATTAAAGCCTGCAAAGAAGACAAAAACAGGCTATTCCACAAATGCGGATGCATTGGAAAAAATAATTGACAAACACCCGATTGTCGGAAAAATTATTGAATACAGACAGTATGCAAAGCTCAAGAGTACCTATTGCGACAGCATGGGGGCACTTGTAAATCCGGCAACACATAAGATACATTCCGTATTCAACCAGACCGTTACGGTGACGGGAAGAATATCGTCAACTGAGCCTAATATGCAGAATATTCCGACAAGAACGGAGCTTGGCAGAGAGCTTAGAAAAATGTTTACGGCATCTCCGGGAAATGTACTTGTTGATGCGGACTATTCGCAGATTGAATTAAGAGTTCTCGCACATCTTGCAGACGATGAAACGATGATAAATGCATTTAAGAACGGTGAGGATATCCATGCAGTAACAGCCTCGCAGGTACTTGGAATACCGCTTGAGGAGGTTACAAAGGAGCAGCGTTCATCCGCAAAGGCTGTAAATTTCGGTATTGTTTACGGTATCGGAGAGTTCAGTCTCAGTCAGGATATAGGTGTGAGCGTTAAGGAGGCAAAGTCGTATATCGAAAGCTATCTTGAAAAATATCACGGTGTGCGAGAGTATATGAATAATACAAAGGAAAACGCAAAAGAGAACGGGTATGTAAAGACAATGATGAACCGCATAAGATATATTCCTGAGCTGAGAGCATCAAACTTCAATGTCCGTGCGTTCGGAGAACGTGCAGCGATGAATACACCTGTTCAGGGAAGTGCGGCGGATATTATAAAGCTTGCAATGGTAAGAGTGTATGAGAGACTGAAAAAAGAGGGCTTGAAATCAAAGCTTATACTTCAGGTTCATGACGAGCTGATTGTTGAAGCGTGTGAGGCTGAGGTTGAAGTAGTTAAGCTTATTCTTAAAGAGGAAATGGAAAATGCGGTTTCTCTTAAAGTACCTCTTGTTGTGGATATGTCCACAGGCAAGAGCTGGTATGATGCTAAATAAGGCAAAGGACGGAGACAGATTTATGAAAAAAATATTATCATTATTACTTGTGTCGGTGATGCTGTTTGGAATTGCCGGCTGTAAAACGGAGAATGCCGGCACGGACGGTAAGCTTCAGGTATATACTTCATTCTATGCTATGTATGATTTTGCGAAGCTTATCGCCGGAGATGCGGCGGATGTGCATCTTATGTGTCCTGCAGGGGCAGAGCCTCACGATTATGAGCCGACTGCGATTGAAACCGCAAAGCTCACTGAGGCTGATATATTTATCTATAACGGAAACGGCATGGAGCATTGGGCGGATAAGCTTGCCTCAACTCTTGACGGTGTAACGGTAGTGTGTGCCTCGGAGGGAATTGTAAGCGAGTCGGCGAATGATCCGCATGTATGGCTTGACCCTCAAAATGCATATTTGCAGCTTCAGAAAATTCACGCCGCATTTGTAGCGGCAGACGGTGCAAACGCTGAGAAATATGATGCTAATTTAGCCAACTGTGCAGGTATGATTAAGGAGCTCGACATGGCTTATGCGGATGTGATTTCCGCTGCGCCTATGGATACAATAGTAGTGGCACACGGTGCATACAGCTATTTGTGCGATGCCTACGGAATAGAGCAGCTTGCAATCGAGAGTGCATCGGGAGAAAGTGACCCGTCACCGGCGGCGTTGGCACAGATTATCGACAGCGCAAGGGCAAAGGGAATAAAGTATGTTTGTGCCGAGGAAATGAACAGCTCAAAGGTTGTGGATACTGTGGCAAAGGAAATCGGTGCTGAAACGGTAGAGTTGAACCCGTTTGAGGCATCGGCAGACTCAAAGGGTTACTTTGATGTCATGTATGACAATCTGGAAGTATTAAAGAGGATATTAAACTGAAATGGAAATTCTTAAAATAGAGCATCTTAACTTTGACTATAGTGATGCATCGGTTTTGCGTGATGTCAATTTCACACTCAACAAAGGTGATTTTCTGGGCATTATCGGTTCGAACGGAGCAGGTAAATCCACGCTGATTAAGCTGATATTGGGAATGCTGCCGTTTGAAAACGGGAAAATAACAGTTTTTGGTGAGGATATAAAAAATGCACGCAAGCGTATAGGATATGTTGCCCAGAAAGCAAATTCGTTCAACAGCGAATTTCCCGCAACTGTAAAAGAGGTTGTAATGGCAAACCTATATCCTAAAATGGGACTTTTTAAAAGATACAAAAAGGAGCATGAGGAAAGGTTTCAGAAAGTAATTGCTCAGGTCGGGCTTGAGGGCTATGAGAACAAGCTTATTGGCAAGCTGTCCGGCGGACAGCAACAGCGTGTTTTTATAGCAAGAGCCCTTATAAGCGACCCGGAGCTGCTTCTTATGGACGAGCCGACGGTAGGTGTTGATGCACAGTCTGTAAGGTCGATAATGGAGCTTATAAAAAAGCTTAACGAAAACGGTCTTACAATAATAATGACAAATCACGATACACCGACGCTCGTGCAGGCATCCAATAAACTACTGATATTCTGTGAGCATGGATATGAGGAATTTGTGAACCGTGCAGATCTCACGCTCAATGAGGTTAATGATATTTTTGCAGGCAGGAGGAGGCATCATCATGGCTAATATTTTTGCGTATGAATTTATGCACCGTGCATTTCTCGTGGCAGTTCTTATAGCTCTGATAGCTCCCTGCATAGGCACGACAATTGTGCTTAAAAGGCTCAGTGCAATAGGTGATGCGGCATCACATTCAGCACTTGCCGGCATTGCATTCGGTATAGTTATGGGAATAAACCCCGTTCTCGGTGCGGTGATATTCGCCGTGCTTGCAGTGCTTGGAATTGAGCTTTTCAGACGTAAATTCAGTTATTATCCTGAGCTTGCGACAGTTATTATAATGTCTGCCGGAATAGGACTGACTGCGGTTGTTTCGGGATTTATTACTGACAGCTCGGAAAATCTGAACAGCTTTCTTTTCGGCTCAATTGTCGCAATATCGGACTTTGAGCTGTATATGACAATTGCACTTGCGGCGGTGGTTATTATAGTAACAAGGCTTTTAAGCAAGGAGATTTTTTACATAACCTTTGACGAGAGTGCGGCAGAGCTGGCAGGAGTGCCTGTAAAAAGCATAAATTTCATTATTATGGTGCTTACTGCGATAACAGTCAGTGTTGCATCAAGAGCAGTCGGAGCGTTAATGATTTCGTCGCTGCTTGTAATCCCCGTTGCGGCGGCTATGATGATAGCAAAGAGCTATAGGGGTACGCTTATTCTTTCGGTGGTGTTTGCAGAGCTTTTTACAATACTCGGTCTTTTTATTTCATTTTATGCCGACCTGCGTCCCGGCGGAACAATTGTACTGCTCGGTGTAATTGCGTTGGTTGTGCTTATGCTCATAAAGGGGAGGCGGGATTAATGGATATTGAAAAGCTTCTCGGAAATATAGGTCTTAAATGCACACGTCAGAGACGTGATATATTGAATATCCTCCGCAATGCACCTCAGCCCATGAGCGTGGAGGAGATTTACAGAGGCGTGGAAAATATGTCACTTTCGACTGTTTACCGTGCAATGGAGCTATTTTGCGAAAAGGGTATAGTTCAGAGCGAAACAATCCGTAACAGCGGTGAGCTTTACTACAGTTTAAGGGATCAAAGACACTGTCACTATGCGATATGTCTCGGATGTAATGAAATAAGATATGTTGATGTGTGTCCCGTGCATGAGCATGGGTTGGATATAAACGGATTTCAGATTACGGGGCATAAGCTTGAGCTGTACGGGTATTGCAATAAATGCTCAGAGGCAATTTAAGGGACTTTTTTTACAGTCCCTTCTTTTTTTGTAAAAAAAGGTCAAAAAACTTAAAAAATTCCAAAAAATATGTTGAAATTTTGTCGCAAACAGTATATAATAAGTATATATAAAAGTTTATTCGGTATTTTATTGATATTTATAACATGGAAAGGAATTTGGCGGTTAAATAAATATGGCGACAAGAAATGATTTTGAAAAAAGACAGCGTGAAAGACAGCGTCAGGCACGCATAAGACAGAAGAGAAACAGAACCATACTGACGGCTGCGGCTGCGGTGGCGGTGCTTATATTAGTGATAGTATCAATTGTATCATGCAGCAAGGGCAAGAATGATAATCAGGAATACGTTCCTGAAAATGTAAATGATAATATTTCAACTACTGCACTTCCTGTTGAGGAAAACAAGGCAGAGGGAGTAGCAAGTATTCCCGATACTGCGGAGGAAAACGATCTTTTGGAGATTATTGAAAATTCTTCGGGCGAGAAATATGCGTATCTGACATTTGATGACGGTCCGACCGAGAAGATTACGCCCAAGGTACTTGACGTTTTACGCCGTTATAACATAAAGGCGACATTCTTCCAGGTGGGTTCATATATAAAGAAGCTTCCGGATATGACACGCAGAGTTCATGAAGAGGGACATCTTATTGCAAGCCATTCATATACGCATAATTATGATAAGCTTTATGACAACAGCGAAGCTTTTACGGAAGAGGTTCAGGACTCGTACGGACTGATTACAGAGGTTATCGGCGAGGAGCCGTTTAAGCTTTTCCGTTTCCCGGGCGGCGGCTTTAATTCGGGTGATTACGGCAAGGCAAAGCAGGACTATAAGGAAGTTCTTAATGAAATGGGCTTCTATTATGTGGATTGGAATGCATTAAACGGAGATGCAGAGGGCAAGACGAAGAATGCAGCCGGATTGCTTGAGTATTTTAAGGACAGTATGCCGGATAACGGCGAGAATATTGTAATTCTCATGCACGATTCATCAACAAAGCAGGCAACAGTGGATGCACTTGATGATATAATCGATTATCTTATCGGCAAGGGATATTCATTCCACCGACTTGATGATATTCCGTATTCAGCGGCAGCTGTATCGGCAGACGAGGCTCAGGCAACTGAGGCTCCGGAAGAAAACTGAAATTAAAGGAGGTGTTATATTAACACCTCCTTATATATTGTAATGATTCATTTTTAAATATGAAGTAAAAGACGGTGCAGGTGCATCGTCTTTTGCTTTCACCCATGTACGCATTCTGCAATGTAGCGCTCCAATGCCGCCCATTGCTCTACTAAGCCTGATTTTATTTCAAAGTCAATTTCCGGAACCCGTGTAATCATTCTGATAAGCTGCTGCGTCTCAAAACCGCCTGCACTTATCAGATACTTTTCCGCAACAAACGGTGCGGCTCCTATTGCCGATGCGACCTCATACTTGTTTTTGCTGCCGCAAAGCTTGGTTTTCAAAATCTTTTCCGCACTGCCCTCTAAAAGATAAAGTATTCCGAATGCACTCTCGCTTGAGGTACGCAGCTCGTTAACTACTTTCATAGCCTTGTCCGCATTGCGTGCCATTATTGCGTCGGTCAGGTCAAATATCTTTATTGACATTGCTTTTGACACTACTCTGTCAATATCGCTTTTCGTTATTTCTCCGTCACAGTAGGACAGGAGCTTGTTAAACTCATTTGACAGATTGCTAAGTCCCGGATCGACTATTCCGACAAGATACGCCGCACAGTCCTTTGACATCTTTACCTTTGCCTTTAATGCCTGACGGTTTACCCATGTTATGAGATCCGACTCACTCTGATATTTGAACTCTACTGCAAGCCCTGCCTTTTGCAAAGCCTTATACAGTACGCCTCTTTTATCAACCTCGCTCTCGTTGAATACTACAACGGCATCCTCCGATGTACGCTTAAGCTTTTCGAGCCAGAACTGTTTGACTTCCTCCGTTGCTTTTTTGAAGATTTTTGAATCACGGATAATTATAAGCTTCCTGTCCGCCATCATCGGAAATGTTTCCCATGCATCGTCATAAGCAGAAAGCGGAATATCCGTACCCTCAAGCTTCAGATGATTAAATTCCGGAAATCCGTTATCGGGAACAAGCTCCTCTATTTTCTTTTCATATGTTCTTTTTATATACTCCTCTTCACCGTAGAATAAATATACCGGTCTGAGCTTACCCTGAGAAAGCTCAGTCTTTAATCCTACAATATCCGAACCTGCACTGCTCCTCGCCATTTGATTTCCTTTCCTATATAATGTATATTTTTCAAATAAACGGAAATAATCCTTATGTTACAAAAATATTTCACAAAAATAATTTGTATGCACTCCGCATTGTACCGGAATCTAAAATTTACATATGCTAATTATAGCATATAATTACCGTATTTTCAATAGATTTGTGCGAATGTTACACGAATTTACCACTAATATTACAGATTTGTTACAAGTTCACTACAAAATAATCTCAAAAAAGGGTTGACAAATTAATTTTATTGGTGTATAATAGCTTTTGTAATGATTTTGTAACATTAGTAATTTTTATGTAATGAAGCAGCAATTTTTGAAACATACGCTGTTTTTATATTAGGAGGTTTTATTTAATGAAGAACTTTAAGCATTCAATGTTAGCGGTAATCGCAGTTGCAATGATAAGTTCGCTGGCTGCCGTACAGGCAAAGGATTTTAAAAACACAGCAGATATCGTGAGCAAGCTTACTACAGGCTCACACACTAACAGTATTTCAGTTGAACAGGAAGAATTTGAGAATACATCTCAAAAGGAAGCAGAGCAGGCTCGTATAGATATTGAAACAACACCCGAGGCTGCAGCGAAGAGCAATCTCGAAACAGGTTATGTATCACTTACAAGCGGTACACTTAATGTAAGAAATAACCCCTCGGTCGAGGCGGAGGTTATTGACTCTCTTGACGCATGTGAAGAGGTAAAAATCCTTTCAAGCTCAGACGGCTGGCTTACCGTATCATATGAGGGCGGCAAGACAGGCTATGTAAGCAGCAGCGAAATCACAAATGACAAGGCAGATGCAGAGTATAACGCTATGCATTATGAAAACTACAAGAAAGCACAGGTAATGACATACGGTGACGTTGTTAATGTACGTTCATCAGCAAGCAAGGAATCATCAGTTATTACACAGCTTTCAGACGGTACAGAGGTTGTAACACTCTGGTCGGAGGGCGATTTTATAAAGATTGCCTATGGTGCAGATTATAACGAGGGCTATGTAATTAACACATCACTTGACCTCACAGGCGAGTGGGTTGATAAGGACGTAGTTTCGGACAGACAGGTAAAGGTAGCCGAGGAAAAAGCTGCGAAGGAGCGTGCAGCAGCAGAGGCTGCAGCAGCGGAGCAGGCGAAGAAGAATAAGTCAAAGGCTTCAGCGTCAGATTCATCAAACGGTGCTCCGGCGGCGTCATCAAAGGGACAGGCTATCGTTAATACAGCAAGAAAATACCTTGGAGTTCCTTATGTATGGGGTGGTACATCACCGAGAGGCTTCGACTGTAGCGGACTTGTACAGTATGTATGCCGTCAGAATGGTATCAGCGTAAACAGAGTGGCAGCTGACCAGTCAAGAAATGGAAGATATGTAAGCCGTGACAATCTCCAGCCGGGTGACTTAGTATTCTTCGCAAAGCGTGGAAGAATCAACCATGTAGGTATTTATATCGGAAACGGAAACATGATACACGCACCGCAGACAGGTGACGTTGTAAAGGTTTCATCAATCAACACATCATACAGAACAAGCACATATGCCGGTGCTCGTCGAGTATATTAATTGCTTTTACCCAAAGCAAACCCCGAATCCGCCGTGAAGAGCAAGCTCCCAAAAGTTCTTCACGGCGGAAAAATTTTTCTTGACATTTTTATCGGTATGTGTTATTATATTAAATGTTGATAATATACGCCGCTGTGGTGGAATTGGCAGACGCAACGGACTCAAAATCCGTCGGAGTAAAATCCGTATCGGTTCGACCCCGATCAGCGGCATTCAAAAAAGCACTTGCTATGCAAGTGCCTTTTTTGTTGTTTATTTATAACCAAATTATGAATATTGCTTTAAAATCTTATAAATTTCATGGTAATTTTTATTTATTTTGTTGACTTAATTCTCAATAAATGCTATAATTAAATTGAATGATACGGACTGCGGCGGGGTGATAGTTATGATTAAAAAAGTCATATTTGATATGGACGGACTGATTTTTGATTCGGAGCGTCTGTTTATGGAATGTCTTAAAGAGGAAATGGCTTTATATGGCTATTTGCTTACGGAGGATATTTATGTAAATACACTCGGCCTTGCCCGTAATGATTGCAGAGAATATATGAAAGCTGTTTTCGGAAGTAATTATCCGTTTGATGAGATAAGTGATGCGGCACGAAAACGTATTGCGGCACTTGCACAAAAGGGGCTGCCGGTGAAGCGGGGGATAGAAGAGCTTTTAAAATTTCTTAAAAGCAGAAAAATTACCTGCACTGTAGCCTCCTCGACCGAAACTGGGTTTATACGGTTATATCTGGAGAGTGCCGGTCTTTTGCAGTATTTTTCGGAGCTTGTCGGCGGCGAGACGGTGGAAAAATCCAAGCCGGAGCCGGATATTTTCTTAAAGGCTCTGGGCAATTGTGAAAAAGCGGAGGCGGTTATATTTGAGGACAGCGAAAACGGAGTGATTGCCGCACAGCGTGCCGGGATAGATGTTATTTGTATCCCCGACATGAAGCGTCCGTCGGACAGCGTACTTGACAATGTTATGGCATGTCTTAACCATGCAGGCGAAGCGATTGGAATGGAGATGTTTAAATGAGCAAGGAAATCTCACCGCAGGAATTTTACGGTGAAAAGTTTATATACCTTGAGGGTGCAATAATTGAGCTTACCTCACGGCTTGATATTATAAGAAAATACAAGATTGCCAACAGCGACCGTGACCCGATTGAGCATTATACAACCCGTGTCAAGTCGGTTGCGAGCATGAAAGAGAAGTTAAAAAGACGAGGCTTCCCCGAAGAGGTTGACTATGTTTTCGGGAATATATACGATGCCGCAGGAATACGGGTAATCTGTACTTATATTGATGATGTGTATGCTGTGGCAAATATGCTCATGAGTCAGGAGGATATTACCGTTATTGCGATAAAGGATTATATTAAAAATCCAAAGGAAAGCGGATACCGCAGCTATCATATCATTGTGCAGCTGCCGCTGCATGTCGGCGAAAAGACGGTTGATGTATATGCTGAAATACAGTTTAGGACAATGTCTATGGATTTCTGGGCGAGTCTTGACCATAAGCTTAAATACAAGCAGGATATCCCGAATGCTAATCTTATCGCAAAGGAGCTGCGGCGTTTTGCGGATGAGCTTGCGTCAACAGAAATGAACTTCCAGGCAATCCGCGACATGATAGACGGAAAAACAGAGTTTTAAATGAGGTTTTATTATGAAGATTTTAATTGCAGATGATGAAAAAGAGCTTGCCCGTGCAATATCGGTTGTACTTCAACACAGCGGCTATGAGGTTGACTGCGCCCATGACGGGGTGCAGGCTATTGAAATGCTTAGTTCCGCAAGCTATGATGCTTACATACTTGATATTATGATGCCGCACAAAAGCGGTATTGAGGTGCTGGAGTATATACGCAATTCGGGCATTTCATCACCGGTTATCATGCTCAGTGCCAAGGCTGAGATTGATGACCGCATACACGGTCTTGATGCAGGCGCAAATGACTACATGACAAAGCCGTTTGCAATGGGGGAGCTGCTTGCACGGTTAAGAGCTGCAACGAGAAACCTCGTTTCTGAGGCACCTGCACTCATTCGATTCGGAAATCTTACGCTTGATAAGGATACCTTTGAAATAAGCAACGGCACCTCCTCGTTTATTCTCGGTAATCTGGAGTTTGAGATGCTTTTTATGCTTATTCAGGCTCAAAACCGTGAAATAGAGCCGGAGCAGTTTATAGAAAAGGTATGGGACGGTGACGGAGAAATTGACGAAGTACGTCTCTATATTTCATATCTGCGTAAAAAGCTTGATGCACTCGGTGCAGATACGGTTATAACCAAATCTGTATATGACACTTATAAGCTTGAGAGTAAGGTATAAGGTGAAAGTATGGTAAATAAATTCAGACGCAGACTTCTCATTGCTACTATGAGTGCGGTCACGTTGGTGATGGCACTTATATTTGCCGCAACGAATATGATGAACTACATACATATTGCCTCAAGTGCAGACGATATGCTGACTTTGATTGCACAGAATAACGGTGTTATTCCGTCACGTTCGGCGGAGACCTTTAATGACGTACTCACTGAGGAGAGTCAGTATCAGACACGTTATTTTATAGTACAGCTTGACCGTGAGGAGAATATTATTGATATAAATACCTCGCATATTGCGGCTACAACACCGCAAACAGCGGCGGAATACACATGGAAGATTCTCTCGGACGGCACGAGCAGCGGATATATGGAAATATACAGATACAAGGTATCGCCGACTGATTTCGGAAAAATAGTGATTTTCCTTGATTGCAGTCTCCAGCTCAGTTCGTATTTTTCTATGATGGCAACATCCGGGGCAATAGCTCTGACGAGTGCATTTGTGATATTCCTTGTGATATTTCTGTTCTCCAAGCGTTTTATAAGACCGATGGTTGACAGCATTGAAAAGCAGAAGCGTTTTATCACCGATGCGGGACACGAATTAAAGACACCGCTGGCAATTATCAACGCAAATGTTGAGGTTATGGAGCTTATGGGCGGCAATAACGAGTGGACGGACAGTATCAAAAATCAGGTAGCACGGCTTGATCAGCTTGTAAAAAGTATGTTACAGCTTGCCCGTATGGAAGAGAACACTCTGACTCCGGTATTTCTTGAATTTGACCTCACCAAGGCATTTCTTGAAATCACAAAGCCGTTTGAAATAATGGCACAGCAGAAAAACCGCAACCTTACAATACGGGCGCAGGATAATATAAAGCTCTACGGCGACGAGTCGGCAATCAGAAACCTTATATCCATACTTGTTGATAATGCGATAAAATATTCAACGGAAAACGGTATAATCGAGGCGACATTAAGACGTGACGGCAAGGCAATAAAAATCAAGGTGAGAAACAGCTCTGATCCGGAGAGGGACGATAATTTAAATCGGTTATTTGACCGTTTTTACCGTCCTGATTCGGCACGTTCGAGGGAATCCGGCGGCTTTGGTATAGGTCTTTCAATGGCACAAACCATCGTTGATTCACACAAAGGAAAAATATCCGCCCAACGTGAAACCGGCGGATATGTAAGCTTTAATGTTATTTTTAAGTCGGTGCAGAATGCAGGCAAAAACAGCAAGAGGCTGTTAAGGTAATATACGCTGAAAGGGGCTTTGCCCCTTTTTTATTTACAATAAATTACGGCTTGGGGGAGTACACCGCCAAGCCGATAATTCCTTATTTCGCAAGGTCTGTCAGACTGTAAAATTCATATCCAAGCTCCCTTGCTGAATCGATGATGTCACCCAATGCCTCTGCATTGTCCGAGGATACCGCATGCAAAAGAATTATGGCACCGTTATGCAGATACGGGACTACCTGAGAGTATGCATGGTCCTTGCCCTTTTGCATATTTATATCCCAGTCCTTGTATGCCATGCTCCACATTATCGTCCTGTATCCCTCTGCCTGTGCTATTGCAAGTACACGCTCGCTGTATTCGCCCTCCGGCGGACGCATATATTCCATTTTATAGCCGTACAGCTCCTCGCATTTTGTACGCAGCTTGTTAAGCTCCGACCTGACCGTTGCCACCGGCTGATTGGGTAGGTTCAGATGATTTACTGTATGGTTGCCAACAACGTGTCCGTCATCAATCATTCTTTCTATCAGCTCCGGCTGGCTCTCAAGGTACGGTCCGGTAACGAAAAATGCTGCTGTAACCTCCTTTTGTGCAAGCACATCAAGTATTTTCGAGGTGTAACCGTTTTCATAGCCCTCGTCAAAGGTAAGATAGAGCCGCTTATCATCACGGTGATCAATGTAATAGCCTCCGTTTTCCTCCAGAATACTCCTTTCCTTATCACCAATCTGCGGCTCCGTACCTTTATTACGCACAAATCCCCAGCCAACTCCCTTTGAATCAAGCTCCTCGTAGCTTTTTGACGGATTTCGTGTGGGTGCTGTTGTTACTGCCGGCAGAGGTTCGGTGGTTGAAACGGGTACAGACGTGGTGCATGAGCCTAAAAGCATCGTCATAATAACGGGTATGAAAATCAGCTTCTTCATATATAATACACTCCGGTTTTTATTTGTTATTCTATCGTATTCGCTGATATGTGAATTTATTACTGTGTAGATTTATTGCCGAAAACAACAGGAATATATGTGCAAAATAAATAAAAAAGTGTCGTATAAATCGTATAAAATTTGTCACATAATAAGATAGAAATAAAAATCTATTTATGATATGATTATGCTGTATAATTTTTTATTTAATGGAGGTAAAATTATCTAATGGACGGAGACAGTATGGGGCAAATTTTACTTATTGCCGCATGTATATTGATGTCGTCATATTTTTCGGCATCAGAAACAGCATTTTTCTCAATGAACAAAATACGCATTAAGAACATGGCAACAGCCGGTGACAAGAGAGCAGAGCTTGTTTTGAAGCTCGCAGAGGATTACGATAAATTGCTTTCCTCAATTCTTATAGGAAACAATATCGTAAATATTGCCAGCTCATCGATTGCAACAGTATTATTTGTAAATTGGCTCGGAAATTCGGGAATTTCGATTTCAACTGCGGTTATGACGGTAGTTGTGCTTATGTTTGGAGAAATCACTCCCAAGAGTCTTGCAAAAAATTCGCCGGAAACATTTGCGTTGTTCTCAGCTCCTATATTAAGGGTAGTAAACATCATTTTATCACCGCTTAATTTCATATTTTTGCTTTGGCAGAAGCTTGTATATTTAATCGTTAAGCCGCCGGAGGACAGAGGTGTTACGGAAGAGGAGCTTCTCACAATGGTTGAAGAGGCTGCGGAGGACGGCGAGATTGACTCACACGAGAGTGAGCTTATCAGAAATGCAATCGAATTTAACGACATCGAGGTTATGGATATACATACCAACCGAGTTGACGTTGTTGCAGTGGATGTTGAATCGACCTATGCTGAGCTTGAGGAGGCGTTTGAGGAAAACGGTTATTCAAGACTGCCCGTATATGCAGAGTCTATTGATAATATAATAGGTATCCTTAATCAAAAGGACTTCACAAAGGAAGACGAAAAGGATTTCAATATAAGACAGGTAATGAATAAGCCTGTATTCGTTGTTCCGTCAATGAAGATTTCACAGCTTTTAATGCACCTGCAGAAGGAAAAATCGCATATGGCGGTCGTTATCGATGAATACGGCGGTACTGTGGGTATTGTTACTCTGGAGGATATTTTAGAGGAGCTTGTAGGCGAAATCTGGGATGAGCATGATGAGGTAATCGAAAATATCGAGGAAATAGGTGAGAATAAGTATAAAGTACTTTGCAACTGTGACCTTGACGATTTATTCGAGAGGTTTGACATGGATGAAGAAATTGATATAACATCTGTGGGCGGTTGGGTTATTGACCAGTTTGACAGAATTCCGGAAATCGGCGAAAGCTTTGAATATAAAGGTCTTCATGTAACTGTTTCGGAGCGTGACGAGCGTCATGTTCTTGCCGTAACGGTTAAGGTTGAAGAAAAGAGTGACGAAGACGAGGATGAATAATAACAGCCACTTCGGGGCATTTGCTCCGGAGTGGTTTTTGTTTTCTGAGCGGTTTGATAAAAAAATCGCAATCAATGACAAAAATATTTCAGTAAAACACTGCTTTTTTATAAAGCTTGCATAAAAGTCTTGCAAAGATTGTTAAAATAGTGTATAATAAAAAGCAAGAGGATTTTATAAAAAAGGGAGGAATTACATATGTTAAATTTCAAGGAAAATACAGATTTTGATCTTATTGGAATGGGCGAGGTTATGTTAAGACTTTCACCGCCCAATAAAGAAAAGATTTCACAGAGTGAGACCTTTGAAAAGAATGCCGGCGGAAGTGAGCTTAATGTTGTGTCGGGTGCGGCTATGCTCGGTTTGAGGAGTGCGATTGTTACAAAGATTCCCAAGAATAAAATGGGACATTTTATCCGTAACAAGGTGCGTTACGGCAATGTAAGTGACGATTATCTTATTTATGACCACACAGACGGCAAGCGTCTTGGTATTTATTTCTATGAAAGCGGTGTGTATCCGAGAAAGTCATCGGTAATATACGACAGAGCGGCATCGTCAATGTGTTCGCTGGATATTTCAGAGATTGACCCGTCGATTTACGGCAAGACAAAGATATTCCATATTTCCTCAATCACGCTTGCTCTTGATATCCATTTGAGAGAGGTTGCAATTGAAATGATTAAGCGTTTCCACGAGCAGGGGGTACTTATTTCATTTGATGTTAACTATCGTGCTACGTTATGGAGTGAGGAAGAGGCTAAGAAAGTAATAGAGAGCATTTTCCCGTATGTAGATTTGCTTTTCGTATCTGAGGAGACATCAAGAAGAATGTTACAGCGAACAGGTACGCTTGAGGAGATTATGAAAGGCTATGCCGACGACTACGGCTGTAAGATGGTTGCTACAACAAGACGTGAGGTAGTAAGCCCGACCAGACATAACTTCAATTCAAAGATTTATTTTGAGGGTAAATTCTACGAGGAGGCTCCGTACAAGGAGATTGAGGTAATAGACCGAATCGGTTCGGGTGATGCATATCTCGCAGGCGTTCTTTACGGACTTGTAAAGGACAGAGATATTGAACGTGCATTAGAGGTAGGTAATGCATTGTCGGCTGTTAAGAATACGGTAAACGGCGATATGTCGGCAAGCTCAATTGATGAAATTCGTGCGGTAATTGCATCGCATAAGGCTACAGGTCAGCAGGATGAAATGGTGCGATGACGGCTGAATAAATTTCCGTATCTCACCATTTTTCAGACCTCGACGTACCGGTGTACGCCTTTGGTCTTCAAAACAGCAACCTACGAAAATTTCTTGCAGCCGTAGCAATGCTGCAATGACACCAGGAAAGGAAAAAATAAATGGCAATAAATGTAATCAACGAAGCAAAGCGATGCTTGAACTGTAAAAAACCGATGTGCCGTCAGGGCTGCCCGATAAATACAGCAATTCCTGATGTAATACAGATGTTTCTTGCAGGAGAAATTAACGAGGCAGGGCAAACACTGTTTGAAAATAACCCGTTATCGATAGTATGCTCGCTTATATGTAATCACGAGAATCAGTGTGAGGGACATTGTGTGATGAACCGAAAGGGCGCACCGATACAGTTTTCAAGTATTGAAAATTACATATCGTCAAATTACTTT
Source organism: Clostridia bacterium (assembly GCA_045542415.1). Lineage (GTDB taxonomy): Bacteria > Bacillota > Clostridia > UBA1381 > UBA1381 > UMGS1958. The sequence goes on from JAZQKZ010000078.1 coordinate 27,468, forward strand.
GATAAGCTTAAATTTGAGAACGTAGAGAAGAACGGCAAAAAAGTCGGAATTATAGGCTCAGGTCCTGCCGGAATAACCATTGCGGTTATATTGGCTCAGAAAGGCTATGATATTACGCTGTTCGAGTCAAAGGAGCAGATTGGTGGTATATTGAGATACGGAATCCCTGAATTCCGTCTGCCCAAGCGTATTCTTGACAAGTACCGTGACAAGCTTCGTGAGCTTGGTATAAAAATCAGACCCAATACTGCGATAGGTACAACAATAACGGTTGATGATATGTTCCGTGACGGCTATAAGGCGATATTTATAGGTACGGGAGTATGGAAGCCTAATATGCTTCATATCAAGGGCGAGACCTTGGGTAACGTGCATTATGCAATTAACTATCTTGTGAATCCGGATTCGTATGATCTGGGCAAGAGCCTGAATATTATCGGTGCGGGTAATGCTGCAATGGACGTTGCAAGAACTGCATTGAGACACGGATGTGAAAAAGTAACCGTCTTTTCAAGGAGCGACCATCTTGCTGCATCGCCGCGTGAGGTTGAGTATGCAGAAATTGACGGTGTTGAGTTTGTAACACATGTAGAGCCGATGAGTATCGTTGATAACGGAGTAATCATGGCAGATCTTGAATGTGACGGCTACGGACATCTTGAACCGGTGGTAGGTACGGAAAAGCTTTATCCGGCAGATTCTACTATTATCGCAATCAGTCAGGGTCCGAACTCAAGAATTGTATCAAATACTAAGGGACTTGAAATAAATGAACGTGGCTTACTCGTAACGAATACAATCGGAGAAACAACCCGTCCGGGAATATTTGCGTCGGGTGACGTTGTAAGCGGTGCAAAAACCGTAGTAGAGGCGGTAAAGTATTCGAAGCAGGTTGCAGAGGTCATGCATGAATACATGCAGGGGCTTGAGGATTAAATATTGAAAGGAGATGCTGTGCTGTGCGGCATCTCTTTTTTTGTAATAAACCCCGTAAACAAGCATATAAATTAAATAATGAATTTATATGAAAGGGGCGGTCGGAGTGTGTTATGATTATAAACAGCTAAGAAAAGATATAGATATACTTACCGAGAAAAGCAGTATTGTTAAAAAAACGGAAATAGGAAAGAGTATTATGGACAGGGATATTCCGTGTATTGAAATAGGCAAGGGGGAGGGGAAAATACTTCTTGCGGGGGCATTTCACGGGCTTGAATATCTGACAGCGGCTTTTCTGGTGAGGTTTGCGGCGGATTATATAAAGCATATTGAAAGCGGAGCGGATTTTTTTGGATATGATGCAAAGGAGCTGTCAGAGGATGTGAGAGTGTATATAGTACCTATGGTAAACCCCGATGGAGTGGATATTGCAGTCAACGGTGTTGACATAACCAATCCGCACCACCGAGAACTTATCAGCAAGGTTGGTATTCACAGCTTTAATTCTGTCTGGCAGGCAAATGCACGGGGAGTTGATCTTAATCATAATTATGATGCCAAATGGAGTATGGTGATGGAAAAATGTGCCCCGACGAAGTATGGTGGCGAGCATCCCGAAAGCGAGCCGGAGACAAGGGCAATAACCGGGCTTGTCAGAAAGGAGGACTTTGATTCGCTCATAGCATTTCATTCGCAGGGCAGAGAGATTTATTATGATTTTGACGGCATTGCGGCGAAGCGGTCGCTTGAAATTGCTGAAAAAATGGCGAAAGAAAGCGGATACGCCGTAAGGCGGCCGGAGGGAACAGCGGCATTCGGCGGCTGTAAGGACTGGTTTATAAAGGAGTTCGGAAAAAGCGGATTTACAGTTGAAATAGGAATCGGAAAAAATCCGCTTCCTATGAAGCAGCTTGATGAAATTTATGAAGAAAATGTACGGCTGACGCTGTGTGCAATCGAGAACGTAAAAAAATAGTGGTGTTGTATAAACACCACTATTTTGAATTTAAAATTATTCGGCAGCAGCCTCTGTAGCTGTCTCGGCAGCAGCTTCACCCTCAACAGGTGCCTCTTCAGTAGTATCATCAGCTGTGATTTCCTCTACAGCCTCAGTATCTGCTGCAGCTTCCTCTACAGCCTCAGTATCTGCTGCGGCTTCCTGTGCAGCCTTTGCCTCTTCCATAGCTTCCATGTCCTTGAGGTTTACAGTTCTTCTGATTTCACCCCATGTTGTGTCAGCTGTAACTTCATCGCCTAAGCCGTACTGCTCCTTGAACTCGTCAAGGTATTCTTCGCCGATGTAGTTTGCAAGAGTGATAGTTGCTTCAACATCGCCCCATGTATCGTCGTCCTTCATTTCATCTGAAATGCCGAACTGTGCTCTGAACTCTTCCAGTGTATATCCGTTCATCTCAACAAACTTTGCGAACGGAATGTTGTAGAATGCTGCTGTTTCCTCTGTGTTGCCGGGCATATCCTCCGGAAGGTTATACTCAGCAAGGAACTCTTCAAGAGTCATGCCCAACTGGTCAGCAACTGTATCGATTGTGTTGCCTGATGTGTTTACATAGCCCATTCTGTTGTACTTGTTGAAAAGCTTGGGACCGTACATCTTGCATACGATAGCAGCTACAACAATTAAGATAACAACAATTGCACCAATTGCAATCTTTGCACCGTTTGAGCTGTTTTTAACAGTCTCAACAGCCGCTTCAACAGCAGCCTCCGGATCCTCTGCAACAGCTTCGGCTGTTTCGCGGACTTCGTCAACTATTTCGTCTGCCTTTTCGCTGACAGCTTCTTCAACTGTCTCAATAATCTCGGCTACCTTTTCCTCAACTGTCTCAACAGTCTCTGTTGTCTCGGCTTCAACTGCCTCGTTTTCTAATTCGTTCTTGATTTCTTCGCTCATGTCCAATTCTCCTTATTTATTATTCAGCTGCCGGAGCCTCTGTTGCAGCAGTCTCGCCTTCAGCGGCAGCCTCTTCAGCCGGAGCCTCTGTTGCCTCTGCTTCAGCCTCAGCAGCAGCGGCTGCTTCTGCCTGCATCTGTGCATCCTTTTCAGCGATAATGTCCTCAAGCTCACCCCAAGGTGTCTCAGCTGTTACGCTTGCATCAAGACCGTAGTATGTCTTGAATTCCTCAACATACTCATCGCCGCCGATATACTTTCCGAGCGGAATAAGCTTCGAAGCCTCTGACCATAACATATCCTCTGTTACCTTGTCTGTAAGACCCTGCTCTGCAATGAAATCAGCCGGCTCTAATCCGGCAATCTTTGCATAGCTCTTAACTGTGATAACATCCATGAGATCTGTCATTAATGTATCACCGTTAACAGATGCGTCTGTTATCTCTTTGTCTGCAAGATATTCCTCTACAGTAAGACCTGCCTGCTTAGCGTATGTTTCAACTGTCTGCGGTGCAGTTCCGTTTGCGATTGACTTTTCAAGTAAATTGTCCGAAATCTTACCCCACATTGCCCATACACCGGCTGCCAATACAGCAACTATAATAAGTATGATGACAAGATTGATTGTCTTATCAGCAGATGTTCTGCTCTTCTGTGTTTTCATGTAATATACACTCCTTTCGTTTTTTCGGCATAGCCATTCATATTACATTATACCATTCTACTATACCACTTTTGTCCGTAAAAATCAAGATGTAATTTTGAATATATTGTGAATTTTATTCGATATCGGGAAATACTAAATAATTAATGACAATTTTATGAAAAAAATCCGTAAATAATCCTTGATTTTTTGTCAGGTATGTGATATAGTTATATTATCTACTATAATGTTTAAGGAGGAGAGAAAAACATGAAAAACTACAAAAAAGTAGTATCAGCCATTGCGGCACTTTCAATGGCAGCAAGCTCAATCGTTATGCCGATGAGTGCTTCGGCAAGAACACCGGTATTTGAGCAGATTATTGTCAAAGATGGCGTAGCTACAATTTTAGCAAACGGAGGCGTCGGTATTTTAGCTTCATATGATGAAAATGGCAGATTGACAGCTATTAAAACTGATACTCTTAAAGAGGAAATGGGACTTTTAGGTGATACCATTACTTTTGATGTTAAAGTAGGCGACAAGGTAATGTTCTGGGATAGTCTTGACTCAATGAAGCCAAGAGAGGGCGAAGATGGAGTTATAAGCGCAGTCACAGTAACAGAGGAAATGATGGCTACACAGCCGCCGGCAACAGATGCACCGACAGCAACACCGGAGGTTACAGAGACTCCGACAGAGGCTCCGACAGCAGAGCCGACAGCGACTCCGACAGCAGAACCGACAGCAACACCGGATGCAGGTGGAGAAGAGGGTGTACTCCAGTCATGGAAGTTCGACTTCGGTAGTGCAGACGACGTGGCAGAGGGCTACACAGCAGTAACAGCGGACAGAGATTACATGGTTACAGGTGACTATGGTTTCTTAGGTCTTACAGAGGATGACTACAAGGTGGGCAACCGTTACGACGGTTTCGGCTTACAGGAAGGTCAGAAGATTACACTTGCAGCAGGCGGTGGTACAGGCCTGGCTGATGGTATCGGTTCAGTTGGTGAGGATATCTACGGCAATGCAGGTGATAAGTATTATCCGACAAGATTTGCAATGAAGGTTGAGGAGGAGACATACTACCGCATCAAGGCGACAGTAACAACTCTCGACCCGACTAAGGATGCTACAGCTTCACTCTACACAGAGAGAAAGCACCCGATTTACACAGAAAAGACAATCGCAGCAGGCGAGAGTGTAACAAGCGAGTTCACAATCAGAGTAACTCCGATTTACTATGAGAAGTCAGAGCCGAAGGGTATAATTGCTGACGGCATGGTTAATGTGGCAGTTTTAGGTGAAAACACAGCTCTTGCTGCACTTGAAATTGAACAGATTGAGTCAGCTCCGACATTATGGGTATTAGGTGACTCAACAGTAACAGACGGAAATACAACACTTCCGTTCTGGCCGTTGCAGACATACACAGGTGTAGGTACAGGTCTTACAAAGTATCTCCCGTCAAACGTTGCAATGGTTAACGAAGGCGAGGGCGGTCTTAACGCAGGTGATAACTATCATTACAATATGGTAGCCAGCCGTATCAAGGCAGGCGACTTTATGTATGTTGAGTACGGTCACAATCATAAGAATGACGGTGTAGTAGGCTACCTCAACTCATTAAGAAAGTACTATGACAAGTGTCATGAGGTTGGTGCAACATTAGTTATCGTGGGGCCGATTGACAGACATAATACATACGATTCAACGACAAATACATGGGCAACATCACTTGGACACTTCTCAAAGGGTGGTAAGTACTATGTTGACGTATTAAGAACAGGCGGTACAGCAAAGCTTGACGAATTCCTTTCAATTGTAAATGCAAGCGGTGTTGATGCAGCTTATGCATGGGCAGATGAGCTTATCGCAGCAGGTGTAACAGCAGACGGTGTAACAGATGCAACATTCGTTGACTTAAATCAGCCGTCACTTGACTGGTTCGCAACATTAAGTGCAAAGGGCACAGTAAATGATGTTGAAGTAACAAACGAAGCAAAGCTCGTTAATTACTATTTCCAGACAGCATACGGTTCATCAGGTACAGACGGTACACACCCGAACGATACAGGTGCAGAGAATCTTGCATACTTCTTCTTCACAACAGCTGATTTAGCTGCATATCCGGAATTAGCTCCGCTTATGACAAACTTTGCTGAGGGTGCAACTCACGAGCTTCCGACACCGGTATCACCGGAGGTTATTAACCTTGGTTATCCGGCAAATGCAGCTTGGCCGAAGTATGTTCCGCTTAAGCAGTACGATTATCCGGTACTTATAAAGGATATTGTAGTTGAAGAGGGTGCAGTTACACAGGCAGACGTAGTAGTTCAGCTCCCGTCAAAGGTTGAGATGTCAGGCTATGGTATTATTGTAATTACAGTTAAGGACGCAGAGGGCAATGTTGTAGGTACAATCCAGGCAGTTGACCAGGTTGATAACTCAACAGGTGCAGGTCCGCAGACTATTACAAACTTTACAGGCGATGTGAAGATTGAAGAGGGCTATACATATTCAGCAATGGTATGGCAGGCTTTAGATACAGACAGCGGTCTTGTAATTGATCCGGCAAATGTTGCATATTCAACAGAGTTTGTTCCGACAAACATTGAAACATATCTCCTTCCGGGTGAGGACGGTGACGTTGAAACATTCTCATACTACGGTGCAACAACACTTACAGATACTTCAAGCTGGACATATGGTGGTTCAAGCGGTAGCGACTTAACACTCGGTACAGATGATAACGGTGTAACATATTCAACAATTGCATCAACAGGAAGCGGTAACTCATGGTTCCTTATGCGTCCGTTTGAAAATCTTGAAAACGGTACAGGAAGCTCAGGTAAGTATGTTGTAAGCATAGATTTAATCTACGGTTCAGGTTCAGGACTTACATTCAACCTTGCAAAGACAACTATGAAATCTTCACCGTTTGCTGAAGATATGTTAGCAATATTCACTGTTGGTAACGACGGCGTAGTTACGGCAGGTGGTCAGGAGGTAGGAACACTTTCACCGATTGACTGGACAAACGTAAAGTACATTATTGATATGGATTACGGTAAGGCAGAGATTTCAGTTGCAGGCGGAACACCGGTTGAAATCGATCTTCCGGACTATCAGTCAACATCAGTACCTCCGATAGATACATTCAAGCATCTTGTATTATCAGGTGCAAGAACTACAGCATTTGATGTTAAGGCATCAAATCTTGTTGTTGGAAAGCTTAAGGCAGATGTACTTCCGGAAAAGACACTTACAGTAAGTGTTAATGATCCGGAAATGGGTACAGCAGTAATCGTTGGCGGCGAAACATCAGTAACAGCTCCGATGAATACAATTGTGACTTTAGAGGCAACACCTGTTGAAGGATATGAATTTGTTCAGTGGGTAGATGCTGACGGAAACAATGTTGGATACACACCTGTTCTTGATGTAAGAATGCACGATAGTCTTGCAGTAGTTGCTGAATTTAAGGCGGCGGAGTATGATCCGATTACATACACATATAAAGAGGACTTCTCAAAGCTTGCAACATCAACACTTTCAGCAAACGGCTGGACTTCAACAAATGCTCAGGGCAGTCTGACAGTTGAGGCGGATTCTGACCACGGCAACTATTTACAGTTTGCGCCGGGCAGTGCAAACTCAAGAGGTATGCAGACAAACTTTGCAACAGGCTTGACATCAAATTATATTCTTGAGGCAGATATAGCTCTCACAGCAGGAACAAACCAGGAAACAGTATTTGCAATCACAAATGCAGCACAGAGTAATTCTATAAATAATAATGCAGATAACTATGTGTTCAGCCTTTTAGGAGCTGCATATGCAACTTCATGGACAATCAATGGCGGTACAGAAGCTGTTGAAATTCCGGCAGGAACATGGGTACACTTAAAGCTTAGTGTTGGTACAGATGAAAATGTAGGTGTTGAAATCACAAACGGAGACACTGTACTTTACTCAGGAACAGTAACTGCAGTAGGTGGAATTGACCTCAAGGGTATTCACTTACGTTCAGGAAGATATAACGCTGTAACAAAGATTGATAATATCAGAGTTTATACTGCTGATCAGGTTGTATCAGAATAATATTCAAAAAAGGCATCTTCGGATGCCTTTTTTATTGGCAATAAAAAAAGAGGAGAAATCTCCTCTTTAATCCATAGATTTAGCCTGGTTGCTAATAAGCCTGTTTATTGCATAAGCTACGCCGTCGTTTTCGTTTGAAGCGGTCATAAAATCCGCCGCCTCTGCTGCGTAGTGGTCACCGTTTTCCATTGCGAAACCAAAGCCTGCTTTTCTGAGCATATCAGCGTCGTTTTCGCTGTCTCCGAATGCGGCTGTTTTTGAGGCGGGGATACCAAGCTTTTCGCCAAGTGCATTGAGTCCATATCCCTTTGTTGCTTCAAAATGAGTTATATCGATATTTTCAGGACCGCCCCAAACGTATATCAGGCTGTCATAATTCTTAACCATATCCGTCACTTCTTTCTGTAATTCCTCCGGTATGTCCTGGAAATGGCATGTTATAATTTGCACATCACGCTTGTTTTTGAGTATAAATTCAGGCAAGCTGTCAACGAGAGTTCGCGTGGTTCTGAAATATTCGGCAATGGCTTTCGGGACGCCTCTTTGCGACAGTGTTTCAAAGGCTTCTCGTTCCATATAGCCTCTGCCGTCTATGTAAGCACCTGTTATGATGTCTTTTTCAAGAATTTGTGCCACAAGTCGTGCAGAGTCCTCACATGGCATTGAGCGTTCGTATATTCTTTCGCCCGAAGTGGTATAGACATCCGCACCGTTGGTTGTGATAAGATAGTTTACTCCCGGAAGATTTTTTACATAATAAGGCATTCCCTCGAAGGAGCGTCCTGATGCCGGGACGATTTCGATACCACGTTCTGCTGCAAGAGAAAGTGTTTTGATTGTACGTTCCGAAACCGTACCATCAGGAGAGAGCAGTGTGCCGTCAAGGTCAAGACCTATCATTTTCACATCTTTCAGCTCCGAAAGCTGCACCATAAGCTCTGCATACATCCACAGGAACTCGTTTTCCGACTGTTTAAAGGGAAGTGTTTCAAACTGTGGATTTGAATACAGCACAGGCTCCTCGTCAAAAAGACGTTCACCCATGTAATGGTAAAATTCGTGATAAAGCAAGGTATCGTCTATTGTTTTTATAAAAGCCTTTTCCGTCTCATCCGGCAAACCGCCGGCAAGAGTTGTGTATATAGTATCCTGCAAGTTGCTTTCGGCCCTCAGGTAATTCGGCAAGTTTTTTTTCAGTGGTCGGGTAACATCTGCGATGTAAGCCTCGGAAGCGTCATGCAGCAGGCATAAAAGCACCAGACGTGGGTCGGCCTTTCGGGCTATAGCCTCCTTTGCACAATGCAGCGAATGCTGTGCAACGGAATAAAATTCTGAAAAATGACCGTTAGCACGAACCATAAGAGAGAGTGCATGAGCTATATCTATTATATCCAGATCCCAGGGATCGGGAGTGAGCGGTGTAAAATGTTTTTTGGTATAAGTAGTAATATAATCTGACATCATAATTCCTCCGATATTTATAATTATATTATATACCAGGCAATGAAAAAAGTCAATCGGATAAAGACGGGGAGGTAAAAATTGATTTTTTTTTGAAAAAAAGGGTTGACAATTAAGATGATATGTGGTAAAATAATCGGGTAGTCAAGTTATAGGGGTGTAGCTCAGTTGGTAGAGCAGCGGTCTCCAAAACCGCGTGCCCAAGGTTCGAGTCCTTGTACCCCTGCCAAATGCAAAAAGCCCGTAGGTGTCGCATAAATCGCATACCTATGGGCTTTTTCTTGCTTTTTTGCCTTGCAAAAACAAGCAAGAAAATACATTAAAAAACATAAAAAAGTTAGTCAAAAGTTAGTCAGAAATTAGTTAGAGGATTATAGCTGTATGAAAAATTAAAAAGTTCCTATGGGGCTGTAGTCAACTCGGTTTTAAAAATCATTTTGCTACATCACCAATTTTTTGGAAAAAATTCAACTGCACTTTGAAAGACAACTTATTATGAAAAACAAAATAAGCATCCAAAAAGAGAAATAGCAGCCGGAATTATCTGAGGAACTGTTTGAATAGCTACTGTGATTGCTGCTATTGTCACTACTATCATCACTGTCTTTGGTGACGTCCTTATAGATCTGATATTCTATAAAGTCATCAGCCATATCTTTTTTACCGTCTCTGTTCCAATCGTAAAAAGCCATATGTAATACCTCCCCTATACTATGCTGAGCAAGCCCCGATAACACATATACCTACAATAATAAGTACAAGAATGACAAACCGGCTCATAGAATCATCGCCTTTTTGCCATGCATCCACTGATGCGAAAAATAAAATAATAATACCGATAATCAGCTCCATAATAGAAGCCTCCTGCTTGTCCTTGTGTCAGAAATCATACTCATCCGGATTGAGTCCGGCATACTCATTTTTTATCATAATATCCGTTTACTGCTCTTCTTCTGCGTTCCTGTACACTGACCCCATTAATCATATCATGAGTTAATTTTGTGTTGTCAATTTTTGAAATATCATAATGATCCAGCTTATGCTCCAGATTAGCCTTGCTTATAAAATAAATCACTGCAAATACTAAGATTAAGATTAATTCTGCCATAATAGATACCCTCCTGCTTTATCTGTATTTTTTGCACTGTTGTGCTTGATTTACCTGTATAATACCATGACGTTGGTTTGAAGTCAATATCTTAAGGAGAAGATTTGCGATAGAAAGAGGTGTTTTGATGTGTACTGTACGTTATTTGGGACAGTTGTAGGCGTTTTGTGCTGTGTAGAAAACATATTACCTCGTAAAGACCGAAGGATTTCCTGTAATTTATATCGGCTCGACAATCAGAATCCCTATTGAGGCATTGAACAGATGGCTTAATGACTGCGAGGAGTATTTGTAACAGACGGTTTTTAATATTGACAAACTACATTGAAAAAGGTAAAATATAGTTAAGAACACGAGCACAGGGAGGTGAACATATATGTCTTCTTACAGCGAGCTGATTAAAAATTTCGAAAAGGTCCGTGCATATATGCGTGAGTTTTATGTGTACGGCTTCAAGAGCCGCAGTGATTATGATAAAAAAAGCAGCAGGACTTACGATGATGAAAGACGCCGTATGGAAAGCTGGCTTGGTGAGCATATGAGCTTTGTCAGAAACAAAGAAGGTAAGAATGTGTTCATTTCCATTGACAGCCGCGTGCTGTCACACAATCCTTTGTATAAGGCATGGAAAGCGAAAAGCTTTACCGACGGTGATATTACTCTGCACTTTATACTTTTTGATATTTTAAATACACCGCAAATCTCATTGTCGCTATCGGAGATTATGCAAAAGCTTGATGAGTATCTTTGCAATTTCACACAGCCCATGATGTTTGATGAATCAACCGTACGCAAAAAACTCAAGGAGTATATGGCGGAAGGAATTATCATCGGCGAAAAGCAAGGCAGAAGTCTATACTATCGCCGTGCAGAGATGACGGGTATTCCCGATAATACAGATGCTTTGGACTTCTATTCGGAAATTGCCCCCTGCGGTGTTATCGGTTCGTTTCTTCTGGATAAGTACCGAAAAAACGACACCCACTTCGGTTTCAAGCATCATTACATAACGGGAGCATTGGACAGTGACGTTCTTGCCGACTTGTTTGATGCAATTCACAGAAAGTGCAAAATTACGGCAACGAATGTTTCAAGCCGTTCGGAAATATCCAAGGAAATACATATAATTCCGCTGCGTATCTTCATCAGTGTTCAGAACGGCAGACAGCATCTGCTGGCGTATATGCCTGCAACAAAGCAAATAAAATCCTTCAGGGTGGATTTTCTGTCAAATATAAAAATCGGCAATGTGTGTGACAGGTTCGATACATACAGAGATATGCTTGATGAGCGGATGCCCTATATGTGGGGAATAACCTGCCGCAAGGAGAGCGTTCGTGAGTATGTTGAATTTACGGTTCATGTAGGTGAAGGTGAGGAACATATCATCCGCCGCTTGCAGCGTGAAAAACGTATCGGTAAGGTGAATAAGGTCAGCGAAAACAGCTATCGTTTTTCTGCCGAGGCTTATGATACAAATGAACTGGTTCCGTGGATTCGTACATTTATATGCCGTATTACGGATCTGAACTTTTCAAACAAAAATGTTGAAAGCAGATTCAGAAATGACATTGAGGCTATGTATGCAATGTACGGGATAAAGGATGGTGAGAGCATATGATCTTCAGTGAGCTTTATTCGGCTTATTATAATGCGGTTGCGGGGATTCTGTCGGATATTATCCGGGGCAAAACATCCGATAAAGAATTACAGAAAAATGTTGACAAATATGCGTTTTCAGAAAGTGTTCTCACGATTTTACCGTCACTTAAGAGTGAGAAATGGCAGCTTGTGAAGAGCGATATGACAACACCTGTAAAAAACATACCCTCAATGCCTCTGACCTTGCTTGAGAAACGGTGGTTAAAAGCGATTTCGCTTGATCCTCGTATCAGACTTTTTGGTGTGGCTTTTGAGGGGCTTGATGATATAGAGCCGCTGTTTACACAGGAGGATTACGTTGTTTACGACAAATATGGCGATGGCGATCCGTATGATGATGAAGGATATATTGAGCGTTTTAAAACCATTCTTCAGGCGGTAAAGGCAAAGCAGGCTTTAAAGATTGATATGCTCAATCGTAAGGGGAATATAATTACATTAAATGTCATGCCAATTCGTCTGGAGTATTCGGAGAAGGACGATAAATTCCGTCTGATAGCCTCGGGACACAGACACACCAATATTATAAATCTTGCACGCATTGTTAATTGTGAGGTCTGCAGTGATAAAGGCTTTGCGAGTGTGAATGAAAAGCAACCGAACAGAGCGACTGTTACGTTGAAAATATGTAATGAAAGAAATGCGCTTGAACGTGTTATGCTGCATTTTGCGCACTTTGAAAAGCGGGCAGAAAAGATAGATGACGATAATTATATCGTACATATTACCTACGACAAAGACGATGAAACTGAGGTGGTTATCCGTATTCTGGGTTTCGGACCTATGGTTGAGGTTGTGGAGCCGGGACGGTTTCGTGCATTGATAGTTGAACGATTGCGTAAACAGATGAGCTGTGAACTTTTTTAAGTTCGCAGCTTTTTTTCCGTGAAAAAATTTCCAATGTGCGGTATTATGTAATTACAGAAAGCACATACAGCAAACTTTTTTGAATACATCCTTAAATTAGTTCAGAGGTAGAAGTGCTTTGTAAAGACGCTTACAGCAATCGTTTCTATTGCGTTAGTCGCTATATCTTGGATAGTTCTTGCACTATAGGCAGGATGGGCAGGGTTCGAATCCCTGTATGCAGTATAAAGGCGTCTTGGCTTGTAAAAGGCACCAACAGCAATCTTACATTTGACGGATTAGCAGGAGGACTAAAACTCCTCTCGCTGCGGTTAAAGGTGCCTTGTATGATGTTGATACTAAATTTCAGGAGGGATTACAATGTTAGATTTTCTTAAAAATGAAGCAAATAAGGCATACACAGAAAACGGAGCCGTATCTTATGCAACAACCAATTCAGACTGCCTCGACCTGTTCGCAACCATTGGCGGTTTACGCAGGGAATCGGAGGGTGAAATAATAACAAGATTTATGCGAGCATTCTCGGAAAATCGTGATCTCGCAATGAAATTGTTATTTTTTGCGCGTGATGTGCGTGGCGGCTTGGGAGAGAGACGTGTATTCCGCGTAATTTTAAAGTGGCTTTGCAATAACGAAAGTAAGTCAGTTATAAAAAACATTGAGTACATATCAGAGTACGGTCGCTATGACGATTTGCTCGTCTTGTTTGGCACACCCTGTGAAAAGGCGGCTCTTGAATTTATTGAGAACAGATTATCAGGGGATATTGACAGTATGAGGGAAAATGAAGAGGTTTCACTGCTTGCAAAATGGTTACCATCCGTAAATGCTTCGAATAAGGAAACGGTAAGACTTGCAAAGCGAATTATAAGACACCTTGGCATTACTGATGCAGAGTATCGGAGAATCCTTACAAAGCTTCGTGCATACATACGCATTATTGAAAATAATCTTCGTGAGAGAGACTATACATTTGATTATTCAAAGCAGCCGTCCAAGGCTATGCTAAAATACCGCAAGGCGTTTATCCGTAACGATAACGAGCGTTATGAAGAATATATCAGCACTGTAAGAAGTGGCAAGGCACATATGAATACGGGAACGCTTGCTCCGTATGAAATTGTAACGCCGTTTTTCAATACCAATGTGGGTGATGAGGAACGCAAAAGCATTGATGCAACATGGAATGCACTTGAGGATTTCACGGACGGTAAAAATGCACTTGTTGTAATAGACGGTTCTGGTTCTATGTATGGTGGTTCAAAGCCAATCCCTGCAACTGTCGCACTCTCGCTCGGCATTTATTTTGCAGAGAAAAATACAGGAGCATTTCATAATCATTTCATTACATTTTCGGAGAATCCGCAATTGGTTGAAATAAAGGGTGAGGACATATTGGAAAAGCTTCGTTATTGTAACAGCTATAATGAGGTTGCAAATACCAATATTCAAAAGGTATTTGAGCTGGTGCTTAACGCTGCGTTGAGGAATAATGCAACGCAGGAGGAAATGCCGCAGACTCTGTATATTATTTCTGATATGGAGTTTGATTACTGTACCAGTGATTCAAGCATAACAAATTTTGAATATGCAAAAAAGTTGTTTGAAAGCAACGGCTACACATTGCCTGAATTAGTGTTCTGGAATGTTGCATCCAGGAATTGTCAGCAACCTGTCACAAAGAATGAGCAGGGTGTTGCACTTGTCAGCGGATGCACACCGAGAATTTTCTCAATGCTCACTTCGGGTAATCTGTCGCCGGAAAAGTATATGCTACAAATTTTAGGAAATGAACGATATGCAAAAATAGCGGCATAGAATTTGAGAAAGGAAATAACAATGATTAAAATAACAGGAAAGCATAACAGTGCAATTTGCTATGCAACAACTCTTGAGGAGACTGCATACGCACAAATTGAGACTGTATGCAACGAGGCGGCATTTGCGGATTCCAAAATCCGCATTATGCCCGATGTGCACGCCGGGAAGGGCTGCACAATCGGAACTACCATGACAATCGTGGATAAGGTGGTTCCCAATATGGTCGGCGTTGACATCGGATGCGGTATGTACACTGTATCCCTTGGTCAGGCAGAGATTGATTTTGAAAAGTTTGACGAGGCGGCACATTTTATCCCCTGCGGAAGAAATGTGTGGGACGGCAGACAGGAGAGATTTGACCTTACGGTGCTTAAGTGCTATCGAAATCTTAAAGATGCAAGAAGGCTTGAGAGAAGCATCGGAACGCTTGGCGGCGGAAATCATTTTATTGAGATTGATGCGGATAATGAGGGTAATAAATATCTGGTCATTCATTCAGGTAGCCGTAATCTCGGAACTCAGGTTGCACAGATTTATCAGGATATTGCGATTGACTTGAATCTCGGTAAAGAGGAATACTTTAAAATGCGTGATGAAATTATCCGCACATACAAAGAGGACGGTCGCAGAGGCGAGATTCAGGCAACATTAAAGAAGCTTGCAAAGGATTGGGAGGATAAGGAGCCTACAATGCCAAGAGAGCTTTGCTATCTGTATGGCGATTTTATGGAGGACTACTTACATGACATAGATATCTGCCAGCAATTTGCTAAGCGTAACCGTGAGAAGATGGCAGAGATTCTGCTTGAGAAAACAGGTCTTAAGGGCGAGGGAGCGTTCCACACAATACATAATTATATTGATGTGGAGGAGAGGGTACTCCGCAAGGGAGCTGTTTCGGCAAAGAACGGTGAAAAGCTGCTTATCCCTATCAATATGCGTGACGGAAGTCTCATTTGTGTCGGAAAGGGAAACGAGGACTGGAACTGTTCTGCACCGCATGGTGCGGGTCGTCTGATGTCGCGTACGGCGGCGTTTGAGAGGCTTACCTTAGAGGAGTACGCGACACAGATGAGAGGAATATATACCACCTGTGTAAATTCCGCAACACTTGACGAGTCGCCGATGGCATATAAGAATATGGACGAAATTATTGAGAACATAGAGCCTACGGCAGAAATTATCGCTCACGTTAAGCCTATATATAATTTTAAAGCGGCTGAATAATTTCAGAGGAGATGATGTAAATGAGGAGTATCAGAGAAATTATTGATGAGAAACTCGATGAAATAGAAAAAAGAGAAAATGTGAAAATCCTGCATTGTGTGGAGTCCGGAAGCCGAGCATGGGGCTTTCCTTCGCCGGACAGTGATTATGATGTGAGGTTTATATATGTCCGCCCCAAGGAATATTACCTGCGGCTTGATAAAGCGAGAGACGTTATTGAATGGCAGTTGGATGACACTTTAGATATCAACGGTTGGGATTTGCAAAAAGCACTCAGATTATTACATAGATCTAACCCGACGTTGTTTGAGTGGAAAAACTCACCCATAGTTTATCGGACGAGTGATGAATGGGACGTGATTTCAAAGGTATTTGACGAGCATTTCAATATTATATCGGGTTTATATCACTATCTGAGTATGGCGAAGCGTACTTACCGTGAGCAACTTAAAGGTGACAGTGTCCGGCTGAAAAAGTATTTCTATGTATTAAGACCGTTGCTTGCGTGCGAATACATCAGGGATAAAATGGCTCCACCGCCGATGTTATTTGAGGATTTGCTTTGTTATCTTGATGGTGAAGTTCTTTGTGAAGTCAGAAAATTATTAAAGCTGAAAATGGAAACCTCAGAGCTTGGCAAAGGTGAAAAGATTGATTGTATCAATGAATATATAGAACGAAAAACAGAAGAATTTGATAAGTATGCTGCTACAATTAAGCCGGACAAAAAGAACGATTGGGACGGATTGAATAAGCTGTTTTTATCGATGGTTTTGAAGTGAAGAAGTGAAGACCGAACGATGGTCTTCACTTCTTTTTTGTGTATTCTTGTGTGTTATATAGAGCATAATTGATATACTATAGCCGAAGCATATAGCTGTAAACTTAGAAAATGCCAACACTGTAAAATTTGGATATTCGGAGGGACACGATCAATTATGAATTTATTTTAGGCAAAATTTTCTTCTGAGTTCTCTTTGTTTTCTGTTTGAGCCGCCCCTTTACTTCTAATACCCAAATCTCTCTATATCCGAAACTGTCTTGACCGAAACGGTAACTCCGTCGCCTAATGGCAGGAGTGAGGTCTTTAGCTGTGGATGCGCAACGAGTGTATCGATGTATTCCCTCAAGCGGTTAACAATTGTAATCTTGCGGCGGATGACGTGGTTATCATCTGCTGTCATGCCTTTATAGAGTACATTATCACTGATAAGCAGACCGCCCTTTTTTAAAAGCCGCACACAGTCGTCAAGCATATATAAATAGTGTGCTTTCGGTCCGTCGAGGAATATCATATCAAAGCATTCGTCTTTATCTATATATGATACATAATCCTTTGCATCTGCCTCAATTACTGTAATACGTTCATCCAGTCCTGCACTTTTTATGTTTTTCTTCGCCTGCACAGCCATTTCGGGACTGTATTCTATTGTATAAATTTTTGCGTCCGGAGCGCTTTTTGCCATGAGTATTGCCGAATATCCGATAGCACATCCGATTTCAAGTACGGTTTTCGGATTTTTCAGCGTTGTTATGGTTTCGAGAAAACGGGCACTTTCAGGCTCGATTATCGGAACGGCATGCTCCTTTGCATATGCCTCAAGTGCGTGCATGAATTCATCGTTATGAGTACTGTGCGATCTCAGGTATTCCGTAATATACGGAGGGACAATCGCTTCCTTATCGTATTCAATCATTGTAAATCTCCTTGTAAAAAGCAGGGCGGATGTTATCCGCCCTCTGTGATTTATTGTCCGTTTGTTGCAGCTAAATGCTCTTCATATGTCTTTGAGAAAATGTGTTTTCCGTCCGGACCTGCCACGAAGTAAAGATGCTCCGTATCCTCCGGATATAAAGCTGCCTTTATACATTCGATTCCCGGATTGGCAATCGGTCCTACCGGTAATCCGGCATTTAAGTATGTGTTATACGGTGACTCTATCTGAGTATCGCTTACAGATAAAACATCCTTTCTTTCGCCTAAGATGTACTGAACGGTTGCACATGACTGGAGCTTCATTCCCTGATCTATTCTGTTATAGAAAACTCCTGCAACCTTTGCACGCTCCGAATCGGAATCTGTCTCACGCTCGATAACTGACGCAAGTGTGATTATTTCATCAAGCGACATATCCATTTCCTTTGCTCTTGCTCTTAGCTCGGAGCTGACCTGTTTGTCGAACTCCGCAAGCATTGTATTGATTACCTCATGAGCGTCCGTTCCGGGAACAAACATATAGGTGTCGGGATAGAGATAGCCCTCAAGCTTGTTATCACGGTCGGAGAGGATTTTGATAAAGCTGTAATCGTATTCGTCATGAGTAGCCGCTTCGAAATCAGCTGCCGTACATATGCCCTCCTCCTCAAGACGTGCCGCAATCTGCTTTTGCTCAAAGCCCTCAGGGATAACCACCGATTTTGCACCTCGCATATCAGAACATAGTAATTCAAGAATTTCTTTGTAGCTCATGCCGTTTTCGACTGTAATTGAGCCGGGGCGGATATTGCTGTTATAATCGCCCATTCTTGCCTGAAGCTTGAATGCAAACGGGTATTTTATAATCCCCTCGTTTTTAAACTGCTCCGCAATCATTGATGTGCCGGAACCCTCTGCGATGTTAACTGTTATGTTTTCGACGGGTAAATCAACATTTGCACTGTCCGATAACACAATACCTGCAAGCGATGAAGCTACGGCAATTATAAGTATAATCAGTGCAGCGATAAACATACCCTTGTTGCTGCTCTTATGAACCTTTACTGTCAATGTAATTTCCTGCCTTTCTGTTTTGATGATACTCCTGTTTTACGGATGGCTTCTCCGATTTTTAAAATACAGCCCTTAAATCCGTATTTTACTATGGGACCCTCAATATACTTTGTAACAAGTACACCGATTATTATTGAAGCTGCAATACAGATAAATACCATTCCCTCCATTGCTGCACGGTCGTTCATTACAGGATTCTTGGTTGTGTATGGAACATTTACTTTCTTTAAGAATATATAGATATTCTGATGCCACAGATATACTGTGTATGAAATTGAGGAAAGGAATACAAAGAATCTGTTTCCCCATATTTTCTTTTCCCAGAAGCTGTATGAGAAACAGGCGGTGAAAATAAAGCCTGCAATGATAGCTGCAAATACTCCCCGATACAGGAAACGGAAATAAACGTCTGCACTGTATCCGTTCGGGAAGCTGATTCCCTTGAGCCAGTACATATATCCTACGGCGAGGAATACACATAATGCTGACATGACAGTCATGCACAGCTTAAGTCTGTCCATACACTTTATTCTGTTTCTTGCAAAAACTACGAAGTATGCACTGATCATACCCCAACCAAATACATCAAGGTATGCAGGAGTGATTGCCTGAATAACCATCGGAGCAATATCGGTATTGCCGACCAGCCATAATCTGAGTCCTTGACCGATTAAGAGCATGCCTATAAATGTAAGAAGCGGCTTTTTGCGGAACGGTATGCAGATTAAAGGGAACAGCACATAGAACTGTACTTCAATACCCATTGTCCATGCGGTTGAAATTGTACTTCCGAGTGTAGCGTTGTCCCATGTGTGAATAAAGAATACATGAGAAATAAAATGCTTTGCTACATCGGCAGCATTGTTTACATCATATGTTACCCAAGAGAGTGCGGGGAAGATTAAAAGCAGGATAAGCATGAGCAGGTACGAGGGATATATTCTTCGTACACGCTTTATAAAAAACTGCTTCCAACCCGTGAATTTGCTTTCTCCGAACATATCCCTTGCTATGGGATAGAAAAGGCAGAAACCGCTTAATACGAAAAATGCTTCGATTGCAACATAACCGTAACGCTGTATAAGCTCAAGGTCAAAGAGCTTAATTGTTTTTGTGAGCTGAAGATTTGCAAAAATCCAGCTTTGCTGCCAGGTATGGAACATCACTATAAATATAAGCGATACTGCACGCAAGCCGTCTAACGCATAGAGATAGCCGGGGATTCTGTCCTGACGTGAATTACTCATTTCTTTTCATCCCCTTTCATTTTAGCAACAAGGATAGTTATAATTATCATTGCTACAAGAAGAATGAAGCCTGCAATCATGGATTTCGGCATGGGTCCGCAGTTTTCCATTGCCCATGCAATTCGTTTAACAGGCTCTTCGGGAGCTGTCTGCTTTGCAAATGCACTGATTGGTAAAAGCATTGTGCAAAGAAACACAAGTATGGATTCTATGTATTTCATTGTAAAACTCCTCCGTTAATAATCTTCTATTATAATAACATTTTTTAAAGGATTTGTCAACCGAGGGGAATCAGAGCGGGCGGGTGAGAGTTTTGTTGGTCAAATAATTAAATTGTGATTGACTTTTCTTCCTAAACAAGGTATAATGAAAGTAACCATAATTCATAAAGGAGAGAAATTAATATGGGTTACTATTTTGATGATTCCAGAAGTATATTTGCATATGACGGCACGGATCCGAAGTCGATAATAAGCTGTCTTGCTAACCGCTATATGGGTCAGAACCAGAAGCACGATTATTACTACCGTGCATACACAAACAACGGAATTACCCGTACAACGGACTATCGCTATAAGGTTGATTTTAACGAGATTTTCCCTGAGAGTCAGAGCCGTGAATGTGTATGGGCATTTTCGAAGTTCTATTCTATGGGTGACGGCAAGTTCGGTTGGGATATAAACTGCTTTGGTCCGATGACAATGTATGTGAACGGCGAGGTTGTTTATAAGTCAGACCTCTTTACGGAAAGATATTCGGAAACCTCAACGAGGGTATTCTTCCCGGTGAAGAAAGGCTGGAATGATATCCGTATCCGCTGGCAGAAGACCAGAGCAGGTTTTGGCGGTCACTTTGGTACATGGATCGGTAAGTGGGATATGTACACACTTATGCCGACAGCTGAGCGTGACGGTCAGGAGGGCTTTGTGTTTACTGCACCCGTATCACCCGACTATGAGCCGGACTTTACGGTTGGTATGAGCGAGGCTGATTTTGATCAGAAGCTTTATCCGGAGCTTAACTGGAGTGAGGCAGATGCTGCAAAGGGTCAGATGTCAAGAATGTACGGAAATGTTGCAGGAAAGTATGCAGTGGGACGTGCAAAGGCATTTTTTGACGAAATGGGAAATGCTGAATATACATTTAATATAGATGCAAAGAATGAAAGCGTAGTATATATTGACGGAGAAGAGGTTTATGCAACAAAGGGCGGCAAGGATACATTTAAGGTATCAATTCACTTTGGCAGCCATGAAGTTGCGGTAAAATCAGTTTGTGACGGTTCTGACTGGGGCTATACTCTTGATATTGACGGAGTGGAGCTTGAGAGTCCGGCAGGAGTAAAAGGTACAAGCGATCCCTGGATGTATATCGGTACATTTGATGCATCGTATGATTTTGAGTGGGAAAAGGCAAATTCAATGCACTATGTTGTAGGCGAGCCTAAGACATATTGGAGAGTTGATGCACCGGATACATTTATCCGTCCGTACATTGAAAACTCGTTGTTTGCACGCTGGAACTATCCGTTGGGTGTAACGCTGTACGGTCTGCTTCATACAGCACTTCTTATCGGTAATGAGGAAATCAAGAAGTATATAAAGGAGCATGTACAGCTCTGCTGTGATACCCTTGAGTATGCATTATGGGATAAGGAGCAGTATGGCGGTGCTACAGGAATACATAATCTTTTAACAAGTATCGATTCGCTTGATGACTGCGGTTCGTTTGCTTCAACAATGCTTGAGGTGCATAAGTATCTTGACATTGACGGTGTTAAGGCTGTGGCTGATTATGTAGGCGATTATATTTCAAATGAACAGACAAGACTTGAGGACGGTACGTTCTTCCGTAAGGAGCAGATGCATCATTTCCATAATATGACTTTATGGGCAGATGATTTATATATGAGCGTTCCGTTCCTGTCAAGATATTATAAGTTTACAGGCGATATCAAGTACGCTGATGACGCTGCAAACCAGTTCTTCGGCTTCAAGAAGAAGCTTCATATGCCGGAAGAGGGATATATGTCACATGTCTATGACTTCAAGTACGATTCAAAGACAGGTGTTCCATGGGGCAGAGGAAACGGTTGGGTAGTATTCTCAATGACAGAATTGCTTGAGGTATTACCGGAGGATCATCCTAAGCGTGCTGACCTTATCGACTTCTTAAATGAGCTTTGCGAGGGTTATTTAAAGCTTCAGGACGAGGACGGTATGTGGCATCAGGTATTGAATGACTGGGATTCGTATCCGGAAAGCTCATGTACTTCAATGTTTATCTATGCATTCTCAAGAGGCGTAAGATTCGGTTGGTTAAAGAATCCGGAGAAATACGTCAAGGCATGCTTCAAGGGCTGGAAAGCACTTGCAAAGACTTCGGTAGATACAGACGGTAATGTATATGGTGTTTGCCGAGGCTCGGAGTTCTCATTCATACCTGATTATTATAAGTATGAATTAGGCTGGAACTTAAACGATACACACGGTACGGGTATTGTAATGCTTGCCGGTATTGAGATCATCAAGTTATCGGATTATCTTAAATAATAAAACATTTCAGCGGTTACATTAATTGTAACCGCTGATTTTTTGTTGCGAAATTGCTGAAAAATTGTTTGGCGATATTGACGAATAAACAAGAAAAATTACACACACGGTATAGTTTCTGGAATATTAAATTCTGTAATATTTGTATATATTGAATAAGGCGTTGTATTACAAAAATGTTACAATACACTTAATTTTTGATATATTAACCAAAAAAGTTCAAAAAAAATTTAAAAAATTCACAAAAAGGTATTGCAAAATTGTCCACTTTGTACTATAATATAGTTATATTATTTATGCAATATGTATTTATGCAAAGTGTGGGTATAAATTGCGTATTGTATGTGACATTTTAAACTTTAGGGAGGTTTTTTCATGGCAAAAGCACAAAAGGTCGTACTTTCTCCGGAAGAGAAAGCGGCGGCAAGAGCAAAAACCTGGAGTAAAATATTAAGAGACAGATGGATGTATCTCTTATTATTACCGGGATTTCTCTATTTCTTAATCTTCAAGATTTTCCCGATGTGGGGCGTACTTATCGGTTTTAAGGCGTACTATGCAGGTCTTAGTTTTACAAACTCAGAATGGGTTGGTTTCCAGAACTTCATAGACTTCTTCGTTGGCTCTGACTTCTGGAGATTGTTGAAGAATACACTTATCATTTCATTCATGAATTTGATTTTCTTCTTCCCACTGCCGATTATTCTTTCGTTATTCCTTAACGAAATCAAGGTTCAGTGGTACAAGAGTGTGCTTCAGACAATGGTGTACGTTCCGCACTTCGTATCAATGGTTGTTATCTGTTCAATCACATTCATGATCTTAAAGACTCCGACTTCGGACGCAGGTACCGGCGGTGCTCTTTATGAAATCATCAAATCAATGACAGGTAAGTCGGTTGACTTCCTCGAAAGCCCGACCGCAATTTATTGGGTATTGCTTTTCCAGGCAATCTGGAAGGAAACAGGTTGGGGAACAGTTATCTTCCTTGCAGCACTTGCAGGTGTTGACGTTGAGCAGTATGAGGCTGCTATCGTGGATGGTGCTAACAGATGGCAGCAGCTTATCTATATCACTATCCCGTCAATTTTAGGTACTGTTGTAACAATGTTCATTTTAAGAATGGGTTCAGTTCTTGACACAGGCTTCGAGCAGATTATCCTTATGCAGAATCCGCTTAACAAGTCAAATTCAGAAACATTCGATACATATGTATATTGGTATGGTAGAGTAGATGGTGACTACGGTCATACAACCGCTATCGGATTATTCAAGTCGTTGGTATCATTAACATGTATCCAGCTTGCTAACCGTGCGGCTAAGGCTGTTGGTCAGGCAGGCTTATTCTAATCGAAGGGAGGATGATGACAAATGCTTAGTATTAAGAGAAGAAGTGCCGGTGATATGGTCAGCGAGGTAATAATTTACCTTGTACTCACATTCCTTGCAATTATCATGGTAATCCCGTTCGTATATGTTATTGCAGCATCATTCGCGAAAGAATCGGAGATTCAGTCAAGACCGATTTTCTTATGGCCTAACGAGCCGGTGCTTGCAGCGTATAAAGAAGTATTTGATATGAACAACATGGGTTCAAAGGTTGTTCGTTCGTTAATCGTATCAGTGCTTGTAACTGTTATCGGTACTTTAACAAATTTATTCTTTACAACAACAATGGCGTATGGTCTTTCAAGAAGTGACCTTAAGGGTAAGAAGTTCGTTCTTAACATGGTTCTTTTCACTATGGTATTCGGTGGCGGTATGATTCCTACATTCTTACTTGTTAAGAACTTAGGTTTATATGATACATATGCAGCCCTCATTTTACCGGGTGCAATTTCAGCATATAACATGCTTATCGTAAGAAACTTCTTTATGGATCTTCCGGCAGGACTTGAAGAAGCAGCTTCAATCGATGGATGTTCGGATATCGGTATCTTTGTTAAGATAGCGTTACCGTTATCATTACCGTGTCTTGCAACTTTCGGCTTATTCTATGCTGTTGGTCACTGGAACAACTACTTTGGCGCACTCCTTTATCTGGAGGATCAGAGCAAGTATCCGTTCCAGCTCGTATTAAGAAATATCGTAATGCAGTCAGAGGATACATCAGCTAATGCTGACCAGGAGCTTCCGTCAGATACATTAAAGATGGCTACCATCGTTATCGGTACTGTTCCGATTCTCTGCGTATATCCGTTCTTACAGAAGCACTTCGCAGCAGGAGTAATGGTAGGTGCGATAAAAGGATAACCCTTTCGAAAAATGTTCGTTGCATCTTCCCGCCTTGCGGAGCTCGGAATATACACATATGCCGTCGCTCCTTAAAGCGGAAACCTGCTTAGAGCATTTTCCGAAAATATGAATGCTCGTTGCATTTTCGGAAAAACAAAAAATATAAATAATTAAATGTAAAATATCCAAGGAGGAAATATATTATGTGGAAGAGAATAGTTTTAACAGCAGCAGCTGCTGCAATTCTTACAGGCTCACTTGCAGGCTGCGGTAACGCTGCAGACCAGATTACAAAGAATGAGCAGGGACAGAATGTAATTTCAATCATGGCTCCGGCATATCAGGCAGAGTCGGCATCAGACGATGCGGCTGTAAACCCGATTATGGCAGAGGTTGAGAAGAGATTAAACACAGATATCAAGATTACATTCGCAGCTTCATCAAACTTCGGTGAGAAGGTTACAGCTGCAATGGGTGCAGGTACATATCCGAACATCATGAAAGTTCCGGACAGAAACTCATCAATCATTCAGTCATGCAGAAGCGGAGTATTCTGGGATATCACAGATAAGATTAAGGCTAAGAACGACGACGGTTCATACAAGTATCCGAACTTAGCGGTTGCAAGCGACGAGGTATTAAGAAATATTTCAATTGACGGTAGAGTTTACGGACTTTATTCATCAAGAGACCTCGGTAGAAACGGTGTAACAATCCGTAAGGACTGGTTAGAGAAGATCGGTTACACAGATTATCCGAAGACATTAGATGAGTTCTATGATGTATGTGAGAAGTTCACAAAGAATGACCCGGACGGTAACGGCGTTGACGATACATTCGGTCTTATCATGTGTTCATACACAGGCTCAATCGACAACATGTTAGTATGGGCAGGTGCTCCGAATGGTTACGGTGTAACAAAGGATGAAGAGGGCAAGACAGTTCTTCACCCGGCATTCATGTTCGACGAGTATTTAGAGGGACTCAAGTTCATCAAGAAGATGTACGATAACGGCTATATCAACCAGAACTGGGCTACATTATCATCAGAGAAGTGGAACGAGCCGCTTTTAAACGGCGAGGGTGGTATCATCATCGACGTTGCAGACCGTGCAAGAAGAGTTCAGACAAATATTAAGGATCGTAACCCGAATGCGGTTATCGGTGTATTTGGTTCAGTTGCTAAGACAGAGGGTGAGGCAAGAAGAGTTCTCCCGACAACAGGCTTCAACGGCTTCTTCGTATTCCCGAAGGATGCAGTTAAGAATGAGGAAGAGCTTGACATCTGCTTAAAGCTCATGAACGACTTAGAGAGTCCGGAAATCGCAGACCTTCTCCAGAGAGGTATTGAGGGAAGACACTATACAATCAATGCAGAGGGTAACTACGAGAAGGTGAAGACAGCCGAGGGTAAGGATGATACATCAAACGATAAGGAGTTTGCTGACCTTAACCAGCTCTGTACATTCATCAACGGTAAGTCAAACCTCAACGTTCCGTACGCATCAGCTGTTGCAGAGGAAGTTGATAAGGTTCTTGATGATAACGTAAACTACACAGTTCCGAACCCGGCAGCTCCGTATGTATCAAAGACAGCTTCATTAAGAGGTGCAGCTCTTACAGATATCATTTCAGAGGCTAACACAAAGTTCATCAAGGGTGATATTACAGAGGAACAGTGGAAGGCTGAGGTTGAGCGTTGGAGAACATCAGGCGGTAACGATGTTATCAAGGAGCTTACAGAGGCTTACATGGAAGACCCGTCAACAGAGAAATAATGTTATTAAAAGAGCATCGCAGCAGCGATGCTCTTTTTGCGTTGGGGTTATTAGAGGGGAGTGTTGATTTAAATTATGGTTTATGTGGTGTATTGGTAATGCCCTGTGTGGCGTTCCGGGACAATCAGCAAATAAACAATAGAAATGCGGTTGATTGTTTTTGTGAGTTGACCCTCTCCGTGGTTTTGCGTTGCAAAATGCCACCTCCCCCGGTTCACGACATTGCTTCACAATGCGTGGATGAACCTTGCTCTACACCGCCACGCCATCGACCGAAGACGCAAAACCTCTTAAAAAAAGCAAGCAAATTTCCACCGACACATTTCAATTGCAGCCTTTGGCTGCCGAGATGCTTGATAAGGGGGTTTTTAAAGGGGGAAAGCCTTTAACAGCATTCTTTTGGTTCGTTTTCTGTTGCTGCGGACAGAAAATGAACTGGGGTATAATAAAATAAACAATCATATAAAAGCATCGAGGGGCAAAGCCCCATAGCGTTGTTTGAATAAGTGCTAACAAAACCGCTAAACCATAATTTATAGCAATTGTAAATCCTAATTATAAAAAATCCTATAATATACCTTGCGAAATCCATATGAATATGATATAATTATTATATGTATTTATTTTTTTAGGAGAGTAACAATGGATATCTATAAGCTTCGTGAATTTGATTACAAAAATACAGGTAAGGGCTGCCGTATGTGGCTTGGCGATATTGACGGAGACGGCATAATGGAATACGTTATGGTCCAGCCGGACGGTGGCATTGATGACCGCTTTGTACCGCATATGGTACAGTGTGCAACTGCGTTTAATCTTAATGGTGAAATGCTGTGGCAGATTGGAACTCCCGATCCGGAGGTTACAAAAAGCGGTTCCGATATTCCTGCACAGATATATGATATCGATAATGACGGCAATAATGAATTTATCTGCGTGATGAATAAGGAGCTTTGTATTTTTGACGGTAAAACAGGAATCTTAAAGGAAAAACATGCACTTCCGGATAATGAAGCACATGACTGCATTATATTTGCAGACCTTGAGGGTACGGGCTATGCACAGAACGTGATTTTAAAAAACCGATATCATAAAATGTGGGCGCTTGACCATAATTTTGAGGTTATGTGGACGTTTGACGGTGATCTCGGTCACTATCCTTGGGTATATGATCTTAACGGAGACGGTAAGGACGAGGTTATTGCCGGATATACGGTTCTGAGTGCTGACGGTAAGCCGATGTGGAGAATTGATATGGAGGATCATGCAGACTGTATCTGGGTGGCTGATTTATTCGAAAACGGTCAGCCGACGGTTCTGGTAGGCGGTGCGGACACAACCGCATATACTCCCGACGGTAAGCTTATATGGAGATATACCGATACGGTGGAATCGCAGAATATCGCGCCCGGTAAGTTCTTCCCGGAGATGGAGGGTTTGCAGATTGCAGGTCTTGACAGAATAGTGCGTGTTGGTGAGAACGGTAAGGACAGCGTGTTTATTTTCGACTGCAATGCTAACGGTATATATAAGGAAGACAGAAAGTCAATCGGCTGGTCAACGATTGTAACGGCACTTTGCGGGTTTGAGCGAAGCAACCGTGATTACATACTTGCATACAGAAGAGGCGGCGGAGAAAACGGCGGTGTTTATGACGGTGAAATGAACTGTATTCTGGAATTTCCGTTAGACGGACATTGCATGTGGGCAGACCTGACAGGTGACGGACTCTCACAGCTTCTGGTGTATGATGATGAAAAAATTATAATTTATTCAACAGAAGAAACGGATTTGACAAAGGCGGCAATTACAGGACCGAGAAAGCAGCCTAAGCGTTTATATAACTGGACAAGATATTGGGGTTCACAGAGATGATAAAAGTATTATTCGTATGCCACGGCAATATTTGTCGGTCGCCGATGGCGGAGTTTGTTTTAAAGGATATGGTAAAAAAGCGTGGTCTGGAGGATGAGTTCTACATTGCCTCCGCTGCCACAAGTACTGAGGAAATCGGAAATCCGGTGCATCACGGTACCCGCAGAAAGCTTGCTGAGGTGGGCATAAGCGTTGCAGGCAAGACGGCGATACAGATGATAAGAAGCGATTATGACAGGTATGATTACATAATCGGTATGGATACCTGGAATATGCGCAATATTAACCGTATAATAAAATCCGATCCGCAGGGGAAGGTGTACAAGCTCCTTACGTTTGCAGGCAGAGGCGATGATGTTGCAGACCCCTGGTACACCGGTGATTTTGAAACGACATACAGAGATGTTGTTGACGGCTGTGAGGGATTTCTGGAGGAGATACTATGAAAAAGATTTTATGCTTTGGCGACTCAAATACATGGGGACATAATCCTATAGACGGTTCGCGTCTGGCAAAGCCCTGGCCCTTGCTTGTGCAGGAGTCGCTTTGTGAGTATGAGATAATCGCAGACGGCGTATGCGGAAGAACTACAGCATATGATATTCCGAACGAGTGCGGAAAAAACGGTTTGCAGTCATTTGAGGAATATATTGAAAAAAATAACGGTGCAGACATGCTCATAGTAATGCTCGGCACGAATGATACACTGAATTTCTTCAGAAAGAATGCACAGGAGAGTGCGGAAAATATAAGGGGATATATCCGCCTTTGGAAAGCATCATTTCCGCATAGCCATGTATTAATAATATCACCGATACACATTACAAATTATGCAATGCGTCACCCTGTGTTTTCACAGCTGTATTCGCATGACTCAATCGTAGCATCGCACCGGTTTGCGAATGCATATGAACAGCTTGCGAGGGAGGAAGATGTATATTTTCTTGATGCATCACTTTATGCCGAGCCGTCGGATGCAGATGGAATTCATATGGCGCCGGAAGCTCATGAGTCTCTGGCAGAAGCTGTATGCAATAAAATCAGAGAGATATTATAAAGGAGTTCTATATGTCACGACCGGAAAAGCAAAAGCTCAAGCTTTTAAGATTAAAGGAAATATTTGAGAGAAAAACTGACAGTGAGCATCATCTGACGCTTAGTGAGATAACACAGGAACTTGAAAAGTTTGGTATAACGGCGGAGCGAAAGAGTCTCTACCGTGATATTGAGCTGCTTCGTAAATACGGGATGGATATACAGGCACAGCGTGCCAAGCACTATAGCTATTATCTGGCGGAGCGTTGCTTTGAGTCGGTGGAGCTTAAGCTGTTGGCGGATGCGGTGGCATCGTCGAAATTCATAGCAAAGCGACAGAGCGACAGAATAATAAAAAAGCTGGGCAGTCTGGACAGTGAATATAATGAAGCGAGACTTAAAAGACAACTGTACATAGAAAAAAGCACAAGGGAAGAAACAAGCGGAATTTATTTCAATATAGATGCGATATACAATGCTATAGACAGTGACTCTAAAATCAGCTTCAGATACTTTGACTACAACAGACGTAAAATGCGTGATTTCAGACATAACGGCGAAAAGTACATAATGAGTCCCTGGGCATTGGTATGGAACGACGGGATGTATTATCTCGTGTGCTACGATTCAGCGGCGGAAATAATACGTCATTTCAGAGTTGATAAAATGGATTCTCCAACGCAAATAAATGAAAAGCGAGAGGGAAAGCGTGCGTTCCGTGACTTTGACATGGATCAATATACAAAAGAGCATTTTGGAATGTTCGGCGGAAAAATCCGTACGGTAGAGCTGATTTGTCACAACAGTATGTCAAATATCATAATAGACAGATTCGGTAAAAATGCCGTCAGATTTTATGATGTGGATGAAAAGCATTTTAAGGTGAATATTATAGTTGTTGTAAGTCCTGTGTTCTTATCGTGGGCGGCAGGTTTTGGTGATAAACTGATTATAAAATCACCAAAGGATGTAAGAGAAGAATTTAAAGCAATGATAAATAATCTTGTGAAAATTTATGCAGATGCAGAGTAAAAAAGGAGTTATAAAATGAAAAAAATATTATTTGTACTTGCGGCGGCTGCCGTAATTTCGGGTGGTACTGCTGCAATGGCAGGCGATGTAAGTGTTGAGGTAAACGGTAAGGTTCTCGATATGGATGCAAGAATTGTCAATGACAGAACGCTTGTACCGTTGAGAGCAGTCTCAAATGCACTTGGTTGCGGTGTTGCATGGAATGAGGAAACAAGAGGGATTACAATCTGCCGTGCAGGAGAGGACGCAGAAACAGATATAGACATAACAGTGGCATGGATAGATAAGCCGAGGGCTTTCAAGCTTTCGGGTGTTGCGTTGGAGGACGGGGTAATAATGGATGTGCCTCCGCAGATTATAGAGGACAGAACATTTGTGCCCATAAGAGCAATTGCAGAGCTGTTCGGGGCACAGGTATCATGGAACGGCGATACAAGAACTGCAATAATTGATGCACCGATGCCCGGATATATTTACCCGGACACAACCGCAGAAAATCTGATTGGCTGTGAAGTGACAATGAATGATGTATATGACGAGTACGACAGATATTTAAAGGGCGAGTGCAAGACGGTAAATGCTGTTATCACGCTTGAGGACGGGGGCACAATAGAGCTGGAGCTCTATCCGGAGCTTGCACCGATAACGGTTGATAACTTTGTTGAGCTTGCAAAAAGCGGCTATTATGACGGACTTACATTCCACCGTGTAATCAAGGATTTCATGATTCAAGGCGGTTGGATTGATGTAAACGGCAACGAGCCTGAGAGAGAGGTCAGTGCTATAAAGGGTGAGTTTATCATTAATGGTGTGACGAACTTCATTCCGCATGAGCGGGGAGTTGTTTCGATGGCAAGAACGGTTGTTGAGGACAGTGCAACAAGTCAGTTCTTTATCATGCATGTGGATACACCAAGTCTTAACGGTAATTATGCAGCATTCGGAAAGGTAACGTCCGGTATGGAAAATGTGGATAAGATTGCCAACGTAGCGACAGATGCAGAGGATATGCCTTTGGAGGCTATTGTTATCAAAAGTATAGAAATAAAAGGGGAATAAGTAATGAAAAAACCTGAATTATTAGCTCCGGGCGGCAGTCTGGAAAAGCTTAAAACAGCAATAGAATTCGGAGCGGATGCGGTTTATATAGGCGGTGAGGCATTCAGCCTGAGAGTGGCAGCGGAAAATTTTACCTATGAGGAAATGCTTGAGGGACTGAAATTTGCACATGACAGAGGCAAAAAGGTTTATCTGACGGCGAATATCATTCCGCATAATGACGATATTGCGGAATTTGAGAAATATATCGAAGAGGTTCGCCCGATGGGCTTTGACGGAATACTTGTTTCAGACCTCGGAATGTTTGAGGTGGTTAAGGAAAAGGCTCCGGAATTACCCATTCATATAAGTACACAGGCAAATAATGTAAACTGGCGAAGCGCACTTGCATGGTATAAGATGGGTGCGGAGCGAGTGGTTGTGGGACGCGAAATGTCATTCCGTGAGCTTGCACAGTTTAGGGAAAAGCTTCCGGAGGAGCTTGAAATAGAAGCGTTTGTTCACGGTGCAATGTGCATTTCCTATTCCGGAAGATGTCTGCTTTCAAACTATCTTACAAGCCGTGATGCAAATCAGGGACATTGCTCGCATCCGTGCAGATGGAATTATGCACTTGTAGAGGAAAAAAGACCGGGACAGTATATGCCGGTATTTGAAAATGAGCGTGGTACGTTTATATTTAATTCAAAGGACCTGTGCATGATAAGACATATTCCGGAGTTGGTAGAGAGCGGAATTACAAGCCTTAAAATAGAGGGAAGAGTAAAAACACCATACTATGTTGCAACGGTAATCGGAGCATACAGACGTGAAATCGACAGATATTTTGCTGACCCCGAAAATTATGTATTTAATGAAGCGGAATATGAAGAGCTTTGTAAGGTGAGTCACCGTCCTTATACAACGGGCTTCTATTATAACAAGCCTGATGAAAATTCACAGGTTTATACCTCGAGCTCATATATACGAGACTATGACCTTGTTGCAATGGTTGAAGATTATGATGAAAAAACGGGTATAGCAAAGCTTACACAGAGAAATAAATTCTCGGTGGGAGAGGAAATAGAAATAATTCAACCTGAAAAACCTTATTTCAAGATGACAATAAGGGACATGAAAGATGAAGAGGGACAGGAAATTGAAAGCGCGCCTCATGCAGTCATGACTGTTTATATGCCGGTAGATGAACCGGTGGTAAAGGGTGCAATGCTCAGAAGAGAAAAGAAATAGTAAAAGTACGGTGTCGAAAAAATCGACACCGTACTTTCAGACCGCCGACAAATTGGTCAGACCACGCATAATGGTTTGATAAAAATAAAAAATCAAAAATTATTTTCTTTTGCGAACGGCGGGCGTCCCATCGAGGAACGCCCGCCGGTATGCGTTTTTTACGAAAAGAAACTCTAACGTACCCATGTACGCCTACGAGTTCCTTTTCGCAAAATCTGCCCTAATTTCTCGCAGTCTGACAGCTTGTAGACAGGTTTGTCTACAAGCTGAAAGTACGGTGTCGAAAAAATCGACACCGTACTTTTTAATATTCGCCTTAATATTCGCCCAAGCACTCATCGAGTGCTGCACAGATTGCTTCCTTTTCCATCTTTTTGCCGATGAAAACAAGCTTTATCATTCTGTCGCCTGCACGTTCGTCCCAGTCTTTGGTTAAATCAGGATCCTGCTTGAGGAACTGCTTTAACTGTGCCGGGGTAGCTGATGCATACCAACGTCCATTTTCGTAAATCTGAACCTGACGGCCTGCCTGCTCAAGTACAAATGACATGCTGTGGTCATCTGAGAGCCAGATAATTCCCTTTGTTCTGATAACGCTTGCCGGGAACTGAGAGTCTAACCATGCTTCAAGCTTCTTTGTAATGAACGGCTTTCTTCTCATATATACAAATGTTGAAATTCCGTGTCCCTCATCACCGTTGCAATGACCGCAGGTGCAGCCTTCGCCGTGATGGTGATGATGCTCATGGTCATGGCATCCGCATGTGCAGTTCTCGCCATGCTCATGGTGGTGCTGCTCGTGGTCATGGCATCCGCATTCACAGTCCTCGCCATGCTCATGGTGGTGCTGCTCGTGGTCATGGCATCCGCATTCGCAGTCTTCACCGTGTTCATGGTGGTGGTGATGCTCATGCTCGTGATGCTCTTCCTCATGCTCGTCTGCATTTTCAAATTTTTCAATCCAGCCTGCTGATGAAGCTACCTTTTCAAAATCAAACTCGCCTGTTGCGAAGATATCCTTTAAATCAACCTTTGAATAATTTGTTTCAATCATTCTTGCCTTCGGCTGAAGCGCGCGGACTACCTGCTTGACGTTCTTAAGCTCGTCTGAACTAACTTCGTCAACCTTGTTCAATACGATTGTATTACAGAACTCAATCTGCTGTATGATAAGATTTTCGATATCCTCATCATCAAGATTTTCATCCATAAGTCTGTCACCGCTGTTGAATTCATCGACAAGTCTGCACGCATCGACAACTGTAATAACACTGTCAAGCCTGCATACAGCAGGAATGCCCTGATCGAGCTGTGAGCCGTCCATTGTTGTGATTGTCTGTACAATCGGCATCGGCTCGCAAATTCCGCTTGCTTCAATTAAAATATAGTCAAACTTGCCGCTTTCGCAAAGGTCAATAATCTGCTTCATAAGGTCAACCTTTAATGTACAGCAGATACATCCGTTTGAGAGAGGAACGAGGCTTGCGTCCTCCTCCTCAACAAGTCCGCCCTTCTGGATAAGCTCAGCATCAATATTAACTTCACCGATATCGTTTACGATAACAGCAACCTTGTAGCCCTCCTGATTACTTAAAATGTGGTTCATCAGAGTTGTCTTTCCTGCACCGAGATAGCCTGTAAGCAAAGTTATGGGTATAAGCTTTTTATTCGTCATTTCCGATTATCTCCTTGTATTCATAGAGTTAGTTACTATATGCTGATTATAGCATAGAGAGTGATTAAATTCAAGGATAAATTTATTTATTGTATAAATTAAGGGATTAACGGTCATTGAGCGTTAATCCCTTTGTGTAAAACACTAAACAATTTTCGGATTATATTTTTCGAGCAGTATATTAAGCTGAACAATAAATCCGATGAACTGAGGTCCTGCCATTAGCTGACCGAAAAACGGCCTGCCGTAATCAAAGCTTCCGTTTAAGATTTTTTCGAGCCTTGATTTCTCACACAGGGCAAGTATGGGAGAATTGTCGTTGTCAATAATTACACGAAGCATTTTCTTTACGTTTGCCTCATAGTTCGGATTGTGGGTTTTTGGATAAGGACTTTTTCTTCTCAGTCTGACATCCTCCGGCAGAATACCTTTGGCGGCCTCTCTTAATATATTTTTTGATACATTATTTCTGTTCTTCATCTCCCAGGGGATATTCCATACATATTCAACGAGACGGTGGTCGCAGAACGGGACACGAACCTCAAGGCCGCTTGCCATGCTCATTCTGTCCTTGCGGTCAAGGAGATTGGTCATGAACTGCCCTATATTGAGATAAGATATTTCACGCCGACGTGCCTCGGTGGGAGAGTCGGGTGCAAAGCGTGGTGTATCCTTTATCATTTCATCATATCTCATTCTTGAATACTCATTCAGTCTGAGTGTATCACGCACTGAATCCTTTAAAATATACTCACGCATTGATAAGTCATAACACCAGGGGAATGCATCACGCTCAAATGCTTTCGTGTCCCTGAACCAGGGATATCCGCCAAAAATCTCATCTGAACATTCTCCGGATAATACAACTGTGTGATGCTTTTTTATTTCACGGCAGAAATAAAGGAGAGAGGAATCGCAGTCAGCCATTCCGGGAAGATCCTTTGCAATAACTGCCTCCTCAAGTAAATCTGTCAGGGCGGATGTGGGACACGAAAGGTAGGTGTGATTGGTTGAAAATGCGTCACTCATACGCGGCACCCATTGGGTGTCGCTGTCCGGCTGGAATGCTGTGGGACGGAAATAGGAGGAGTTATCCTCATAATCGAAAGAGTAAGTATCAAGCTTACGTCCGTCCTTTTTCAGCTCGTTTGCTGCGATGGCGGTGATAATGCTTGAATCAAGTCCGCCTGAAAGCAAGGTTGCAATCGGCACGTCAGACACAAGCTGGCGCTTGACGCTGTCATACACAAGCTCACGCACATTTGAAATTGTATCCTCATAGCTGTCGGTATGCGGCATACTATTCAGGCTGTAATATTTCTTTTTTAGTATTCCGAGCCTGCCGACAGTCATCAGCTCACCGGGACACAATTCATATATATCCTTAAAAACACCGAGTCCCTGTGTGCGTGCCGGAGAAATGGCAAAAAGCTCACACAAGCCTACGGAATCAAGTCGGGGAGTGACATCGGGATATTCAAACAGAGCTTTTATTTCCGATGCAAATACAACGGTATTGTCCTCGGTGCAGGTATAGAAAAGCGGTTTCACTCCGAAACGGTCGCGGCAGAGAAATACACGCTGACGCATAATATCATAAACCGCAAATGCAAAAATTCCGTTGAGATAGTCAACGCAGGATTTTCCGTAGTGGATGTAGGTATAAAGTACGATTTCAGTATCGGATCTTGTACTCAACTCATATCCAAAGCCCTTTAGCTTCGTACGCAGCTCCTCCGAATTGTACAGCTCTCCGTTGTAGGTGATTATAAAGTCATAGCCCTGAACGGTACGCTTCATGGGCTGGGTGCCGCCCTCAATATCGATTACGGCAAGTCGGCTGTGAGAAAAGGCTGCATGCTCACCCACCCAGGCATTGAGGGCATCCGGACCCCGGTGCTGCTGCTTGCTTGCCATGTTAAGTGCAAGCTCCTTTGCGTAGCAGGGGTCTGATTTGAAGTAGTTTTCTCTGAAATTTATAAATCCGCTTATAGAACACATAATAGCCTCCGTTTCCCCGTATGTAACGGTAATTTAATATTTTTTACTGTTTGGGAACGTTGATATACGTTATTATATGTAAAAATAGCTAAAAATGTGATTTATGGGTGATTTTCTAAAAATTTCTCTTGCAAAACAGACATAAATGTAGTATAATACAATAGATTATTTATGATTAAGGAGCTTACATATGCAATATTGCAAAAATTGTGGCCGTCAGCTCAAGGAAGGAACACGCTTCTGTGACAGGTGCGGCAGATCCGTAAGGCAAGGCCGCAGCGGTGGTAATTTAAAAAAGCAAGAACAGATTGAAAAGCTTCAGAGGGAAAGACTTGAAAGAAAGCGCCGCCAGGAGCAGCGTGAAAATATAGAAAACAAACGCAAGGAACGCCGTCGCCGTAAGCGCGAGAAGCAGAGTAAGGTGCTTTTGGCATTGCTCGGTATTATAGCGGCGATAGTCATAATAGCTGTTATATCATTTGTAGCAACATCAAAGGGCAGCGAGAATGCAGCATGGAAGAGCAACGGCAACGAGAGTGTGAACACTACCTCTGTTCCGACAATGCAGCCGTCTGCAACCTCTGTTCCGGTATCACCGGTAATGCCGGGAGAAAACGATGCTATGAACACTATAGCGGGAAAAGACGATTACGGAGTGTTTGAAATTTCAAATGACATGGAAATTCCGTACCCCGAGGTTTTTGAGGAGGAAGAGGCATCCGGCATAACAGAGCTTTTTCTTACGGATAAAATGGGCGGAGGAGCGACCATGAAGGTCAGCTGCGAGGAATATCCGGGCGGAACACCTTCTGACTTAATGAAAGAGTTCGCAACCGAGCATGACGGAAGAATTACATATTCGCTTGCGGGAAGCAATTGGTATGGGATTACGGTAGATGATGACGGAAAAATCAGTCACCGTAAATACATAATCGACCGCAGTAATGACTGTGTAGTATATTACGATTTTGAGTACAAGAATGAATCGGATTATGCAGAGGATTATGCAGCGTATATTGATTATATCGATACAGAGTTTGACTATTGAAAAATAGCCAGACAGGTGAAGAATACAGCCACTGCAGTGGCAAAGCACAGCAGTGCGGCAGTCTTTAGCTTACACAAACGGACAGGTCTTTTAAGGGCTTGCCCGTTTTTTGTGTTTCTTTCCATATAGCTGCGGACAATCTGCTCAGCCTCCGCTACAATGCGGCTTTGCGGAAGCACTGCACCGTCCTTGAGAATTATTATGGCTTCACTGATATAGGGGGATGAGAGCTTGTTTAAAATTATTACTTTTTTTGAAGCTTCGTTCATTAACATACCTCCGTTTTAATTTATGTTAAAATTATTCCCGATTTGGAAAAATTTATACCAAATTTATACTATGAGGCATAAAAAAAGCACCGTGTCTTTTCAAGCACGGTGCTTTGTATCGGAGTGACAGGATTCGAACCTGCGGCATCACGCCCCCCAGACGTGTGCGCTAACCAACTGCGCTACACCCCGAAATTACTTTATATAGTATAGCACGTTTTATGCTCTTTGTCAAGAATTTTTTTAACAAAATAGATAATTTATCGAATCTGCTCTTGCAAAATTATTCGGCATGATGTATAATGTATTAAGTATAATTATATAATGCGATAGGTGTGCATTTATATACGGAAAGGATATGAATAAAATGGTTTTACCCTTAGAAGAAATAGAAAAGGCAAAAGAACGACTTGCATCGACAATTCACAAAACAAAGCTTGAGAAATCAACTACTTTTTCAGAAATGACAGGTGCTGATATTTATCTCAAGTATGAGAATCAGCAAAAGACAGGCTCATTTAAAATAAGAGGTGCGTCAAACAAGATTGCCTCACTTTATGAAAGAGGCGAGATTAAGGCGGCGGTTGCAGCTTCGGCAGGTAACCATGCACAGGGTACGGCATATGCTTCGAGTGTAAGAGGTATTCCGGCGACTATAGTAATGCCCAAGTCAACCCCGATTGCAAAGGTTAACGCTACCCAGGGCTATGGCGCAAAGGTGGTTCTTCACGGAGATTGCTATGACGATGCATATGCAAAGGCAGTTGAAATTGTTGAAAAAGAGGGTGCGACGTTTATTCACCCGTATGATGACCTTGAGGTTATGGCGGGTCAGGGTACTATCGGTATTGAAATATTAAAGGATTTACCGATGGTTGATATGATAATCACTCCTGTAGGCGGAGGCGGACTTTTAGCAGGTGTTGCGGCTTGTATCAAGCAGATCAATCCGAGAATTGAGGTTGTGGGTGTACAGGCAGAGGGCGCTCCGGCAGCAGTGAAATCATTTGATGCAAAGGGATATGTTACAACGGATACTGTAAATACAATTGCAGACGGTATTGCAGTTAAGTGTCCGGGCAAAAACACAATGGAGCTTATCAATAAATATGCAGATAAGCTTGTTACGGTAACAGATGCTGAAATTTCATCGGCGATTCTTATGCTTATTGAGCGTACAAAGCAGATAGTTGAGCCGGCAGGTGCTACTCCGTTGGCAGCAGTGTTGAGCGGTAAGCTTGACATCAAGGGCAAGAAGGTTGTTTGTGTAATGTCGGGCGGTAATATCGACGTTGCATTTATTCAGAGAATAATAGAGCTCGGACTTGCGTCAAGAGACAGAAAAATCAAATTCAAGGCAACGCTTCTGGATATTCCGGGCAGCCTTGAGCATTTCTCACATGTGCTTACAGAAACGAATGCAAATGTTGTGATGGTGCAGTATGATCGCATGAGTGCGGATCTTGACCCGAATGAGGTTATTATCCATGTAGCGTGTGAGGTTGGCGGCAAGGAGCATGGCAATAAGGTAATAAAGGCACTTGAGAAGCATGGCTATAAGGTAGTAAAGGAATAACATACATATTATATTAGGAAAGGACTGCTACGATGATTAATAAAAATCTGCTTTCACTCATTTATGAAGCGGCGTCAATACAGCGTTGGAACGATCATATCCGACCCTGGACGGGATTTACAGAGCTAGATAAACAGGCACATAAAATGGTATATGCATATGTGCTTGCAAAGTGTCATGGCGATGAGGTTGATATGGTTAAGCTTGTTGAGGGTGGCATATTTGAATTTTTTCACCGTATAGTCTTAACTGATATCAAGCCGCTTATTTACCATAAGCTTGATAAGGAAAAGGGCAGGCAGATAGATAATTATGTGCTTTCATGTCTTGAAAATGATATGAAGCTTGTAGGCGGCGGATTTTTTGAAAGAATGAAGCTCTATTACAGTGATGTGGAGTACAGTGCACTTGAAAAGAAGGTGCTTCGTGCGGCACATTACTGTGCTACGGACTGGGAATTTAATGTGATTTATCCCATGAACCGTACCACATACGGAATTGAGCAGGTTAAGCGTGAAATGACGCAGGGGCTTGCGTCATGTGATACCTTTGATGGTTATCGCTATTTCATGGGTAGCAGATACTTGCAGGAATTTATGTCTCTCATAGGCAAGCTGCGTTATCAGCAGCGGTGGTCAAAGGCGGTAAGAATGCCGGCGACCTTTGTTATGGGTCATATGCTGGTGGTGGCGGTTGTTTCGTATTTTATGACTCTTGAGCTTGAAGAGCCGTGTGAAAAGAGAAAGGCAAATAATTTCTTTGCAGGACTTTTCCATGACTTACCGGAGGTGTTGACAAGGGATATTGTCTCGCCGGTAAAGAGAAGCGTAGAGGGACTTGATGAGCTTATACATGAGATAGAAGAGGAGCAGATGGCGGCGGTTATTTATCCGCTTTTGCCGGCTGCATGGCATGATGAGCTTAAATATTTTATGCAGGATGAATTTGCCTCCAAGATAATAAAGAACGGCAGGTCAGAGGTGATAAGCTCGGATATGATAAACGAGCTGTATAATGACGATCATTTCAATCCGGTTGACGGTGAAATAATCCGTGGCTGCGATCATCTGTCGGCATACATTGAATCATATTTATCGATTTCATGCGGAGTATATTGCGATCAGATGTCAAGCGGTCATGAGCATCTTACGGAAAAATACAGAAACAAGGAGATCGCCGGCATCAGATTTGATGAGGTGTTTGGCTATTTTAATATAGATGGAAAAAGAGCTTAGTTTTGAACAGGCAAAGGAAAAAGCATTGCGGCTGCTGGAGTTTCGTTCTCATTCGGAAAGAGAGCTGAGTGATAAGCTAAGGCGTGCAGGTGCAAAAAATGAAGATATCGAAGAGATACTTGATTTTTGCCGTAACTACGGATTTGTAGATGATAAACGGTATGCACAGAGGAAAGCAAAGGATTTGCAGCATCTTAAGAAATTCGGCAGACGCAGAATAGAGCAGGAGCTGTATGCAAAGGGGATATCTTCGGTGCATATTGCTGAAGCGATTGCAGAGCTTGATTTTGAGGATGCGGAGGATACACTGTGTCCTTTGGTCAGAAAAAAGCTTGGCGGCAGCTTTGAGAAGAAGAGTATTGACCGCTGTATCAGATATTTTATATACAGAGGCTATGACATAAGTGATATTAAATCATGTATAGAAAAGATAAAGAATGAGGAAGCCGAATGATTTGGATTATATGCGTCATGCGTTGCTTTTCGGAGCAGGGGATGACGGCGGATTTTCGGCTTTGACTCGGTGAAAGGATAAGAATTATGAGCTTTAATATTGGATTGGTATCTCTGGGCTGTGCGAAAAATCAGACCGATGCGGAAACAATGCTCGGAATACTTGATTCAGACGGATATAAAATAGTATATGATGCTGCTGAGGCGGATGCTATAATTGTAAATACCTGCGGCTTTATCGATGCGGCGAAGCAGGAATCGATTAATACTCTGCTTGAAATGGCTCAGTATAAAGAGGGCAGATGTAAGCTCCTGATTGCGTCCGGATGTCTGGCAGAGCGTTACAGCAAAGAAATTGCAGAGGAAATCCCGGAGGTTGATGCGATACTCGGAACGGGCGATTATGATAAGATAGCTGAGATTATACGTCTTGCACTTGAGGGCGAAAAGCCGATAATCTGCGGTCAGCCCAACCGTGACGCAGCGGAGGGTTTACCGAGAATTTTATCAACTCCGTCATATTGTGCATATCTGAAAATTGCAGAGGGCTGTTCAAATAACTGTACATACTGTGCGATTCCGTCCATAAGAGGAAAATTCAGAAGCAGAAAAACAGAAGATATTCTTGATGAAGCTCAAAGACTTGCACAAAGCGGTATAAAGGAGCTTATAGTAATAGCTCAGGATACAACACGCTACGGTCTGGATTTATACGGTGAATATTCACTGGATAAGCTTCTTGAAGAGCTTGTAAAGGTCGAGGGGATTGAGTGGATAAGAGTACATTATTTCTACCCCGAAGCAGTGACGGACGCCCTTATCGAGACAATGGCAAGGCACGATAAAATCTGTGCATATGTCGATATGCCGATACAGCATATAAATGACGAGATTTTAAGAAGAATGGCACGTCGCACAAATCACAGTGAGATTGAGGCGAAGATAAATAAGCTTCGTGATAAAATTCCGGGCGTGGTGATAAGAACCTCTATTATAGTAGGCTTTCCGGGCGAAACGCAGGAGCAGTTTGAAGAGTTGTATGATTTTGTTAAGCAGATACGCTTTGACAGAATGGGAGTGTTTGCATATTCTCAGGAGGAGGGTACTCCTGCTGCGAGGTTTGAAAATCAGATTGATGATGAAACAAAGCAGGCGAGACTTGATAAGCTCATGACCTTACAGCAGCAGATTTCGTTTGAGATGAACCGTGAGAAAATCGGTTCGGAGCTTGAGGTAATAGTAGAGGGCTATGACGAGGAAAACTTCCTGTTCTATGGCAGAAGCCGGGGCGACAGTATAGATGTTGACGGAACAGTGTATTTCGGTACAGAGGAAGAGGTAGAGCCTGGAGATATTATAAAGGTAAAGATTCTTGATGCGGACGAATATGACCTCACAGGTCAGGCTGTCGGTGACTGAATTAAGCATCA
Source organism: Clostridia bacterium (assembly GCA_045542415.1). Classification (GTDB taxonomy): domain Bacteria; phylum Bacillota; class Clostridia; order UBA1381; family UBA1381; genus UMGS1958. The sequence goes on from JAZQKZ010000078.1 coordinate 69,715, forward strand.
GTCGGGGGAATATTTACCGCATGAATAAGATTCGGAAAGGAAGTAACTATGAATTTAGCAAATAAACTTACACTTTTGCGAGTGGTACTTGTACCGGTATTTATGGCGTTTTTGCTTATTGATACGACACCTTGTCAGATAACGGCGTTGGCAGTGTTTATAATTGCATCGCTGACGGATATGCTTGACGGGCAGGTTGCGAGAAAATACAATCAGATAACTACATTCGGTAAGTTTGCCGATCCGCTTGCGGATAAAATGCTTACAACAGCGGCATTTCTGATATTTATGCAGAAAGGTATTATCGATTCATGGGCAGTAATGATTATACTTGTGCGTGAGTTTGCAGTGTCGGGAGTAAGACTTGCGGCAGCCGGTGACGGTAATGTGATAGCGGCATCGTTTTTCGGTAAGTTCAAGACTGTGGCACAGATGGCGGCAATCATTATTACGATACTTATTACCAACATTTCAGCCATTGAGACGAGTACAAGCTATACGGTAAGTGCGGCACTTATATGGATTTCGGTGGTATTTACTGTGTTATCCGGTGCGGATTATCTGATAAAAAACTGGCACTTGATGAAGCTGAAATAAGCAGTGTATAAGCTTTTTTTCGTGAGCAAAGGGCGTGAATTGCAGGCTTGTCCGTAAAAAAAGCTGCGTGTGTCTTTCACTTTAAGATATAAAAGGAGTAAAAAAAATGAGTATAGAATTAAAATTCAATGAGCAGGGACTTATCCCGGCAGTATTACAGAATAAGGTAACAAAAGAGGTGCTTATGGTTGCATATATGAACCGTGAGGCGTTTGACAAGACAGTTGAGACGGGAAAGGCTACCTTTTATTCACGTTCACGTCAGGAGCTTTGGGTAAAGGGCGAGACATCGGGTAATTTTATGTATGTCGATGAAATTAAGCTTGACTGTGACAATGACACCTTATTATTGATTGTAAATCCGAGAGGACCGGCATGCCATACAGGAAAGAGAAGCTGCTTCTACAGAAGTATAGAGGACGGAGTGCTTGTCGAGAAGGAAGAAGCAGAGGATTTATCAGACGTTATGGCAGCTGACGAAGCGGTTATAATTGACCGTAAGAGACATCCGGAGGACGGAAGCTATACGAACTATCTCTTTGATAAGGGTGAGGACAAGATTTTAAAGAAGGTAGGCGAAGAGGCGGCAGAGGTGGTAATTGCCGGAAAGAACCGCGATAAGGCGGAAATAGCATATGAGACCTCGGATCTTATATATCATCTTACCGTAATGTTGGTTGACAATGATATGACATGGGATGATGTTTATCGTGAGATGAAGAAGAGAAGATAATGGAATCGGGGATGTTGTGCCAGCATCCCCTTTGTTGTGTGGCATTCATTGAGCTTGTAAGATAAACAATAATTTAACAAAACACTTCATTTGTACATTTATAAAAACGGTGTAAATTAATAAAAAAGTCAAATTTTTTTTAAAATACCCCTTTTATTTTGCTTATGAGTGTGATATAATATATGCTGTATTGATATGCGAGTAGTAATTTGCAGCAGGGAGGCAAAATATGAAAGAAGTAAGCTTTGATTTTGGAAAAAAACCGGTCATAGATGGTTATATAAAAATTACCGGGGAATCAATATATAATGAGGGTGCTGATTACGGTATCCTGAAGCCGGCACAGGCGGTTGAACGTGACAGAGGCGAAAAGGAGCTTAACCGTGACTTTTTACTCATGGATTCAAATAAGTTTTTTGTGAAGCTTGAAAACGGACGCTATCTCATTCGCATGAGTACGGGTGATTACGTTGACGAGGGCGATGTCACAACCTTATACATAATAAACGGTATTAGAAACGGTGCGTGGATTCATGACGGAACCGTTAAGGAAAACATCTATGAGGTGGATGTGACTGACGGTATGATGGAATTTGAATTTATGGGTCCGCACTGTGCAATAAATGCAATTGATATTGCGATGATGCAGGATATTCCGGCACCTGTGGTAAAAACGGAGATAACCGCAGAAAAAAATAATCAGCAGGTTAAGCTGACATGGAATAAGCTTGACGGAGTATATGGATATTTTGTGAAGCGTTTTAATAAGCAAAACTTTGAATACGATAAAAAGACAGATGTAATAATCGAGGAATATATCGATACGGATGTAAACCTCAGTGAAAAGTACAGCTACAGAGTATATGGACTTTATTCACAGCATTTTACATCAAGAAACCGCACAGAGGTTGATGTGGAAATCGTTGACGGAAGCGGTGAAACGGGAGAGGTGACAGAGCTTGTTGCCAAGGAAACTCCCAATACCGTTGCATTGACATGGAAAGGCTGTAAGAATGCAGTATGGTATAATGTATATCAAAAAGCTCCTTACGGTCCGTACAAGCTGATAGCAAAGGTTGACAGTGAAGAGTATATTCATGATGAGGTTGTAACCAATGTACCGTTTGTGT
>JAZQKZ010000079.1:0-4288 GCA_045542415.1 Clostridia bacterium
AGAAAAAAGGCAAAGAACAAAGAGCAGTTCGCAGAAAGGCATCAAGCAGAAATCATTTTGTTTGAGGCAGCACTAAAAGAATTAAAGGGAGCAAAATATCCGCCTATAAAAGAGTTAAGGCAGAGTTATAAATTGCTCCAATCCGAGAAAGAAACCTTGTATGAGGAATACAAAAAAGCGAAATCGGAAGCTGCTGAAATTGACATCATAAAATCAAATGTGGATTCACTTTTAGGCGCTTCTCACAGGCAGAGCCGCGATATTTCGGCGTTTTTAGAGTAGCAAAGGGCTGGGCGACTGCTAAACTATATGATATAATTTATATAGGCAGATTATAAATATAAGGAGGTTGTCTATATGAAAAAGATAGCAAAAGTAATCATCACTGCCGCACTTATTAGCACAATGAATTTAACGGCACTTGCAGCCGAGATACCCGGTGAGAGCGTACCGCCGCATGTTACGGTAAATCAGGTAGCAATCACAGAAAAGTTAATCAGCCCTATACTCTGCGAAGTTGAAAATGGTTTAGGATATGGAGAGGCAAACGGAAAAGCAAAAAGGCTTGTTTGGGAGGCAATAGTTTCAGGGCAAACACAAGGATATGGATATGGTGATTTAATGGCAATCGCGCGAAACGCAATTCATCAGCAAAGGGATATGTACCTGCGCCCCGACTTTTACAAAGAAGCAGAGGCACAAATGCAGATTGTCATAGCAGATTTAATTAAGGGTGTCGAGGACGGAACTCTGACCTATGAGGAAGCAAGAAAGCAATCCTACATCAAAATCTTACAATGGGTAGAGCCAACATTCACATTAGAAGATATGCAAGGCGACTTTTGCTATTGGGATATTCCGTCAATAGACAACGCATACTTTAACAGAGCAAGAAAGTTATTACTTGAAGCACAAGCAAGGAGGCAAACCGAATGACTAAATTACAGATAACAAAGGACTTTATAATCAAAACAATAATTCCTATATTATTCGCAATATTCCTTTACTCAATGTTTATCAATATCTGCACCGACTCCGCCGGAACGGTTGACTATGTAAAGCTGTTCATACTCTGCGGAATACCTTTCGGCATAACAAGATTGATAGTGTTCCCACTGTTCGGCTTAAATGGTATGCTTGCAACACTTATATTCAGCTTCTTTATTGGTGGAGCTATCGGAGGAATAATTCTAATGTGGAGACTGCTTGTAGCCTTGTACTATATTCCTTTAACCGCTGTTAGATTTGTTGCTGCAAGATAAAAGAGTATAAAAAATATCCCTTGTGTCTGTTCAAGACACAAGGGAATTTTTATGTCTATGGGTTGCAATTTTTACAAGGACTATAACCACGCGCCAGCGCTTCGCTCCGTGTGCATGTCATATATACTTTGTTACTTTCTTTCATTCTGTCAACACTGTAACAGCCTGCATAATGTAATTTGCCTGTATTGCTGTTTGCTATATATGAGTGTGTCGCTTCCTGTGATTGTGCCGGTTCCTGCTTTTGCTCTTGCGGAACAGGAGCCCCGACAACAGCCGGAGGCGTCTCCTCTTTTTGCTTAACTGTAGTATTGGTTTCTATGTTTGCATTTTTTGAGGGTGCAACAGTTACTTTCTTTCCGTTGCTCTTAACTATAATATCGCCTTGAAGGTCTGTTCGGTACACTTTTACATCAGCGTCACGCAGACGGCTTAATGCTTCTTCTGTGGGGTGTCCGTAGTTATTATCGCCAACGGAAATAATTGCATATTCAGGCATTATCTCACGGAGAAAAACATACGAGGTTGAATTTTCGCTGCCGTGATGTCCGACCTTTAATACAGTAGCAGACAAGTCATAATTTTTAGCCAATATGTCTTGTTCTTCTTCACGTTCTGCGTCTCCTGTGAACAGGAACGAGGTTTCGCCATAAGTTATTTTAAGAACAATCGAGGTATTATTAAGGTCGCTTGAATTTTCTGTTATCGGCCCTAAAAAATCAACTGTACTGCTTCCAAATTTAATACTGCTTCCCGGAACAGGATTTTGAATTGTCAGCCCTTGCGCCTGTGTCTTACTCTTAAAGCTCTGATATGACTTTATATCATTTTCCGTCTTTGGAGCATATACCGCACCTGCTGTTGCAACTGACAATGCACCGGGTAACCCTCCCACGTGGTCGTCGTGTGCATGCGAGCAGATAACATAATCTAAATGAGAAATACTGTGTTTCTTCAAATACGCTGCTATTAAACTGCTATCGCTCGGATTGCCACCGTCAATAAGCATTGTTTTATCATCACATAAGACAAGAGCTGCATCTGCCTGTCCTACATCAAGATAATGTACCTCAAAACTTGAATTTTCGTCAAGCTCAACAGGGGTTTCTGGTTCCTCCTGAATATCCGTGTCCTTTTCTGCAGAAGCTAAATCCGTTACCACACTATCCTGTGGCTCGGTTAAATCTGCTGTGTTAATGGTATCTGTTCCGCAAGCTGTGAACATAAATACCATTGACAACAAAAGGACAATGCTGCATAGTCGTTTCCTTAACATTTTTACCTCCTACTTTGTAGCCGAGTTCTTCACATCTTGTATCTTTCGCAACACCTCAATTAAGAGGTATAATATTTACAGAATGTAGGTAATAGGAAAATCAAGTTGCAAGGCGGTGTTACAGTATGGATGTTTTGAAACGATTAAGAGATTTGCAAAGCAAATATGGCTGGTCTGACTATCGTATTGCAAAAGAAGCTGGGTTAGCACAAGGAACAGTATCAAATTTATATAAAAGAAATACGATCCCTAACATTGTTACATTAGAAGCCGTGTGCAAGGCTTTTGGTTTAACCCTATCACAGTTCTTTGCAGATAACGATTTTATAGAACTCACACCCGAATTAAAAGAGCTTTTTGAAAGCTGGGTGAAATTGCCGGAAGATAAAAAGACTATCATACTCCAAATGATAAAATCTTCGGCAGAATAATACTTGCATTTCTAATATCCAAATGGAACAGGAAAACGGTATCAGGCGTTTTCCTGTTCCATTTTTTTAATTGTTTCACATATTCTTTCCCAAACAACCTTTGAGCGTTCTTCCCAATCGGGAGGAAGCTCAACATCTGCTATACGCCGTTCAGTTTCTTCATTCATAGCTTTTATAATTTCATCACCATACTTTGAAAAAACATATTCAAGCAGTTCATCAAATGTTCCTGTAAAAACACCGTTTTCAATTTTCATACTCAACACTCCATACCTACATAGTGAATTTATTATATCATCTTTCTTGTAGGTAGTCAACAAACAAAAAAAGAACCGTGATACATGCTGCTTGATTTTAGCAACTGTATCACGGTATTTTTATATAATTTATGTCACGCATTAGAGGGCAGTTTTTAAGGTTTTTGGATAAAGAGTATTACCCCTATGAGTTTTCGCCTTAAAAACCCTTATTTTAAGGGAATAAATTGCCTTTATTCCGTGACATAAGACGCTGTTTTTGTTTTCGTTCCGCTGCTTGCCGTCTTGTAATGACTTTTCTGCAATCGGAACAATACTTTGACCTATTACTGTTTGGGATATAATATCTGCCACATATAGAACACAATTTTGTGTTCGGTGGCTTCATTAGTTCAATATGCAAATCTTTATCAACAGGCAGTACGGCAACCTTAAACCATTTGCAGATAATATGTGAGTATGTTATAAGCTGGGGGCATACGCACGGATCGCCGTCGTCAAGCAAAATACAATGGCCGCCGTCGTAGTTGCAACAGAGCTTGCGAACAAGTGCATTTGTACGTCTGCTTTGCTTCGGGGAAAGTAATATTATTCTGTTCATAGCTCCGGCTCCGATTTATGAGGTGCTTTTGAAGGCTCCTTTTTCTCTCCATGCTCTTTGGCAGAATTTTTTATCTGTTCCCGGATAGACGGCTTCGGCGGCTCGTTGTTTATTAACCCGTCAATCTGATTGAAATTCTGCTCCGTGTGCTTTTCTGCATTTGCAAGATAGTTAAAAGGCTCTCCTGCAAAAGTAATTTCTTTTTTGCATTTGAGCCTTGATAATACACCTGTTTTCAGTTCTGCAAATTCTGCGTAATTTTCCGTAGTGAAAGCTCCGTTTTCAAGCATTTGCTGTTGAGAAACTACCCAACCGTCGCCATACAGGAACGAATACATCTTGTGATTATCCGATATATGAATAACGGATTTATCTGAATTATCATAGTATGAAGGCGCGTCAAACATATAGTGATAATTTTCATTTGCCCCCAAATACACTTTATCATCAGTTCCCACAAG
>JAZQKZ010000080.1:0-1630 GCA_045542415.1 Clostridia bacterium
TGAAATGATCTGCAGACGCGTTCCCATATTGCTGCACATGGGCGACAAGCGGTATAATTACTCGCATCCCATTAAATTGCGAAAAATACTGGATATGTTTCCGGGTCTGGACGCCATTGCAGCCCACTTTGGCGGTTACAGTATGTATGAAACGGCCCGGGAATTACTGTACGACACCAACTGTGTAATGGACATCTCCAGCTCTATGATGTTTATGGAGCCGGGTGTACCGGAGAAATATATCAATATATACGGAGCCGAGCGCATGGCCTACGGTTCTGACTATCCCATGTTCGATCCGGTGCAGGAAGTTGAACATTTTATGCGCCTTGATCTGACAGATGATCAAAGAGAGCAGATGGCTCATAAAACAGCGGAACGAATACTAAAACTATAATAACAAAAGGACGGTCACTGACCGTCCTTTTGTTATAGTGCTTTGAGCATTTCATATTGCCGCAAAACCTCGTCAAATCCAAGCTCTGTGAGTATATGTATCACATCTAAGGAAGCAAGGTCCACATTTTTTGCCATCAGTGAAGGATATTGAATCACCAAATCTGAGATTACTGCCTTTAATGCATGAATGTCATTATAATGCATCTGCAAGATTGCGCCATTTCTCTTGGCATAAATGCAGTATGCGCAATCACTAATGTATCGCACTTCATATAGCTGCGGGTTTTGATTTAGTGTATGGGTTGAATGCTCAAACGAGGGCTTTACAGAAAACGCAGTAGAAAAAGGCGCAAAATCGTCATAGCAGGAAACCGCAATCCCATCTTCCTTGCAACATCTGCATCCGGATGCTGTGAGTACAGAATACTCTCGATTTATTGCAAAACCTTTCCTGCTGTAAATATTCACCGCACGATGATTGGACTGCAGTACTTCTAAGTAATACATGGAAATTCCGAAGTTTTTCAGTTCCTTGCTGGTATATTCAAACAATGCTGAAAATACCTTTTTCCCTCTGTGTTCAGGAACAATGCCTGTACCGGCATCAAATACAACTACCTCATCGTTGTAGATGCCGCTGGAATTGAGGATAAAGCCGACCAATTGATCATCGCAAAATGCGCCAAAAGACAAGGAAATATCTACTGCGCTGGCCGTAAGATAATACTTTAGCGAATCTTGTGTAAAGCTAATCGACTGTTCATAATCCGAAAAGGCAAGATTAAAACAATCTGCCAACTTTTGCAGGTCAATATCATGCAAAGACTTAAATGTGTACATGTAAATCCTCCTTAAATCTATATAAGAAAAGCCTCCACAGAAATGTGGAGGCTTGTGTTCGCGTTACCTATCTTCCCGGGTAGGCCAAGTATTGTCATGCCGTCCGCAAGTGTCCGGTGCACACTTGCAGGCATAAGAAAAGCCATAACAACAAGAACAGATGAACCTCAGTCCACTATTTTATATAAAGAAAAACCTCTACATTTCTGTAGAGGTTTGTGTTCGCGTTACCTATCTTCCCGGGCAGTCACCCGCCAAGTATTGTCGGCGTACATGTGCTTAACTTCTGTGTTCGGGATGGGAACAGGTGGACCCACATGACAATCAACACGAACTATATTATTGTGCAGCCTAAGCTGTTACAATCTTTGGTGACCCGTACCGGATTCGA
>JAZQKZ010000081.1:0-55932 GCA_045542415.1 Clostridia bacterium
CTTTTGGTAAAGCGCAGCGGGAGATTTTAAAGAGGGAGGGGCGTCCCCTCTTTAACGGCACTCTTTTGCTGACTTTTCTGCTGCTGTAGGCAGAAAAGCCAGTAGGGGTTATAGCAAAAAATCAAATCATACCAAAGTCTGCAAGGGGACAAAGTCCCCTCCAATGTCGTATGGTTAAGTGCAAACTAATACACCGCTAAACCATAATTTACATCACCAAAAAAATCCGGAGGATGTTTACGCAACATCCTCCGGATTTTATCATCTTCTATTCGTAAATATTAATCATCAATGCTGTTATCTGTTGCTCTTACAAAGATTGCTTCAACCTCTGCTGACGGAGCCTTGTCGATAAGCGTTGCTACTACAGCCGCAATCGCACCGATAATAAATCCCGGAATAATTTCATATATTCCTGTTATTGCTGTAAGCGAAAGACCGTCTGCAACCGGAAGCCATAACCAGAGCATATCCACAACTGCACCTACTAAGATACCTGCAACTGCACCCTTGTATGTAAATCTCTTCCAGAAAAGTGAGAACAGAACCGCCGGACCAAATGCCGCACCGAATATTCCCCATGCATTTGATACAAGGTTCATAATAGCCTGTGCCGCCTCACCCTCACTGCTTGCAATAAAGTATGCAACAACAGCAATTACAAGAACGATTATACGGCTTACCCAAAGCATCTCATTATTTGATGCACTCTTTCTGATAATCGGCTTATAAAGGTCACTTGCAAATGATGAAGCTGCAACGAGAAGCTGTGAGTCTGCTGTTGACATTGATGCCGCAATAATTGCAGCAAGTAAAATACCTGCAATAAATGCCGGGAATACGTCACGGGCAAGCTCAACGAATATTAACGACTGCTTACCCTCTGCAAGAAGCTTTGCACTGAGATCTACACCATTTGAATATACAAACATTCTTCCTAAGTATGCAATCATAATTGTTGCCGCAAGTGAAATAATAACCCAGATAATAGCAACAGTTGCTGACTTCTTAACCATTGACGGCTTTTCGATAGCCATAAATCTTACGATAATATGCGGCATACCGAAATAACCAAGTCCCCAGCCAAGACCTGATATGATGTCTTTCCAGCTCGCATTGAAGAAGTTTGCTACGAATGCAAACTGCTCACCCTCAGGGCCTGTATAAACCATATTAAGTGCCTCAGGGTTAAGTTCTCTTGTGAAGCCTACAACTATCGGAACGATAAGAAGCGCTGCTATCATGAGAAGTCCCTGGAAGAAGTCTGTCCAACAAACTGCGTTGAAGCCGCCAAGGAATGTATAAACCACAACAATTGCCGCAAATATAAGCATAGCATGAGTTCTCTGAAGCTCAGGAACAAGAGTTGTGAAAACACCCGCACCTGCAACAAACGCTGATGCAACATAGATTGTGAAGCACACGAGGAACACAACCGCACATATAATACTTACAGCGTGGCTCTTTGATGCAAAGCGGTTTGAAAGATACTGCGGAAGTGTGATTGAATCGCCCGCAGCTCTTGAGAACTTACGAAGTCTCTTTGCAACAAGAATCCAGTTAGCCGCAGTACCGATTGCAAGACCGATACCAATCCATGCCTGACCAAAGCCAAACGCCAAAATACTGCCCGGAAGTCCCATGAGAAGCCATGCACTCATGTCTGATGCCTGGGCACTCATTGCAGTTACCCAAGGTCCCATTGCACGTCCGCCAAGGAAATAGTCCTTTTCTGTAACCCCCTTGGACTTAAAGAAAAAGTATATACCTATAGCAATCATCGCTACAAAGTATAATACAAATGCAAAAATATCCATATTATATTTCTCCTTTCGCCGTTTTATCGCTTTAGTGCAATAAAACACTTTAAATATTAGATACTAATAATTATAATATATTTTACTCTTTTTGTAAAGCTTATTTTGAATTTTTTTTGTTTTTTTACATTTTTATACAAAAAGAGAGCCGGCATTTAATGCCGGCTCTCCCACTTTGACATTTATTATTTGATTTTTATGTCCTCAAGTCTTACGGTGCTGATGCTTCCGCTTTTTCCACCGATTACGGTATCCATCTGCGCATTTACGTCCATTGCCGCAGTATATCCGCTCTTCGAAGCTGTACTCGTTGTAATGATATCCTCCTCAGCATCAAACAGAAGAATATCTATATATGGACTTACATATTTTTTCATTATCTATCTCTCCTTCTGCTTAATTACTTAGTTTATCTCTACTGAGAATACATCAATACCACTGCCTGCACTATAAAGATATACAGCACCACCTTCTGCAATTGTTACAACCTGTTGCGAAAGTACACCTGTAATATCGGCATTTGCATTGCCCGGAACAGTAACCTTCTGCTTATTACCGGCACTGTCCTCTATTACCAATGTACGGTCATCGTCACCTGTTGATTTTGCGATAACTCTTAACTCTGCACCTGCCGGAACATTTACTACGATTGAACGGTAATCCTTACGTCCTGAGCCGTTCAGTCCAAGATAAGCTGTATATGCCATTTCTTCAACAACATCATCGTTCCAGCCGTAATAGTTATATACGCCGCTTTCATTCACATTGAATGTAACCGCCTTACCGCTTGTTGCTGTAACTCGCATTGTATTGTTTGCATTCTGCATACTTACAGTTGACTTCGTTGTTTCATCAACAAATGTGTCGAAGTATAACGGTGTACCGGCTGTCATCTTGAGCAGTGCTCCGAGCGAGAAGCTGCCCCACTGACGCGGTGACTCAACTAATGTATATACAGCCTCATTTGCATTATTAGCTGCCTCAATAACTGTATCGTCAAATGACTCCTCATCTGTAAGCTCAAGCTCTGCTGTAGCATTCTGATCGTAGAGCTGGTCGATAACAATACCGATATAAGCCTGTGCACCGTCTGTCAATGTAACGTGCGGTACATTGTCGTTAAGCTCAATTGTATATTGCTCTGTACCTACAAGCTTGTAAATTGCATAACCCGGTGTATCATATGCATCTGCAAATCCCGATTCACCGAGTGCTATAGCACCTGTGAATGAGCTTTCTGTTGTACCTGTTGATTCTGTTTCCTCGCTTAATGAGAATGCCTCTGCTTCAAGATTTTCGTCAAGGATAACATACGGCTGACCCGCATCATCATACTGAACTGCCGAAGCATCAAGTCCAAGACCCTCTGCTATCATTACAGCTCTTTCCTCTACTGTGTAATCCGCAAGGAACTCCTCATCATCTGAGATATCATCAAAGCCACCTACTGTACCAAGCTCAAGCGTGTCTTCACTCGTTTCCTCATACACTTCAAAATCGTTAAGATACATGAGACTTAAGCCTGTTGTCTGTGCAGTAGCAGTTCTTAATCTTACAAATACTCCCGGTGTGTTTGTATTCGGGTTTGATGTTGTAATCTTCCACTTTGCCTGATTGATTGTGTAGTCGCCCACACCTGTAAGTCTTGCAAGGAATCCCGTTGCAATTGTATGCTTCTGATCGCCGCCGTACTGATTTGTTGTTCCATACGGTCCTGATCCGTATTCCATATCACGCGAGGTTGAATCCTCTTCATTGCTGATTTTGCCTGCTACAAAGCTATACGGTCTTGTAGATGTCATACCCTTTGTTGCAACACTCTGCTCTGTCGGAACGTCTGCATAGAACGGTCCCATGATTTCATAATCTACAGTTACCATATACTCATTCGAGAAGATAGCTGAGTTATATGTCATATTAGCCGAAAGATCCTTATGCCATACAAGATACTCACTTTGATACGGCACCACTTCGCCCGCATACTCCTGATATGACGGTTTATTCCATGCAGAATCCATCTGTGAGGTGTTATCCATTGTGAATGTTACACCGTCGCTTCTTGTAGCTACCTTTGATGACACATATGTTTCCTGATGCTCTGTTCCGCTTTCCTCTGTATAGGTTCTTGTTTCAGACTCCATGCTCGTCGCCTTAAGAGGAGTACCGTCCTGCTCTGATTCGTAGATATAGTATGCAATACTTCTGCCATTGTCATCAACACAATCAAGATTTGCGAAGTATGCTTCTGCATATGCTCCTGTTGACGAACCTGACATTGTAATTTCAATTACATCCAGCGGCTCTGCATTCGTTGAAGCGTCATACAGACCCTTGTAAAGTGCGAAATAGAATGTTCTTATATCGCCCGGAACATTTGTTGTATAGTTCTTTCTTACAAGAATTGAACCGCCATAGTTCTCATCCTCTACCCATAAACCAACCTTTGCCGGCTCAGCAATCATGTTTTCATGGCTGCCGCTATTAAAGTAATAGCCGAATGAGTTCCATGCATAGTTACCCTCACCTGCATCCTGAACATATTCCGGAACCTGTGCATCAAATGTAATTGTTATTGTTGCCTTGGGCGGTACACCGTACTTCGTATATGTTGTTCCGCTTGCATCAGTGTGTTCTACACCAAAATCATACTCACTGCAGCTTGAAAGCTTTGATAAGCAGAAACGTACAAGATTTGTTGTAGTTGTCGGCTCGCTTATCCAGGTAACCTTTGTAGCTGCTCTTGCAACTGATGTGTCAAGCCAGTCGATATCCGTCGCTTCAAAATTTGTAGCCGTATCAGCTGCGAACGCAGTTGATACATACTTTGTTACATCTATTTCTGTACCATTGCTTAATGTTATAACTGCTTTCATATTTCCGGCATATTTAACCGGGAATACAGAACCTCTGCTGTTTTCCGTAATTACACCCACATCACCGTCAATCGGTAATCTGTCGATAATTGCGAAGTCCTCAAGGTAGTTAACCATGTCATGGTTCTTTACTTCCAGAGTATATGTTACTGTATCTCCAACCTTTGCACCAATATAATTGTTCAGTGCACCGCTGTCGCTGTTTGCAGTTGATACTGTGCCGTCTGCATTTGTTGCCGAAATTGACTTTGTTGAAGATGTACTTACAAGGTAGAGCGGAATTGTATCACTCGCCTCAATAGTTGTTCCGTTTGAACTTACAGTACCTGCCGGAACATTCGCCTTATCAAAAGCCTGCTCCGTTGCTAATGTTACTGTATTTGTATAAAGTCCGTACGGTGTAAGATCTGTACCTGTTACTGTCGGAACAGTAATAACAGTAAGCTCCATTCTTCCGCCTGCCGGAATTGCATATGTATCAGCCGAGAAATCAAATACACCATTTGCATCCGGCTCTACATATGTATCTCCTGAACCGCTTGCAAGAACCTTGTTATATTCTCCATATACTGTCCATGAAGCGTCAAAAGTATATACACTGTTTGAATATGACTTACCGCCGTATGTATAGTAGTCAGGATATACATCCTTTATTGTATAACCACTCAGTGTCTTGCCGCCACCGGCACGATCCTTAGTATTATATACTGTAACTTTCCATACAAATACGTCGTTCTGGCTCACTCCATTCTCACTAATTGAGATATAGTGCTCGTTTTCACCGGCTGAAATAGCATATAAAGCTTTCTTTTCAAGACCCGGATGAACCTTCGGTGAGAAAATCTCAACAGTTTCAACTGCTGTGATATCTGTTACAATTGCACCGTCTTTATCATAGAATGCCTTGTCACCGGAGAATGTAGCCTCATTCTTATATGCTCTGTCTGTGAACTCTACCGAATTTCCTGTAGAATCATTTGCAAGCATCTCCTGATAGATTTCCTCCGCTTCTGCAGTAGTCGGTGTGAGGTAGTATGTGAATGTTAGTGACTGGCCTGCCGGAATTGTTATAGCGTTGGTAAAATTAACCGTCAACTCCTTACCATCCACTTTATAGCTTGCGCCATCCGGAACTATATTGTTGCCCCAATCATCCTTGAATGTCAATGTAGGATTGTTTGCAACCAAGGTCTGCCACGGACCTGATGATATCGATGCATCATCTACTGTTATTGTTACAAAATCATTATAGTGCCAACTCGCATCGGAAAGATCGTCAGTTGTGTAGTATATTGTATTGACCTGGTTCCATTCATTATAGAATTTGCCCGCAATATACACAGTTTGTGCTGTACACTCCTCGTTATAACCGCCCGCATAATTCGATGCATAGGGGTCAATCGATAACGCAAATCCCTCAGGAATCTTATCCGCAAATGTTGCACCTGTTGTTGTATAATCAGCACCTGTTGTATTTGTTACAGTTACTGTATAGCCAAATCTGTAGCCTTCGATTTCTGTCTTACCTGCTGCTGCAGTTGTATCACTTACAGTTTTTGCAGTTGTTGTAGCTACCTTTGTGATTGTAAGCTCTGAGCTTGGTGCCTCTGTCGGCTCCGGTGTTGCATTCGGGTCAGCTGTAACCTCCGGTGTCGGAGTAGCTGCCACTGCCACATAGCTTACCACATCATTTGACGTTGTACCGTCAGCTGCTGTCGCAAGTACTGTATTACTTCCTGCTGTAAAATCTGATGCTGTAGTAACACTATAGCTTAACGTTACAGAACCCCCGGGGAGAAGTCCTGTATATGGTCCTCGCTGATAACCATCAGTATATGCACCATAGTCATTATATCCCAATGTACCGTCAAAATTCCATGTGGATGTACCACCTGCTTGTGATATATAAATCGACTGACCATTAAACAACAAACCTGCCTCTGTCACATTACCGATCGATGAACCATCTGTTATCGAAAGCAGCTTTACCGACATTGTTGTCCATGAGTTTGCTCCTGCATAGCTACCTGCAAGAGTATCCTGTATTTTAAACGTAGTTAAAGCTGTATCACTATTATTGGTAACAGTAACTCTGAACTCAATAGTATCACCCGCAACAATTTCGCCCGATGTGATTTCATTTCCGTTTGCGTCATACATCTTCTTATCAATAAGAATTGTTGAGCTTGATGATGTACCGCCGCCTGCAATACTTGTATTTGTGCTTGAATTATGCTCTGTACCGTTCTCATCAACAATTACAACCGTATTTGCATAGTTTGAGTCTGCAGTTGCATCTGCCGGAACCTTACATGTTATTGTAAATGTAATTGTACCGTTGTTTGCAATTGTTATATTATTAAATGCGACTGTTATATTTCCGTCTGTGCCGAGTGTTGTCACTCCGCCCACTGTCGAAGCTGTATCCGAAACATATTCAAGACCGCTCGGAATAACATCCTTTACACTGAACGTTGCATTCTCTAATGTACCGCTGCCGTACGGATTCTGTACTGTGATTGTATATGTAACTTCATCGCCCGGATATACATATCCGCTCTTGTCTGCTGTCTTTAAAACAGTAAGTTTGTTTACAGACGCAGTGTGCTGCGTAATTGTAGCCAAAGCTTCTTTTGTAGTACCGTCATCAACCAATGTAGCATTTGCTGTATTGGTAATTGAAGAAGCAGTCGAATCAGTCTTTACTTTTACCTTTACCTTAATCTGTGCACTTTCGCCTGCTCCAAGATTTGTGACTGTTCCCGAAATATAATCCGGAACCGGTGTCGCAGTCGGCTCTGCCGTAGGTTCAGCCGTAGGCTCAGCAGTCGGCTCTGCTGTTGCTTCTGTGCTCTCTTCTGTATCTGACAGAGTTGCTGTTGCTGATGAACTACCTGCTACTACTGTTACATTTGTTGATTCATGTGAAATATATTCAACATCTTCCGGAAGAAGGTCGCTTATGTTAATCTGCTCAGCCATTCCCTGACCTGTGTTAGTCACTGTAATTACATAGTAGAACTCGTCACCAAGGTCATATACTGTGCCATCATCCAGTCCCTCGACTGTCTTTGTAAGTGAAAGCTCGGGGGTTTTTACCTTCTGCGGTACGCTCGGTGCATATGCGTCAAGACTTAACCCGTTTGAAAGCGATACTGTAGCCTTATTTGTAATAGTAAAGTCCTTATCTTCGTTTACCCTTGTAAAGAAAAATAAAGTTTTTGAGCCGTTTGCTGAAATAGTTACCGTAAGGCTCTGATTCTCATCTAAAGTATATGGGTTGCTTTTATTCCATCTGTCTTCTGTTATTACAACATTCTCAAGGTTATACTGAGAAAGCAAATCTGTCACAGTATATGTCTGTTCAGTTGATGAGTTATTTGTAATTGTTACAGAATATAAAATTTCATCACCGGCAGTGACATAGCTTCCGTTTTCAAGCTCACCTGTCCAGCTTAATCTACCGGTTGAACTGGTAACTGATTCGAGTTTCTTGGAAACCGAACCCAAACCATTACCGTCAACCGACACATCTGTCTCGGTTGATGCAGTATTTGTTGTATTGATTTTGTCTGTTACTACTCCGTCAACCATCGTCTTTGTAACATAGTCCGAGTAAACCGCATTTGAAACTGTACCTAACGAATATGTTGAATCGATATTTACCTTGGTAGCATCAAGTGTTGCTGTATATGCATGCTTTTCCATCGCAGTACCACTGTCTGCACCAGTATTTGTTTCTGTCCAGTATGCAGTAAAGCCTGTAATGTTATTGTTTGCATCATATACTATATCTTTAATTTCATAGTCCACACCCGAGATTGAGTACGCTGCCTTTATTGCCGCAGTTGCATCCGTTCCCGCTGAAATATACATTCCCTTCGGTAATGAGATTGTATCATATGATGTATATGAATAAATCGCAGCCTCACCGGTATCAAGAGTTGTTGAGTCCGAACCGTCAGCCTCTGCCTCTGTAATTGTATATGTAATCGCAGATGTATTGGTCGTATTATTCGCAAGAGTTGTGGCACCACTGTTTAACATTACATATGACGGATTTGCACTCTTTGCTACCGCCCAGTCAGCGTCAGCTTCTGAATATACCGTGTATGTATTATAATCTCCGGTTGCCACCTCACAAAGCTTTGTTCCGTTACAAAGCTTAAATGTCACAGAATCTCCGTCGATTACACCGTCATTAAAATAAAACTTCAACGAAAAGCTCTTTGTTGCACCTGCCACAACTCCGCTCATCGAAATGTAATATTCTCCCGTTGTACTGTCCTGACAGATTGTATATGGACCGTATGTTGCACCTACTGTCATTGACGGGAAGTCTGTGAAGGTTATCTTAGTAAGGCTGTCGCCAAAATAAATTCTGGCATCAGCATCTACATTTGACTGATTTGAATAGTCAAACGAACCTATAAGCGCCTTCTGCTCCAATGTTTCAATCGAACCGCCATCGTTCACTTCGCCGACATACACGTTACCGTATAACACATCGTCTTCCGCGAACACTACCGGCGTGCAAAGTGACAGCAACATTGTACACATCACAAAAAATGCAATGAATCTGCTGCCGAAACGATTGTTGCTTCTACTCATTCTCATTTAATATCTCTCCCTCTCTCTTTCCTTATACATCTTTATTCCAGAGGATACCATCCCCCATTTTAAGACTATTAATCTATCATAACAATTTTAACATGATTTGTCATATTTGTCAATAAGCGTGTGTATAATTTGTGCATTTTTAAGGATGAATCTACTTTTTTTACTATTTAGGGGCTATTTTATCCCTTATTTTTAAACTATATTGATTATAAAAATTCACTTTTATGAATTTTTATCCTATTTTTTTAATATTACAACTTCTTTACAAAGATAATTTAGGGCAAAATCTCAGTAAAACTCCCTGATATTTTGTGACGGTTCAGAAAAACACTTATTTCTTGCTTTGTAAATTATAAATTGGTAAAAAAGTACAAATGTGCAAATCTTTCTTATATTTTCTATTGACTCGTGTCTGTTTTTTTGCTAAAATTAAAATCAGATAAACGTATAGGAGAAAGATTTATGAAACAGCGTAAATTTGAGATATCTTATGTTAATATATTACTTTGTCTCGGTGTGATTATGATTCATGTGTTGTCTGAGCCTATAAATCACCTTGACAGGCACGCACTTCCTTTTACGGCAAGCTTCTGCATATGGAGAATGCTCACCTTTGCGGTTCCGGGATTTATTTTCCTGAGCGGACTCAAGCTCAGTCTCAGACCTGTAAAAAGCTGGGGCAGCTTTTATCTGCGTCGGTTTACATCAGTAGTGATTCCGTATATTATATGGATGCCGGTATATTATTTCTTTTCATGGAAAATGGGATACTACAAAAGCATCGGTGCAACGCATTTCATCAGACTTTTACTTGACTGCACCTCAACGGCGCATTTCTATTTTATAGCTGTGATTGTGCAATTTTATCTGCTTCACCCGATATGGCAAAAGCTTTCAAGACTCAATCCAATTATCCCCCTGCTCATTGCCGGAGCAATAACCTATTGCTCGCAGGTTTATCTTCCTATTTATTTTGAGAACAACGGTATTGTTCCCTTTTATACAAACGACCGACTTTTCACCAATTATCTGTTGTATTGGATTATGGGTATATATATAGGAAGAAACTACGACAGATTCATGCAGCTTCTTATAAAATACCGTTACATTGCATATGCACTTTTTATATGGCTTGCAGTAGTGGATTTATTCTTCTCGTACAGAGTTTTTGCATATAAGGAAATGTATTTATGGCTGTATTATATCAACATTGCCTACTGTGTATTTGCAATACTTTCCGCACTCGCATTTAGCAGTGTGCTTTCTTCAAAGCACAAGCCGTCTGATTTTATTATATGTCTGGACAAGGCAAGCTATTATATCTATCTGTCACATCTGCTTATATTGATGATTGCAAAGTATGTACTTGATATAACAGGCATAAGCGGAACACTCGACCGCCTGCCGATAATAGGAGCATTGACATATATTTTACCGATTGCACTGTGCATGGGATATGTCCGGTTAAAGACAAGAAGAGCCGTAAAAAAGGGTATTTCTGCGTGAAATGCCATTTTCAGACCGTCGACAAATTGGTCAGACCACGCATAATGGTTTGATAAAAATAAAAATCAAAAATTTATTTTCTTTTGCGAACGGCGGGCGTCCCATCGAGGAACGCCCGCCGGTATGCGTTTTTTACGAAAAGAAACTCTAACGTACCCATGTACGCTTGTTACGCCTGTGAGCAAGCTCTTGGCTACAACGCTAAAGCGTTGTTCACCTACGAGTTCCTTTTCGCAAAATCTGCCCTAATTTCTCGCAGTCTGACAGCTTGTAGCCAGGTTTGCCTACAAGCTGAAAAGGGCATTTCTGCGTGAAATGCCCTTTTTTGATTTCTTTAATGTATAAATTTCCTCTAAAATCTTGACCTTGACAAATTCTTGTGCTATAATATATACTATCTATAATTGTGATTTTTGAAAGGAAGATAAACACATGAAAAGTATGGGTGTAAACGAAATTCGTGAAAAGTTCTTGAGCTTCTTTGAGTCAAAGGAATGCCTGCGTCTGGGTAGCTTTCCGCTTATTCCGAAGAATGACGCAAGCTTACTTTTAATCAACTCAGGTATGGCTCCGATGAAGCCTTGGTTCCAGAACCCGGAAATCGCTCCGAAAAAGCGTGTGACAACATGCCAGAAATGTATAAGAACAGGCGATATCGAAAACGTCGGCAAAACAGCACGTCACGGTACTTTCTTCGAGATGCTTGGTAACTTCTCATTCGGAGATTATTTCAAAAAGGAAGCAACAGCATGGGCTTGGGAGTTCTTTACCAAGGTTATGGAAATTCCGGAGGAAAAGCTCTATGTTTCAGTTTATGAAGAGGATGACGAGGCAAGAGATATCTGGATTAATAATGTAGGTGTTGACCCGACTCATATCGTAAAGCTCGGTAAGGCAGACAACTTCTGGGAGCATGGTACAGGTCCGTGCGGCCCGTGTTCGGAAATCTATTTCGACCGAGGTGTAGAGCATGGCTGCGGCGACCCGAACTGTGCAGTCGGCTGCGAGTGTGACCGTTTCATGGAGGTATGGAACCTCGTATTTACACAGTTTGATAAGGATGATGACGGCAACTACAACCCGTTACCGAACCCGAACATTGATACAGGTATGGGACTCGAGAGACTTGCTGTTGTAATGCAGGGCGTTGACAACCTTTTTGAGGTTGACACAGTTCAGGATGTTATGAAGCATATCTGCTCAATCGCAAAGCTTGAGTACAAAAAAGACGAAAAGAAAGATATTTCACTCCGTGTTATCACAGACCACATCAGAAGTACTGTTATGATGGTATCAGACGGTGTTATTCCGTCAAACGAGGGCAGAGGCTACGTTTTAAGACGTCTTTTAAGACGTGCGGCACGTCACGGAAAGCTCCTCAACATCGACCGCAAGTTCCTCTTCGAGGTAGCTGACACAGTTATCAACTGCTCAAAGGACGCATATCCGGAGCTCGAGGAAAAGAGAGATTACATCAAGAAGATTATCCAGACCGAGGAGGACCGTTTCAATGCGACACTCGACAACGGTATGGTAGTTTTAAGCGAATATATCGAAAACGCAAAGAATGAAAACAGAGCATCACTTACAGGTGCAGAGGCGTTTAAGCTTCATGACACATACGGCTTCCCGCTTGATTTAACAATCGAGATGGCACAGGAGCAGGGCTTGGACGTTGACGTTGACGGCTTCAATGTCGCAATGAAGGAGCAAAAGGACGCCGCAAGAGCAGCAAGAGAGGACGGTTCAAGCTGGGATGCTGAGGACAGCTACAGCTTTGAAAATGCATCAGCTCCGACAGAGTTCACAGGCTACACAGCCTTAGAGGATGAAAGCGTTATCCTGGGCATCGTTACAAACGGCGAGGTAAGTGCTGAAATCACAACAGGTGCAACCGGCTTAATCGTTACAGAAAAGACACCGTTCTATGCAGAAATGGGCGGTCAGGCAGGTGATATGGGTACAATCACAACTGCAAACGGCAAGGCTGAGGTTGTATATACAAAGAAGAATGCAGACGGCGTTTATCTCCACGAGGTAAAGGTAGTTGAGGGTACAATTTCGTTAAACGACAAGGCAGAGTTAAAGGTATGCAAGTGCAACAGAATGGCAATCTGCCGCAACCACTCAACAACTCATCTTCTCCATAAGGCTTTAAAGGACGAGTTAGGCTCACACGTTTCACAGGCAGGCTCACTCGTAACCGCTGACAGACTCCGTTTCGACTTTGCACACTTCGAGGCAATGACACCGGAGCAGTTGGCAAATGTTGAAGCAGCAGTCAACAAAGCAATCCTCGCAGCAATGGATATTACAGTTCAGGAATTACCGATTGACGAGGCTAAGAAGCTGGGTGCAACAGCACAGTTCGGCGAGAAGTACGGCGATACTGTAAGAGTTGTATCAATGGGCGACTACAGCATCGAGTTCTGTGGCGGTACTCACCTTTCAAACACATCACAGGCAGGCTTGTTCAAGCTCATTTCAGAGGGCGGCGTTGCAGCAGGTGTAAGACGTATTGAGGCTGTAACAGGTCAGGGTGTACTTGATTATATCCAGGCTAAGGATGCAATGCTTGCAAAGACAGGTGCAGCATTAAAGACTAACCGTCTTGACGAGCTTGACATCAAGGCTGAGGCTGTAATGGAAGAGAACAAGGCATTAGCTAAAAAGGTAGAGTCATTTGAAGAAAAGATGGCAGCAATGAAGACTCAGAGCATGCTCTCAGACGTAAAGAGCATAGGCAGCGTAAACGTAGTCAAGGCACAGCTTGACGGTTCAAACGCAAATGAGTTAAAGACTATAGCAGACCAGATGAAGTCACAGGTCGAAAACTGCGTTGCAGTTCTTGCAGCAAATACAGACGGCAAGATTACAATCGTTGCAATGGCATCAAAGGATGCAGTTGCGGCAGGCGTACATTGCGGTAACATCATAAGAGAGCTTACTGCAATCTGCGGCGGCAAGGGCGGCGGTAAGCCGGACATGGCACAGGGCGGCGGCAAGGACGCTGACAAGATTGGTGATGCACTTGCCAAAGCTGATGAACTGATTGCAGGTCAGGTTGGTGCGTAAATTTTGAGCATGGATGTTGAACGGGCGAACGTCACGACATTGCTACGCAATGCGTAGGGTTCGCCCCTACAATCATAATTTCAGATAACACCACACAACAAAAACCCGCCACACGAAAGGAGTACACATATGTCAGATTGTTTATTTTGTAAAATAATTGCAGGTGACATCCCCTCAACCAAGGTTTATGAGGACGATAAAATCCTTGCATTCAGAGATATCGATCCGCAGGCACCGGAGCATGTTATAATCATCCCGAAAACTCATATTGCAAGTGCGAATGACATCACTGCCGACAACGCGGCTGATATCGCCCACATCTGGACAAAGATTCCGGAAATTGCAAAAAGCTTAGGCGTTGCCGAAAACGGCTACAGGGTTGTAAATAACTGCGGCAAAGACGGCGGTCAGACCGTAGGTCACATTCATTTCCACTTAATGGGCGGAAGAGAATTTGGCTGGCCTGCAGGTTAAGCTTTATAAAAATTTCACTAAACGCTGTTTTGAGAATCGATGGCATATGTTTATACCACAAGCTTTGAATTTATTCATCGTTTTTGGTGGCTTACCCTCTTAACAGCGAACAGCAATATGCAGTATTTTCTCCGCCCTATCGTCAAGAATGTTCCCGCAATATCACACTCTTGACGATTTGGCGGAGATTTTTTTAATTTTTTTTAAAAAAAGTATTGACAAAATATATTTTTTCTGCTATAATAATCAATGTTGTATGGCTCGTTGGTCAAGCGGTTAAGACTCCGGCCTCTCACGCCGGCAACGCGGGTTCGATTCCCGCACGAGTCACCATACAAAAGCTCATTACGATAGTAATGAGCTTTTTTGTTTTGTGCAGGGAATCAAGGGGATAAATTATGGTTTATACGTCTTGTCGGATGGTCATTGCAGGGGCGATTCACGAATCGCCCCTACATTTCCAAATCACGCCGCTAAACCATAATTCAACACAAAACCCACACTCTCCGCAAAAAATCCCAAAACTTTTTTACAAAAACATATTGAAGAAATTGAAAAAATATAGTATAATACTATTAACTATAATAATCGGGAGGATTTTATTATGCAGTTAAAAACAACAAGCGGTCTCGGTACTGTTTCAATTTCCAACACCGTAATTGCCGATATCGCGGGAGCTGTCGCTTCCGGCTGCTACGGAGTTGTCGGAATGGCTTCACGCAATATGA
Source organism: Clostridia bacterium (assembly GCA_045542415.1). Lineage (GTDB taxonomy): Bacteria > Bacillota > Clostridia > UBA1381 > UBA1381 > UMGS1958. The sequence goes on from JAZQKZ010000081.1 coordinate 15,094, forward strand.
CAGACGGAATTGTAAGCCTACTGAAGAAATCCGATATCTCAAAGGGTATCAATGTGGTAGTTCAGGACAACGGTATTGTTGTTGATATTCACATTATCGTTGAGTACGGAGTAAACATCAACGCAATTTGTAAAAGTATTGTAAACAGAGTCCGCTATTCACTCGAAAGTAATGTTGGCCTCAAGGTAAGCCGCATTAACGTCAAGGTGGAAGGCGTAAGAGCAGACTGATAAAGGAGGGCGGCACCAATAGAACGCATAACAGGAAAAGAGCTCTCTTTAATGATTATATCGGGAGCCAATAATTTATACAATAACAAAAAAGAAGTAGATGACCTGAACGTATTCCCCGTCCCCGATGGTGATACCGGTACGAATATGTCTCTGACTTCAGCCGCAATTGCGGCGGCACTCGCAGAAGCACCTACCACTTCAGCAACAAAGGCAGCAGATAAAATGCAGTTTGCCGCACTCAGAGGTGCAAGAGGCAACTCAGGTGTTATCCTTTCTCAGATTTTCAGAGGTATCGCAAAAAATATAAAGGGCAAGGATGAGCTTAGTGCTCCGGAGCTTGCAAAGGCATTGGAGGCAGGAAGTGCAGCAGCGTACAAGGCTGTAATGAAGCCTACGGAGGGTACTATCCTCACCGTTGCGCGTGAAAGTGCCACAGGTGCACTCCTCTGCAGCAGTAATGATATTACAGATGTTATCAAGGCAGCTGTTGAGCGTGGCGAAAAAGCACTTGCCGATACTCCTAAGCAGCTTGCAGCACTTGCACAGGCAGGCGTAGTTGACGCAGGCGGCAAGGGCTGGATGTGTGTGTTGGAGGGAGTGCTATACTATCTCGAAACAGGCACTGTTATAGAACGTGTCGGCGGCATGGAAACAGAAGCTCCGAAGACTCCGTCAAAGGCACAGGAAAGCATCTCAACAGAGGATATCACATTCCAGTACTGTACAGAGTTCCTTATCGAGAAATACAATCCGCAGGATTCGTCTGACAGCTTCCGTGACGCAATTGCCCCCAAGGGTGACAGCATGCTCGTAATTGACGACAATGAAATTGTCAAGGTTCATATTCATACCAACAATCCGGGATTTGTTCTTGAAGAGGCTGTAAAGCTCGGTGAGCTTATCAATCTGAAAATTGATAACATGAAGCATCAGCACCGTGCTATTCTTGACTCATCACCCAAGCCTGTAAAGGTTGAAGTAGAGGTCAAGAAACCACTTATCCACAAAAAAGCACCTCAGCCGGAAAAGGATTACGGATTCGTTGCTGTGTGTGCCGGAAAGGGACTTGCAAAGGTTCTAAAGGATCTTGATGTGGATAAGATAATTGAGGGCGGTCAGACAATGAACCCGTCAACCGACGATATTTTAAAGGCAATCAATAAGGTTCACGCAAAAACTGTATTCGTGTTCCCGAATAACAAGAACATAATTATGGCGGCAGAGCAGGCAGCGCAGATTTGTGAGGATAAAAAGGTTGTGGTTATTCCGTCAAAGGATTTCCCGAGATGTGTAAGTGCTCTTGTTACCTTTAATGCCAAGAAAGATGCAGAGGCTAACGAAAAAGCAATGATAAAGGCTCTTGATAAGGTTCAGACGGGTCAGATCACATATGCTGTCCGTGATACCGAGATTGATGATGTTGTTATAAAAAAGGATGACATCATAGGAATTATCGAGGGAAAAATCACTCTTGTAGGCAAGGATATTAATGATATCTTAGATAAAATGATTGAGCAGATGTCTGATGAAGATACGGAGTTTGTTACCGTATATACAGGTAAAGACGTAAAGAAGAATCAGATAGAAGACGCACAGAAAGCTCTCGCAAAGCTTGAGGACGATGAAATTGAGGTATCATTTAAAAAAGGCTCGCAGCCGCTTTACTATTACATCGTAAGCGTAGAATAATGGACAATAAAAATATTAGATATATAAAGGGTGTCGGCGAAAAACGTGCGGCACTCTTTATGAAAAAGGGCATAAATACCTTAGAGGACTTGCTCTATTTTTTCCCTCGTTCACACGAGGACAGGAGTAAAACAAAGGATATTGCAGACTGTCTGAATGATGAGACAGTCTGTATTTGTGCTGAGGTTTACGCTCCCGTCCGCGAACACAGAATCAGACGCAACATGTCTGTTTTTTCAATGATTGTTACTGACCAATCCGGTGCAATTACAATCAACTGGTTCAATAACCGTTTTGTAAAGGATGTTTTCCATACCGGAGACAAGTATGTTTTCTTTGGAAAAATCCGTATAAAAGGCACTAAGCTTGAAATGATAAATCCGGTATATGAACGTATGGGCAACGAAAAGTTTACCGAGCGTATTGTACCTATTTATCCGCTTACCGGCGGTCTTACCCAAAAGGTTGTGCAGTCATGCATGGAAGAAGCAATCAAAGAAGCAGGCCGGCTTGATGAGTACATTCCCGACAAAATACGCGATAAATATAAAATCGCAGAAATAAACTATTCAATCCATAATATCCACTTCCCCAACGATTTTGAAAGCTATAATATCGCAAGACGGCGTTTTGTATTTGAGGAGCTGATGATACTTCAGCTCGCACTGCTTGGCAGAAAGGATCTATTCTGCAAAAAAGACGGTGTTGTTATCAATCCGCAATGTGTAGATGAGTTCATCAAATCCCTGCCGTTCCCGCTTACCGGTGCACAACAGAGAACGGTCAACGAAATACTGTCAGACTGTGCATCAGGAAAGCAGATGAACAGACTTGTTCAGGGCGATGTCGGCTCAGGTAAAACCGCAGTAGCAGCTGCGGCGATTTATGCCGCCGTTAAAAACGGACATCAGGCGGCAATGATGGCACCGACAGAAATACTTGCGGCACAGCACCTTGAAACACTTGAGGGATTTTTCAAAAACACGGGAATTACGGTAGTTCTCCTTACCGGAAGCATGAAAGCCAAAGAAAAGCGGCTTGCACTTGACATGATTGCAACCGGTGCGGCTGATGTGGTTGTCGGCACACACGCACTGATTCAGGACTCGGTATATTATAAAGACCTTGCACTCGTAATCGCAGACGAGCAGCACCGTTTTGGTGTCGAGCAAAGAGCAAAGCTGTCTGCGAAGGGCTATGATCCGCATATGCTTATTATGTCGGCAACTCCCATTCCGAGAACACTTGCTCTCATTCTTTACGGAGATCTTGACATTTCAATAATAGACGAGCTTCCGCCGGGAAGAAAAACAGTCAAAACCTATGCTGTAGGCGAAAGCATGCGTGAGAGAATAATGGCATTTATTCAGAAAAATGTCAATGCCGGAACGCAGGTTTATGTTGTGTGTCCGCTTATTGAGGAAACAGAAAAGAGCGACTTACAGAACGCCCAAGAGCTTGCATTAAAGCTTGCTGACAGATTTCCGGATATGCGTGTCGGACTTATGCACGGTAAAATGAAAGGCAAGGTCAAGGATGAGATAATGAACGAATTTGCAGCAGGCAATATTGACGTACTTGTTTCGACAACAGTTATTGAGGTCGGCGTAAATGTGCCGAATGCGAATGTAATGATAATCGAAAATACGGAGCGTTTTGGTTTATCACAGCTGCATCAGCTGCGAGGACGTGTCGGACGAGGCTGTGAACAGGCATATTGCGTACTGTTTGCACACGGCAATAACGAGATTACAAAGAAGCGAATGGAAACAATGTGTATTTCAAACGACGGTTTCTATATCAGCGAGCAGGATTTAAAGCTGCGTGGTCCGGGTGATTTCTTCGGCACCCGTCAGCACGGCTTGCCGGAAATGCGTATTGCGAATTTATTTGAGGATCAGGAGATATTAAAGCAAGCTCAGACTGCCGCAAAGGAAGTATTTGCCGAGGGAATAGAAAAATATCCGCTGTTGCAGAAGCGATGCGAAAAGATTTTAGCGGATAGTATTGTGTTGAATTGATTGAATATACTCATAACAATTCATGCTTAATCCAAACATTAAATTAATTGTCTGAATTTTAAAATTACGCCATAAATTACAAGCTATATAATTCTTCTTTCTGCATAAATTATAATTGAGCCAAGGCTCACAAGAACAAAAGTGAAACAGCGATTAAAGAGAAAGTATTTCTGTTTAATTGCAGTTTCAAATGAGAAAGGAGACAAAATTATGTCAAACAAGAATAAGTCAATGAAGTCACCGGCTTTATCACAGTTCAAAATGGAGGCTGCCAAGGAAGTAGGCGTTAACTTAAAGGATGGCGGCTACAACGGCGATATCACAGCTAAGCAGGCAGGCAGCGTAGGCGGCCAGATGGTTAAGAAGATGGTAGAAGCTTACGAGAACTCATTAAAGGGCTAAATAACATCAGAAAACGGGATGCATCAGCATCCCGTTTTTTGATACAACGCACCCCTAATCGCTACATTTATATTACATTTATGCAAAAATATTTAACAAAAGACTTGACAAGTTGTTAATAATGTGTTATTATATTAATAAAGAGGTGATTATAGTGTTTTATACAGTAAAGGATATATCTTCAATGCTAAAGGTCAGCGAGGAGACTGTACGCCGATGGATTCGAGACGGAAAATTAGAAGCATCACGCGGTATCGGCAAGCAGGGAAACAAAATATCAGAGGAACAGTTACATACCTTTGTTGCCAACAATGCTTCTGTAACACAAAAAAACTCTCTGTCCTTCGACAGTAAAACTGCCGCAGTAACCGGAGCATTATTAGGCTTAGGAATCAGTCCAATTACGTCCGCTCCTTTGGGAGCTGCTGCATTTTTATCCTCAAAAATCCTGAACTCATACAAAAAAACCGAAGACTCTGTTGAGGATTCACCAAACAACACTACCGATGAAATAAAAAAGCTTAAAATGAACGCTGCTCAGGTAAAATTAGAAATAGCCAAAAAGCAAAATGAGTTAAAAAAATTAGAAAGCGAATTGGAGTATATTAATTCTCAAATCAAAATACTTCAGGAAACTTTATAATAACAATTATTTGAAATAAAAGTACAAGAAAACACACCTGTCATCAGAAAGGAGGCAAAATAATGCTTGGAGCAAACAAAGCAAAATCACTATTACAGGATAATCACAAGCTCAATGACTTATTTGAAAAAGTAATGCATAAATTAGGAAATATATCTATACCCGTTATAGGTAATTTCATCTCAGACATACCGATACTAATTGATATGATTAAAGCATATACAACCAAAGAATATACCGACATTCCGTTAGCTACTATATTAACTGCTACCATTACTTTAATATATTTTGTATCCCCTATAGATATTATACCTGATTTTATTCCATTGATAGGAAAATTAGATGATATTGCCATAATCACTATATTATTAAAAACAATACACAATGATGTTTCGGATTATAAACACTGGCGTATGAAACAAAATAGGAGGGAGGCTGCTTATGTGGTTTGATGATGAAGATTTAAATGAGTATGACGACGATGATGAATTTGATGTTGAAGAGGAACTCATGGATATGTTCCAGGCTGATTCCATAGAAGAAGCACTTTATTTGCTTGAAGACTACTTAGACAGATATTAAAATAATGAGATAAAAAGAAACGCCGCATAGGCGTTTCTTTTTATCTCAGATTCCTCTTCTTCCATTCAAGTACACGGTTAACCGCCGCATCAAGCGTTTCCATACTTATACGTCCGTCGTTTACTGCTGATAATACCTCATTATACGCCGCATCAAAATCGGTCACTATAATCAGATCATTTCCGGCATTCACCGCCTTGACATACGGCTCACCGTATTCTGCAACCGCCTGCATTGACATATCATCCGTCATTATAAGCCCCGTAAAGCCGAGGTCATCCCTTAAAATCTCATGCACTGCCGGCGAAATTGATGCCGGAAGCTCACTGTCCATGCTTGTTACTATATTATGCGATACCAAAACAGCATCCGCACCCGCCTCAATTCCCGACATGAACGGTAAAAAATCCGAATTACGGAACGAGCGCATTGAGCGTTCATCAATCGCAATTCCCGTATGAGTATCAACATTCGAGCCATATCCGGGGAAATGCTTAAGACATGAAGCAATGCCTCCGTCTTTCATTTCCTTTACAACAGCACTGACATATCTTGCAGTTATCTCTGCATTCTCGCCCAGACTTCTGTCATATATAAAATCATCTTCCGAAACAGATACATCAGCTACAGGTGCAAGATTCATATTTATTCCTAAATCCTCCAGCATGTCGCATTTCTCGTCCTCCTTTTCAAGGACAAGCTCCATTCCGCCCATGTTGTAATATTCCTGCGGACTCTTAAACTTCTCGTCACTCAGCTGAGGATTTGAGCTTACACGCACAACCGTACCGCCCTCCTCATCAACCGCAATAATCAGAGGTGTTGCACTCTTCTTCTGATATCCCTTAATCTTTTTTTCAACCTGCTCTTCACTAAGTCCCTCAAAATCCACTCCGAACATAACGATTCCGCCGGGCTTCTTTTCAAGTATAGTGTCCATATTTGCATTGTCACAACGAACTAAAAACAGCTGTCCTACCTTTTCCTCAACACTCATTTCTCCCTTTTCGGGTGCCTGTGTCACTGCCGTGTGAACCTCTTCACCACCCTGCGGAGCCGGCTTTTTTATTGCACAGCCCGATATCGAAATCAGTGCAAGAAGCACTGCAAGTATCTTTTTCTTCATTAAAATCCCTCCTGTCTAAATTCATAATACCTCAATTTTTCTAAATTGTCAACAATATTTTTAACAATAATGGACCCTGATATGAACATATTATTAAATTTGAATTTTTTGCTTGATTTTTTATGAGCGGTGTGGTAGTATAACACTTGATAGAGATATACTTTATTGCAACTACGGATAAAGGGAAAGGATGAAATAATTATGAAAAAGAAAATTATAGCAATCGCTTTAATGGCAGCTATGGCTTTATCAATGGCAGGCTGCGGCAAGACAACAGACGAGGGCAGCAATATAGTAGATAAGGAACCCAACACAGCTACTACCGAGACATCATCATCCATTGCAACAGCTGACCAGGCGGCACAGGGCAGTGCAAAGACTCCTGAACAGATCCAGGAGGAGCTTGACAACTTTGCAAAGGATGCAGACAAGAACGTGGACATGGGAAAGATTGACGGCAAGAAGCTCAAGGGCGAGGGCGAAAAGACAAAAGGCGACCTCGGTGGCTACGATGTAGAAATTCTTGATGCAGTTTTAGTTGACAACGAGGGTTCAAAGGTACTTGTTGTTGAATATGAGTTCAAGAACAACACATCACAGGAAGTAAACTTCTCATCTGTAATCACAGCAAATGCATTCCAGGACAATATCACACTTGCACCCGCTGTAACATTCTCAGCAGAGGGTTATGAGATTCTTACAATCGCACAGAACATCGGCAATGGCGATAAGATTAAGGTACAGAAAGCATATGTCGTAAAGGATGATACTCAGCCGGTATCAGTTCAGGTTACAAAGCACGGAAACTTCGGTGCTTCAGATGTACTTGTAAAGACATTTGATTTACAGTAAAAATAACGTCAGACACCCCGAAAGCAGCTTTCGGGGTGTATTTTTGTGTGAAAAAAGAGCTACCGCAAAGCGGCAGCTCAATATCTCTTTATTTCTTTAATAAGTCACGGATTTCTGCAAGAAGCTCCTCTGTTGTCGGGCCAGCTGCAACAGCTTCCTCTTCCTTTTTCTTCTCAAACTTCTTATGTACACCGTTAACTACCTTTACCATCATGAATACAGCAAATGCAATTACTATAAAGTTAATAATGTTCTGCAAGAAATTACCGTACGGAATTGTAAGCTGCTCTGAAATAACAAGCTTCAGCTCTGCAATATTTACCTTACCGGTAAGCACACTGATAAACGGTGTAATAATATCTGCTACAAGCGAATCAATAATTGCCTTGAATGCAGCACCCATAACAACACCGACAGCCATATCCATCACGTTACCGCGTGCAATAAATTCCTTAAACTCGTTTATAATCTTCATACCTTTTCTCCTTTTTTCACGTTGTAAATTATGGTTTATGTGTGTGACCATGTAGGAGCGAGCCACACGCATTGCGTAGCAATGTCGTGACGTTCGCCCGGGATAATCACCGATATTTGTTAAACGGGCGAACGCAGTCCGCCCCTACAATGACCATCCGACAAGTCACATAACCCATAATTTAGAATGCCAACTTCTCCTCAAGGAACTTATCAAGATCTGCAATTGCAACTCTCTCCTGCTCCATTGAATCTCTGTAACGTACTGTTACTGCATTATCCTCTACCGAGTCAAAGTCATATGTGATACAGAACGGTGTACCGATTTCATCCTGACGGCGGTATCTCTTACCGATTGAACCTGCATCGTCATACTCACAGTTATACTTCTTTGAAAGTGTCTCGTACAGCTCACCTGCCTGCTCTGCAAGCTTCTTTGATAACGGAAGCACTGCCGCCTTAACCGGAGCGAGCGCCGGATGCAGTCTCATAACAACTCTGCTGTCTCCGCCCTCTAACTCTTCCTCATCATATGCCTCGCAAAGGAATGCAAGGGCAACTCTGTCTGCACCTAACGACGGTTCAACACAGTACGGAACATACTTCTCATTTGTAATCGGATCCTGATACTCCATGCTTACGCCGCTGTGATCCATATGCTGCTTTAAGTCGTAATCTGTTCTGTCTGCAATTCCCCAGAGTTCGCCCCAGCCGAACGGGAACATGAACTCAATGTCTGCTGTTGCATTTGAATAGAATGCAAGTTCCTCCGGAGAATGATCTCTGAATCTGAGATTTTCTTCTTTCATGCCAAGTGATAAAAGGAAGTCCATGCAGTACTTCTTCCAATATGCATGCCACTCAAGGTCTGTACCCGGTGCGCAGAAGAACTCAAGCTCCATCTGCTCAAACTCTCTTGTTCTGAATGTGAACTGACCCGGTGTAATCTCATTTCTGAATGACTTACCAACCTGTGCAATACCAAACGGAACTTTCTTTCTTGATGCTCTTTGAACATTCTTGAAGTTTACAAAGATACCCTGTGCAGTCTCCGGACGAAGATAAACTGTTGAAGCACTGTCCTCTGTTACGCCCTGGAATGTCTTGAACATGAGATTAAATTCACGGATATCTGTAAAATTCTGCTTACCGCACTTAGGACAAACAATCGCGTTATCCTTGATGTAGCTCTCCATCTGATCCTTTGACCAACCGTCAACTACAATATCCTCACCCTTTTCGTGAGCAAAGTCCTCAATAAGCTTATCTGCACGGTGACGAGCCTTACACTCCTTACAGTCCATAAGTGGATCTGAGAAGCTGCCTACATGACCTGATGCAACCCATGTCTGCGGATTCATAAGAATAGCACAGTCAAGTCCCACATTATACTTTGATTCCTGAACGAACTTTTTCCACCATGCCTTTTTAACATTGTTCTTGAACTCAACTCCGAGCGGACCGTAGTCCCATGTATTTGCAAGACCACCATAAATTTCAGAGCCTGCAAAAACATAGCCTCTGCCCTTACAAAGTGCAACAATTTTATCAAGTGTCTTTTCTGTATTTTTCATTATTAATCCTCCGATTTCAGGGCGTTATTGGCAACGCCTGTAATAATATTCTATTTTATTACATTTCATATGTGTTTGTCAAGGGGTAAATTGAATTTTATACACTTATTTTATTGGATTATCACTCTATGCATTTTCCGATTTTTCGACATTTTTCACGAAAAAATGTACGCATGGCAATCTTGTGAAACATTATGAAAAACACGAAAATTACGGGTTACATAATACATTTTTTGCGTGGATAAAGTTATCCACTTTTTAACTCACAGTGTGGATAACTTTTTAAATTCCACGCAAATAAAGGCAATTTTTACCTCGCAAAGTGTGGATAAGTGCGTGGATAACGTGAATTGTAATATGTTTGTAATGTCTTTGTAATTGTATAGACCAAATGTTCGGTTTGGTGTAATCTTTCTGTCATATTAATTGTTCTGAAAATAGGGTTGCAGTTTTTTGTTTGGTGTTGTATAATGTATTTAACAGATAAATATTTCAGGAGAACAATATGAAAACAAAAAACGTATATATATGCTCTGAATGCGGCTACCAGTCCCCGAAATGGCTCGGTAAATGTCCCGGCTGTAATAAATGGAACACACTCACAGAAACCGTAATTGCCGAGAAAAAGACCTCCACTGCCATGTCAACAGCTCCGGGGATACGGCGTGAACCAATGAAAATAAGCGATATCACACCCGGCTTTGAAACACGTTATCCCACCGGTATGACAGAGCTTGACAGAGTTCTTGGCGGCGGTATTGTAAAAGGCTCACTCATACTTGTAGGCGGCGATCCCGGAATCGGTAAATCCACATTACTGCTTCAGATTTGTGAAACCGCAGGTAAAGACCATAAAATCCTCTATATAAGCGGCGAGGAGTCCGAGGGACAGATAAAGCTCCGTGCCGAGCGTCTTGGAGTCAAAAGCGATAATTTATACCTGATTTCTGAAACAGAAACGGAAACAATAATATCAATGATTTCTGATATAAAGCCCGATATTGTCATAATCGACTCTATCCAGACAATGCACCGTGAGGATATAGCATCTGCGGCAGGCAGTGTACCGCAGGTAAGAGAAGCAACAAACGCTTTTATGCGAACCGCAAAATCACTTGGCATTGCAATGTTCATTGTCGGTCACGTCACCAAGGACGGTGCAATTGCAGGTCCGAGAATACTTGAACACATGGTTGACTGCGTGCTTTATTTTGAGGGCGACAGAAATACCACTTTCCGCATTTTGCGAGGTGTCAAAAACCGCTTCGGCTCTACCAATGAAATCGGTGTATTTGAAATGGGCGAGGGCGGACTTGTCGAAGTAAGCAACCCCTCAAAAATGCTGCTTGAGGGCAGGGGCGAGGATACCTCCGGAAGCTGTATCGTATGTACAATGGAGGGTTCACGAGGTGTTATGGCTGAAATACAGGCTCTTGTGACTCCCACAGGCTTCGGTAATCCGCGAAGAATGTCCTCAGGAATAGACCTTAACAGGCTTATACTTTTAATTGCCGTTCTGGAAAAGCGTGCAAGAATGAATTTATCAAACTCGGATGTATATGTAAATGTCGCAGGAGGTCTTAGAATTGACGAAACGGCTGTGGATTTGGGTATATGTGCCGCAATCGCCACAGGTCAGGCTGATGTCGCACTGCCCCCCGATATGGTATTTATCGGTGAGGTAGGATTAGGCGGCGAGCTTCGTGCTGTAACACAGCTTGAAAAGCGTTTGTCCGAAGCCTCCAAGCTCGGCTTTAAATCTGCAATCGTTCCCAAGCAGTCCCTGAAAGGAATAAAAATTCCCGATGGCTTTGCCGCCTACGGAGTCTCAACCCTTGCTGAAACTATTGCTATGATACGGAAGAAATAATATAAAAACGGAGATGCCAACGCATCTCCGTTTCAGCGTGCAGACAAACTGTTTGCACGCTGGCAGGCTGCGAGAAATTAGGGCAGATTTTGCGAAAAGGAATGCGTAAGCGTACGATGGTACGTTAGCATTTCTTTTCGTAAAAAAGCATAACGGCGGTGTTCCTCAATGGGACGCCGCCGTTCGCATAAGAATGCCAAATCTTCAATTTACAAATTCCATTAACATAGTTATGCGTGGTCTGACCAATTTGTCGTCGGTCTGAAACGGAGATGCCAACGCATCTCCGTTTTTTAAACAACTGCCGTAATAACAAGCATCGGAATAAATATAAAGCTGTACCGCCCCTGCACCTCAATTATTGAATATGTCAGTGCATATCCCGTCAGTGTCAGATATATCCATATCATATCATATCTGCGTCTGAAAAGCATTTTCCATACCGCTACAAGGCACACCAGTGCCATTAACGCCGCCCCGCAGCGACGCATTATATTATCCGAAATCCATTGCATATCCTTGTTATATGACCAGCTGTAGGCATAGTTGCCCATCTGATATGCAGACTTTCCGTACATCATAGCAGCAAGCCGCAACGGGCTTTTGAGCCTGTTTTGTATCTGTAAATTTATCGCCTCATCATCGCCGATAAGCTTCGAATCCGCCTCGCTCCACGAGCCATTTGTCACAGGATTCAGTCCGACCATAATTTTATAATTCAGATTCCCCGAATAAATATCACGGTGAACAACCTTAGCCGATACAAGAAACGTATTTGCCGCTATCATAACTGCCAGAAATGTACACATACCTGCGGCATATACAGTAAGTCTCTTCCCGGCATCTCCATACTTAAAGCAGCTATATATCACAAACATCGTCACAGCAATAACAACAACCTGCATCTCCGGACGCATCAGATGACTCATGGCTATACATGCACCTGCAAGCCATGCACGGATATATATGTTCTTTATCGGTGCAGAAAAGAACACCCATACAGCAAGCACGAAAAAGAACTGCGACACATGCTGATTTGTAAGCACAGGAATAAAGAAAATCACCGCAGGATTTAAAGCCATGATACACAGGGCAAGCCGTCCCGACCGCTCTCCGCCAAGAGTATGGGCAGTTTTTGCACAAAGGACGCACGCACCCCACGAGAATGCAGCATTTACAAGCCGTAAGATCACAGCATTTTCAGTAATCCTCAAAAATATACTCTGATATACAATAAAGGGCATGTGTGCCGACCATATATCATTGTATATTGTGCCATAGCTGTCAAATGCATTTCCCCACTGCCACAGCGAAGTATCAGACAACAGCTTTGAAAGCTCATATGTTATAAGAAAATCCGACTCCGGCTCTATTTTCCAGAAAAGAGCCGACAGAATTCTCAGCAGTGCCGCCACTGCAATAACATATCTGTACGCATATCTTAACCGCAACAGACTATATACCGCCGCAAAAACTCCGACTGTAGCTGTCAGTGCCGTAATTCCATGTATAACCGACTGAGTAGTAAAGCCTACGCTGTAATCGATATAAAGGTAATCGGTACAGAAAAGATTCATTGCGCCTATTGTCACTACCCCGGATACAAGCACCGCCGCACAGACAATGCACACAGCCTTTACTGCAAGCGTATTTTCTCTTTTAATTTTTCTTGCCATAACTACTCAAAATAGCATCAAGTACTGCATCGTTATCAGATGTATTTTTCATGAAGTTGACCAAACGTGCCGTCATTTCAAGATTGTTGCGTGAGCATTCACGGCGGATAAGCCATGTTGCCTCACGCTCCTTTGGACTAAGAAGCTCCTCTTCACGTCTTGTACTTGACTTCAATATATCAATAGCCGGGAAAATACGTCTTTCCTGAAGCGTACGGTCGAGCTTAAGCTCCATATTTCCCGTACCCTTAAATTCCTCAAATATTACATCATCCATTCGGCTGCCCGTTTCCACAAGTGCCGTTGCAAGTATGGTAAGACTGCCGCCCTCTTCAATATTTCGTGCCGCACCAAAGAACTTCTTGGGCTTATGCAGTGCGTCCGGGTCAAGACCGCCCGACAGCGTTCTTCCGGTCGGCGTAACGGTCTGGTTATACGCTCTTGCAAGACGTGTGAGCGAGTCCATAAGAATAACAACATCCTTGCCCTGCTCAACAAGTCGCATTGCACGCTCTAAAACCATTTCCGAAACCTTGCAGTGATTGTCAGGCAACTGGTCAAAGGTAGATGCCACAACAAGTCCGTCAACACTGCGGCGGATATCGGTAACCTCCTCCGGTCGCTCGTCAATCAGAAGTACCATCAGATATACATCAGGATTGTTCTTGCGAATTGCCTGTGCAATACCCTTTAAAATTGTTGTTTTACCCGCCTTTGGCGGTGCAACAATAAGTCCTCTTTGTCCCTTTCCCACTGGTGCGATAAAGTCAATCATTCGCGCGGCATTGCTGTCGGGATTTTCAAGCCTGAGTCTTTCGGTCGGATAAATCGGTGTAAGCTTTTCAAAGGGTCTCCGCCTCAGAGCCACTTCAATCGGATCACCATTAATCTGCTTTACAAAAAGCAGCGGAGCGTATTTGTCCTCATCTTGAGTAGGACGGCTGTCACCCCTTACCTCATCTCCGGTTTTCAAATTAAAACGCCTGATTTGAGTCGGTGAAACATAAATATCCCCCGGTCCCGACGAGAGTCCGTCAACACGGAGAAAACCGAACCCGTCACCCATAACGTCAAGGATTCCGCACACCTCAACTGCATCGGCAGGACGCTCGCGCTTTTTACGCGCATTACTCTGCTCACGCTGTTTCTTTTCCTCTTCCTCAAGCTGCACACGTCTTTCCCGTATTGCCGCAATGAGTTCATCCTTTTTCATTGCTGAAGCACCACTAAGCTCAAGACCCTGTGCAATCTGCTTCAGCTCCTCCTTATTTTTTCGTTCAAGCTTTACTCCATCCTGCATATAAAACCTCCGTAAAAATTAAATATTCTGTTTTCATGTTTTGGGAATTTTTTTGAATATAAGAATAAAAATAAAATGATAATTATACGGTTAATTATACCATAATAAAAACATTATTGTCAATAGCAAAGGCTCATACAAACTCCGACAAAAAGCGGAGATACTGATTCACAGCACCTCCGCTTTTATCCTGCTATTCCACTGCAATATGATATTTTTCCTTGTATTCTTTATACATTTCAATAAACTCTGACTCTTCTCCCGATTTGAGCTGATGCAGATATTCATGTATTTCAAAGGAATCGTTTGTTATTTCAATAAAGTTCACTGCAATATTCGAGCAATGGTCCGCTACTCTTTCACAATTCGTCAGGAAATCCGAAAGAATAAATCCCATCTCCATAGTACAGTCACCCTGTTTTAGCCTTGAAATATGGCTGTTTCTGGTCTTTCTGATAATCCTGTCGATTACCTGTTCTAACGGCTCTACCCTTTTTGCCATTGCAATATCATCATTTATCAGCATTGCAGTTGCAAGATCAAGAATCTCTGATACGGCATTTACAATGGTTTCAATATCCCTTTGTGCCTTATCCGAGAATGTTATATCCTTATCATATACTTCCTTTGCTGTTTCTGCAATATTTAGAGCATGGTCCGAAATTCTTTCCAGATCACCGATATAATGCAGAAGCTCCGTTAACACCTTACTGTCTCTTGCCGACATCTGACCTGATGCAATTTTTACAAGATATGCACTGGTTTTATCTTCATATTTATCAACAAGGGTTTCAAGACTCGCAATCTCCTTGAACTCTGCCGAATCAAAGTGCTTTAAAAGCTTAGCCGCCTTTTTAAAAGCATCTGTTGAAATCTTTGCCATATCAGCTACAAGATCCTTACACTTCTCAATGGCAAAACCCGGAACCTCAAGAAATCTCTCATCAAGAGTATCAAAGACGTCATTCTCATGCTCTTCTTCTTTATTTTTAATTGTTTTAATTGCAAGCTTTTCAAACGCTGAACAGAACGGAATAAGAATCACTGTAGATAATATATTGAACAGTGTATGAATTACAGCTATTTCAAACGCACCTACAGCCCTGTTCATAAACTCAAAGCCTATGAAATTATTGAGCAGATAGAATATACCTGCAACAATAACAACTCCTACTATCTTGATATAAAGGCAACAAAATGCCACTCTTTTTGATTCAGTATTTCCGCTGATTGAGGAAATAATCGGTGTAATAGTAGTTCCTATATTCTGACCCAGTATTACAGGAATAGCCGTTGAATACGGAATTACGCATGACAGCGACAAAGCCTGCAAAACACCTACAGATGCAGATGAAGACTGAATAATCGCAGTAAATGCTGTACCAACCAGAATACCCATAACCGGATTTGAGAACATGGTAAGAAGCCCGGTAAAGGTCTCATTGTCTCTTAGACCCTCAACCGACGAGCTCATTGCATCCATACCGAACATCAGAATTGCAAAACCGATAAGTATTGCTCCTACATTCTTCTTTCTGTCATCCTTTGCAGCCATAGACATAATAAATCCGACAGCAGCAAGAACAGGAGTAAACGATTCCGGCTTACAAAGCTTTATAAGTATTGCCGTACCGTTGATATCAGCCGTACTCAGAAGCCACGCCGTAACCGTAGTACCGATATTGGCACCCATAATTATACTGATAGTCTGACCAAGCTTCATGATTCCGGAATTAACAAATCCTACAAGCATGACTGTTGTAGCTGATGATGACTGAATAATTGCCGTCACAATAAAGCCAAGTAAAAATCCCTTGAATCTGTTAGAAGTGAGCTTTGCAAGAATAGATTCAAGCTTACCTCCGGCAAGCTGTTTGAGACTGTCGCCCATAAGATCCATACCATAAAGAAACAGTACAAGTCCGCCGACTAAATTTAAAATAGCAAAAATATCCATATTTTCCCCTTGTGTTTTGTATTTGGTTTTTATTCAAAACAGAACCCGTATAACATTTTTTCAGCTCCTGTTTTCCGTGAAGCTTATTATACCATATTACTACAAAAATAGCAACTGTCAAAACGACAAAAACCTGTTTTTATTACAATTTTTTTAACAACTCCAAGTCGGTTATTTACCGTCCTTATTCGTGATTATAAATATTTTCAAGACAAAACAAAAACTGCGTAAGCCTGTAAAAACAGCATACCTACGCAGTTCTCTATTGGAGTTGGTGAGCAGAATCGAACTGCCGACCTCTTCATTACTAATGGATTGGGAATTAAAATTCCGAATTGGAAAGATAATCCATATGTCGTCTGTATCGACGCGGTATGTTTATCGACACATTATAATCAAGTTGCTTTAAAAATGCGGTAATTGCATCTACACCGTCATTAAAAAATTGGGTTATACGTTTTTCTTTATTTGTTATTCCCTTGTAATCCGGAGGGCACACAAAGGTCCAGTCTGCACCCTCATCATCAAAAATGATTCTGAAATATTTATCTATATTGTATTGATTAAGTGCCTTTGAAAGCAAGATATGATGCTCACAGCCCTCATCAAGCAAGCAGACAACCGCATGAGATGTATCGTGTGCAATAACCGCCATAAGCGGCTCGCTGTCATGGTTGATAAATTCAGCATTACTTTCGTCACTTCCATAATATTTGATTATTTCCAATTTAAAACCTCCTGAGTATTCCGGCTGTTGGTAGCAGCCACAAAAATAATAGTGGATATATCAAAAATAAAACTATTTTCATTAAAGAAATTACTATGTTTATTATAACATATTTTATAAATAAGTCAACATAAAATTCTTGCAGTATAAGTACCATTCTAACCTCTTGATTCTTAAACTTTCCGCAAAAAATCAAGTACGCAGTCTTTTCTTGGTAAAACATAAAAAAACCGCAGCCATATGCTGCGGTTTTCAATCTGGAGCTGGTGAGCAGAATCGAACTGCCGACCTCTTCATTACCAATGAAGTGCACTGCCCCTGTGCTACACCAGCAAGTGAACAAGTCACTTAACTCAATTATTTTACCATATATAAACCCATTTGTCAAGCACTTTTTATCAAAAACAAAGACTGCCTGAGTTCATGAAAACCCGGCAGTCTTTATAGCTTTTACAGCTCTACAATTGTCTCAACCTCTAAAAGCACATCCTTAGGAAGTCTTGCAACCTCTACGCATGAACGTGCCGGAAACGGCTCTGTGAAATACTTTGCATAAATAGCATTGATCGCCGCAAAGTCATTCATATCTTTTATGAATACTGTAGTCTTAACCACATTATCGATTGAAGCACCTGCCGCCTCAATAAGGTTCTTTACATTAGTCAATGCCTGCTCCGCCTGTGCTTCTACTCCCTCCGGAATTTCACCTGTTGCCGGATTTATCGGAATCTGTCCCGATGTAAAAAGCAGGTTGCCCACCTTTATAGCCTGTGAATACGGTCCTATTGCCGCCGGTGCATTGTTTGTTTTAATCTGTTCCATGATTTTATCTCCTTTGTTTTTAATCCCGAAAATATCCGTTGATATTTCCCGGAAAATTTAGCTTAATCTTATAACATAACACATAAGTGTCAGCAATATAAACATTCCGAGCATCATTCCATACACTACCTTGCCCTGTGCTGTATATATCCACTGTGCTTTTAAGGCTTCATATGTCAGAACTACAAAGCTTACAGCTCCAATCAGCAGGAGTATCATAAGTGTAGTTGATGAAAATGCCGAAATCAAAGCACCTATAACCGCAACCGCTGTAAAAGGCACTGATGTCAGTGCAAGTCTCTGACTCATTGCACGGTATGAGGTCTGACGGTCACGGAACACAAAACGGTTTATTGCAAAGAACACTCCGGTATATGCAAGAAACATTATTATTCCGCTTGCGGCTCCCGAAAGCATCGTCATAAGCATATAACCTATTATTTTATAACCCGTTATACCGTTAAACGACATAATATTCGCCAGCATCGAAAATGCACCTCTGGGCACATTGGTCACTATAAAGTATATGCAAAGCCACATAACTGCTCCAAGCACCGCCCACAGCCCAAACATGGCTCCCATACTCATATCTTTCGGATTCTGAACCGCCGCAACGGGATCTCTTAGTGCCTCTGCCATACGTTGCAGCTGAGTTTTCCAAATCCCTCTGTTCATGCCGCTTCTTGCCCTTGCTGCCCTTTTAACTCTCGCCTTTTCAAATGCCTTTTTGAAACGGTTATCCTTTTTTGTGTATCCGGTGCGGTACTGCGTACGCTCCGGGTCATTGTAGCGGTATTCACCGTTATAAGTGCTGTCACTTTGCGTATTTTTGCCTGTATCGGAGGCTTCTTTTTGCTCCTGCCGGTTTGCACTACTTCTTGCACATGTGCATTTCTCGCCCTTTTCAAGCTCTCTGCCGCAATAAATACAGCTTCTCATTCTTCATCTTCCTTTACTGAATAAATCTCTTGTATTATATTTTAACCCATTTATAGCGAAATGTCAATTTTAAAACTGTAAATTTTATGTGAACATAAAAAAAGCAACAGCATATACTGTCGCTTATAGGGAAAACAGGATGCGGATTTAAGCTTATATATGCACCTCCGCATCCTGTGGGTATAGCTTATATTTTTTTCTTGATTTTCATATTTGCCTCCTCAACTTTAAGTGTTGATAAAAGCAAGGTAATTATAAAATCAATGATAAAGGGAACCCACAAATACATAAAATACATCATATTAATACATGACTGTGGCTGTACTGTTGCCACACCGCTGAAGCCACTCAACGCCAACAGCCAGCCTGCAATTGCCGTACCAAGTCCTCCGCCGAGCTTTACACCCAACGAGGTACATGAATACATCGTTCCATCTACACGTTTTTTTCTGGTCAGATATGTATATTCCGAGCATGACGCAATGACTGCATTCATATCTCCCTGCCAGGGTCCCTGACCTAATGCTGCAATAGCTGTGAATACCAACATTAAGGGAACACTGCCCATATAACCTGCAACAACCACCATACCACGACAAATTGTAGCAAGAATATATCCGTACAAATTCAGTTTATACATTCCCCGCCACTTCGCCACCAAAGCCGGAGTAAACACCAGTGCCGCTATAAGAGGGATATTTATCGCCCACGAAAATACACCGAAAAGATTCTCATCAAGCAGTATATATGTCATATAGTAAAGACCCATACTTATCATAGCACCATAAATCTGTTGAAGAATGTAAATACCGCAAATCATCAGATAGTACCTGTTACCGACCAGAAGCTTCGCAGCTTCTATGAGAGTGTATTTTTCGCTTTCTTCACCGTTTTCTTCATCACACAGCTCATCTTCACTAAGCTCCTTTACCGAGAATACCGACAATGTGTTTACCACCAGACCGATAACTGCATAAATAATTGCGATTGTCCGCCAACCGGCAGCTCCGCCGCCCATAGCCGACACTGCACCTACCGTAACGGACTGAATCAGCAAGCTTGTGGCGAATGCAAAAATAAATCTGTATGAACCCATCTGAACGCGTTCCTTACTATTTTTTGTAACCAGTGCAGTGAGTGCGGAATAAGCAATGTTGTTTGCTGTATAAAAAATTGCGTTCAATAATGTGTATGCAATAAAAAACCATGCATACTGTGCAAATCTACCGAGCCTTAACGGTATTGCAAAAATCCCGACAAGAGTAACCGCACAACCTATATATGCCCACAGCATCCAGGGTCTTGCCTTACCCATTTTTGTTCTGGTTTTATCTATCATTGAACCGAATAAAATATCCGTTATTCCGTCAAACAGCTTTGATATAGCTATCAGTGTTCCGACAATTCCTGCATTCAGACCAACTGTATTCGTAAGATAGATCATTACAAATGAAGTCAAAAATGCATAAACTACATTACCGGCAATATCTCCCGAACCATATCCGACCATGTTATACCATTTTAAATACTTCTTTTCCATAACAAGCTCCTTCCATAAATTCTCCGTTCTTTCCTGTTAATCTGATTATATTATTTTTTTTCGTATTTTTCAATGGATTTTTATAGACAAAATATACACAAAATGATACAATAACAGCGGAGGTGCATTTTATGTTTACAAATTCTGCTTACTTGAATAACTCACTTATAGATTTCATGGATAAAAGCAAGCCGCTTATCGTAGGCAGCTGCGGAACTTATCATCTTTTCACCAAGGCAAAGCTGCCCACCTACCGTCCCAAGGGACGACTTGATTTCCAGCTTCTTTATGTAGCATCGGGCAGAGCGCATTTCTTTTTCGACGGTGAGGAAAAGATAGTGAATGCCGGACATATGGTGCTTTACCGTCCGAAAGAAGTACAAAAATATACATATTACGGTGCAGACAAGACCGAGGTATATTGGGTACATTTTACCGGAAAGGACGTAAAGAACATATTGCGAAGCTACGGAATCTCAGACGATAAGAGAATAATATATTCAGGAACCTCCCTGGAATATACAAGAATCTTCAAGCAGATGATTTATGAATTGCAGCAATGCCGTACAGACTATGAGGAGCTGCTTTCCATACTTCTGCGACAGATATTTATTTCTCTGCACCGGAAATCAGAGAACAGGCACACAGCCAAGAACGAATATCTTGAGACAGAAATTGAGCTTGCAACGCAATATTTTAACGACAATTACAATACAGAAATCAGTATAGAGGAATATGCCTCCTCCAGAGGTATGAGCATAAGCTGGTTCATACGCAGCTTCAGAAATTATACCGGTACAACTCCTATGCAATATATTGTATCGCTGCGAATCACTAATGCACAGATACTTCTGGAAACAACAGCTTACTCAGTAAATGAAATTTCCCGTCTTGTCGGATACGACAATCCCTTGTATTTCAGTCGCATTTTCAAAAAACACAAGGGAATGTCACCGTCGGATTACCGCAAACAACAGTGCATATAAAAAACAAAAGGGTGTGATTCAGTCACACCCTCACCCTTTGCTTATGAATATACATCCGTGTCATATCCGGCTCGCCGTCACCCTGTACCATGCATAAAAATTCCCAGCCGTATCGCTCGTAAAATGATGTATGGTCTGTAACAAGGTAAAGCGTGTCAACACCTTTTTGTGCCATATCATCGCATACAAAATGAAGCATCTTGCCTGCTATACCCCGACAGCGATACGTCTTCTCCACATAGACAGCACATACATTCGGAGCTAAATCCTTTCTGTCATGGAAATCGTTTTCAATAACGCCCAGTCCGCCAATAATAGCGTCGCCGTCCATCACTACATACCACTCCGGCACCGTTCCATTGCCCGCTATAGCTTCGTCCATGCTGTCAAGATACGCCTTAACCGGGATTTTCCACTTGCTGTGAAACCAGCCTGCGGCACTCTCTTTCAATTCCGGACGGTCTGTTATTTTTGTGATTTTATAGTTCTTCATATTCATTATTTCCTTACTAAACGCAAGCCTTTTCACTTAATCTACCTTCCGTACAAGTCGGATACCGTACAATTACTTATCAATATATCCCTGCATTTATTTTATCGCAACAATCACCGAAAACTTATGATAAGAATAAATACACTTGACAGTCTTGAATTTGCACCCGCGAAGCATTTCAATTTCTTCTTCAACCGAGCATTCTTTATCTAATTTTTTTCTTTCTTGCCATAGCTCTATATCTTTTTCAGTCAATCCGCTGTTTGCCAGCTGATTTTCCCAATAGCAACTAAACCAATCATTTATTTCATCCTGCCCTGCACAAAATTGGTCATAGTTTACGAATAAGCCGCCACTCGGTAATTTATCATAAATTCGTTCAAACAGCTTCATCTTTTCTTCATTCTCCAGATGATGGATTGACAAAGCTGACATAATCACATCAAAATCCTCATCGGGAAGCCCGTTGGAGTAATTCAATATCTGATAAGATATACTGTCTATTCCTGCAAATCTCTTACGGGCAACATTCAACATTTCATCTGCTATATCCACAAGTACATATTCAGACGACGGACACTGCTGATACCAAAAAAAAGACAACAAGCCCGTCCCTGCACCCAAATCCAGCACTCTCTTCGGTTTTGCAATATTTGAAACAATAAGCTTCGTTGTGTTTTCATAATAATCATCGAAACAAGGTATAAACTTTTTTCGATTTGCATCATATTCTTCCGCTATGAGATTGAATTGTTCTTCTATGTTCATTCCCAACATCTCCTTATGTTAATTTTTGACTACTATAATTTTATATCATTTATCGGCAAAAGTCAATCGCCGCTTAAAAAAAGCGGCGATAAAATTCATATTGAATAACAGCAAATGCTATCTTACCATTTTGGTATTTACACAAAATCGAGGACATACCTGATAGATACTTATAATTAATCGTTTGTGATAATAACAGTGGCCTTTGATGCTGTTGAAAACTTACCATTTTGCTTTACATACAAGTGGTATGTTCCGGCATTCAAGTCAGAGGTGTCAATAAATTGCGCATTACCTTCTGCTTTTATCATGTTTTCGCTTTCATTAAATATTATTGTTCCGGCAGGTGCTAACCATATTTCATCTTTTTTATCTAACCATGAATTAACACTTAAGCTTTCGCCACTGCACAGAGTAGTTTTCTGAGGCAATATTATATCTTGCACGGAACCGTAAATTTGAATTAACACATCGATAAAACGTGCGCGATATTGTGCTGTAATTCCTGAGTTTTGGATAATGTCACAAGCCTCTTTTGGCCATATGCTATTTGCGATGTATTGATAATTTGTATTTGTCATTTCATACTGAACAGCTATATTCGGATTGTTATTATTGGAATAGTTATAATCAAAATCCAAATTATGTTTTCTTCCATAAGGATGAGCTGCAATAGAATAATTCCAACCACTTGACGGAATGTTTGCAATAACATTCTTGCTAATGGTTTTGAAATAAGCAGATCCTTCATCCATATATATACCATGATTTTGAGAATTTGTCACATAATTGTTTGAAATTTCAGTGCCTTTTTGTTCTCCTAAAGTATAAATCAATCCGCCATCATGCAGTATTGTCATGACAGTATCTATTCGGTTATTCACAATTTTGTTACCAAAGCAAGTTTTTGTAGGGATTCCGGCAAGAATACTGTAGCCTTGAGTATTTTCTGTTCCCCATTTGTTGGTTTCTGCCGTTGTACCGTCGAAGTTACACCAGCCCCAACCAATACTCATGCCGGAATAGCTTGCATTTTTAATGAAGTTATTACTTACCACCATATTTTGAGTGAAGAATGATGTTATAGGACAATGCGACGGGAACAGACGGCAATTATCAAGCAATAGATTGTTTGAAATTGTCACATTTCTCGGAGCACGCTCTGTGCCGTTTTGATATTTTTCGTGATCAGCACTTGCACCATCGCCGGATACCTCGGGTTTTCCATCGCCTGAGACATGCTTGTAATAGTAAGTATCCGGCTCTAATGAGTCATTTTCATACACATGCTGCGGATTGCCGACTACGACACCGCCGCCTCCGGTCTGATAAATATAATTACCTTCAACTTTGCACCCGTCCACATCATTTGACAGTAATATTCCTTCTGCACCGGTCAATTTAACTTCACCGTTTACAAATTGAATATTATGCGCAAACTCCATTTCAACGGCACCGGGAATTGTATCTAAGTTACGATACATATCAGCATGCCAGTTTCCGGAAGCAAATGCCGTATATACTGTACCTGCCTGAACGGTTGACTTGCCGTATGAGTCTCCGACTTTTTGAAGATTCCAATCGGAATGTGCAACTGAAATATTATCAAAAATTATATTTTTAACTTGTCCGGTAATCATTTTTTCACCTGCTGTAGTTAAATCACCTGCAACAGACGGTGTTCCTTTAAATTCTATAATTGTTTCCAGACGCGGAACAACAACCTCGGCAGATGTAATATCTTCACCGTTCATCGGAATGTAATACAGAAGCTTTGCTGCGCGGTCAAAATAAAATTCACCGGGAGTGTCAAGTAATTCATAAGCATTGTAAATAACGTGATTTCCTCTGCCTTGGAGGCCTACACCCCAACCGGGAGTCTGAGCTATTGCTCCATATGGTTGTTGTAGTTTTAAAATCCATTTACCATCTGCAGTTTCCTCAATTTCACGAACGCACACTGTATTTTTGTTCCAGGTTTGCTGATTTTCTATTTCAACATCTGAAATGTTTTTTGTTATTTTAGGCAAATCTGATGTATTGTACATTATGCCATCAAATTTTGAGCCTGTATTCCATGCCCAGTCAGGTAATTGATTATCATCAACATCTTCTTTTGATATTCTTGTTTGTATAACGATATCATCTACACGAATATCCATTGTTGAATTGTCATTATTCTTATAAGCATATAATCTGAAAAATTTTTCTTGCCCGTTTAAGTTAGAGAAATTCTCTTTGCGTGACCAATCATCCGGTTCTTCATTTCCGTCTTCCCAGATTTTTGTATAATAAGAACCGTCATCGGTAATCATCATCTTTACATGATACCAAACATTATTCTCTGCACTAAACTCGGTTGTATTTTGTTGTGGAGTTACGTCATCATTTCCGGCACCTGATGTTCCGTATTGGAAATACTCCTGTTTTAAATGGGGAGCAAGCTTGATGCCCGCCCATGTCGTGCGACCTTGTTCATTGATGAGTTTATTTGCACCATGCATGTGCAGTGCTTCCCATTCGTGTGTGAATATATGATTTTCACCAAACTTAATTTTATAAGAGATAATAGCATTATTGTAGGTTATTGACGGAATTTCAAATCCACAATCTTCATTTTCTGTATGGGCAATTTGAAGAATTCGATTTCCATCTTCTTCAGTTACAATATTTAAAATTGAATTTTCATTATTTCCGCTTTTTGCATACTTTTGAATGGTATCATCTGCATTGCCCACACTTGCAGTATTTTCGAAATTTTCTTTATAAATTTCCTGCCAAATAACTTCATCTTCCTTCGGAATATAACTAATTGTATAATTGCCCCAAGAACCTTGTGCATTAATGGGGTTTTCCGTATGTGCCATATATCGACGCTCGCCATTGACATATAATGCACGAAGCTTTGTATCTCTGTTAAGCGGTGTGGTATAAGCAGTCTTGCCATTCTCTAACTTTGTTTTTGTCCATTCTCCCGCAATTTTTGTGCCGCCGGATAACACAGGCGTTGCATCTTCATATGCAACATAACGTATATTATATTCGTTTCTGCCTGAATCTTCTGTACCAAAGCTTAATGTGTCATCTAACTCCCATGTACCATCCAGCATACTTACAACAATATCACCTGTCATATTGTCATTTATACTACGCACTGCATTGCGAGCTCTTTCCAATGATGCAAACGGTGTTTTAACAGATAGACCGTCATTGTTATCATCACCATCAATTGATACATAATATATTTTCATTATATTATTGGAATTATAAGGAGCCTTTGTGCCAAATTTCATCCATTTAACATTACATAATTTATCTTCTATGCCATTGGCATTCTTAAATACAAAATAAAAATCATGTTCACCGTTGACGGGTTGCAAAATGTCTGATGACTGAATATTAAACTCACCATTGTACTGATTTGCTGATGTTTCAGTTGGTGTTACGTTTAATTCTGAAATTTTTGTTCCACCATCGGCCTCATTCTTGCCATCAATCCATACTTCAACATATGTACCTTCTAACGGCGTTTCGACGTTACAAGAAAATGTTGTATATTCAGCATTTAAAATGACATTTTCGTACTTTACATAGGAATCATTTTTGATTTCGGAAATCATATTATCATTTACTGTTGCATTTTTATATTCTGCAGCTGAATCTGCAGTAAATTTATTGGTAGGAAATACAGTCTTATTACAAAGCGGTCTTAAGGTATCAAATCCGTCCAACATATACACCTCGATTATAGAATTCTCAGAATTAAAGTCTTCCGGCAAGTCAATATTGCAACTGATCGTTGTTCTTCCGGATGTTTCTTCATCATTTATCACATAGTTAACAGCTTGTAATCTGTTTGTTGTTTTCTCCTTTAATGCCATTAACATAACAATCTTTTGCGATTTATCCTTTATAATATCAGCCTCAGCTTTAATACTTTTGCCCAAAAAGCTGTCGAAATCATATATTTGTACTTCTTTGCCGTTATTTATAGACTTGAATATTATTTCATTCAAATCGAACGCACTGTAAACATTTTCATTTAAACTCACTGTTAAACTGTCTTCAACACCGGAACTATCAAGTGCCTCAGGAGCAAAAATGTTTGCCATTACGCTTGATTGCAGCAAATTAAATGTCAGTGTCATAGCCAAAGCAAATGACATTGTTCTGATAAAAAAGTTTCTTTTCACATTAACCCTTCTTTCTTTATGATACTAATCAGTTTGATTTCAGATATATTGATAATGGCGAATTCTTGGATATGACTGATTCTACAAGCCTTTAATGGCGTTTTTCCCATCACCTCATATTGTTTGTATATCTTAATTATAAAATATTTTTAATAAGAATACTTGCAAAATGTTGTTAAGTTATGATATAATATTGCAATAAATTGAAAAAATATCTGAAAATGTAATTATATTATGTTAAAATATTGTTATTTGGAGAAAGATAATGAAAATAAATCCGAAGCTAAAAGAGAAGGCAAACAGAAATAATAAGGACTTTCCTTTTTATGTATATAAAATTTGCGCAAAAGAGGGAGAAAATGTGTTTTTGCCTCATTGGCATACAGAGTTTGAAATAATATTAGCTGACTGTACCGGAATAGCGAAACTTGATACTTTATGTATAAATTTCAGGGCAGGAGATGTGTTGTTTGTAAATAAAGAAGTGCTTCACAGCATCGAGGCATTATCGGAAGGTAGTGTGACGGCTATAGTTTTTGATTTCAAATTTCTTGATTTTAATTCAAATGATATATGCCAAAAAGAGATAATGGAAAACTTAAAATCGAAAGCCTTGGTTTTTCCGCAAATAATATATAACACCGATAAGTGCTACGATAAAGTTTATTCGAATATACATGATATGGTTATTCTTACCGGAAGCGAAATTCAAGGAAAGGAGTTAAAAATAAAAACTCTTTTATATGATTTGATTTTTAGTTTTTATAGTGAAAATCGTTTTATAGAATCGTCAAATATATTTTTGTCAAAAAACGAACATACCCAGGTAGAATATGTAAAATTGGCACAAAGTTTTATGGAATCAAACTTTGATGAACAAATAACCTTATCTGATATTGCCGGATATGTAAATATAAGCAAATTTTATCTTATTAAGCTTTTTAAACAATATTTGGACTTTACTCCCTCTCAGTATTTGAAAATTATACGTTTGGAGAGTTCAAAAGAATTACTGATAGCGGGAAAAAGTGTCAGTGAGGTTGCAATGATGAGCGGCTTTAACAACATAAGTTATTACGTCAGAGCTTTTAAGGAACAATATAAGATTACGCCAAATGACTATAAGAAGAATGAACGACGAAAATATGGAAAATGAATCCGAAAAATATGGAAAACATTTATTTTGGCGGAGGTCAGATATGAATTTAAGGGAGTTTAGGGCAAAATTGGGCAAAATAAAAGAGACAAGCTCTAAAAACTTGCCTCTTTCAAGTCGGGATGACAGGATTCGAACCTGCGGCCCCTACGTCCCGAACACGCTCTAAAGCCTGATATATAGCGGTTTTTGCCTTTTTTAGCCCTTTCCGCTACATTTAAAATACTCTTTGGACATCTTATCTCCACTGTTTCCATATACTCCAGAACTAACTGTGGGATAACATGTGGTCAAAATAAAACCTGATATTTTAAAACAACAGTATATGTTAATAAACATTTAAATTTAGTTAAGACTAAATCCATGTATCAATTGATATTCCCTGAGAATAAGCTAGACTATCTGATAACATCATTATTGCCTCTTTACTCAAGTCTCGATATTTAAATGAGTATATAATATCCTGAATCAAACTCCTGTCGGGCATTTTAAACGTTAGGCCTTTGGACCAAACTAAGTATTGAATAGTAGACAATATGATATTTAAAGCAAATTTTTCGTTAACAGAAGCACGTAGGAGAGAATCATCCAATAGGACAGTAAAAGGTTTTAATTTCATTATCCAAAAACATAACAAAGAAGCTTGTTTCAATTCAGATATGCTATCTATATTATGAAAATATTTATAATACTCTTTTCTCTTAAATGTACGTACAATCGCTTCTATTAAATTTCTTTCGTTTATATCAATATACTCAGTATGTTGTGATAAGTTTTCATCTTCACCTTTAACAAATTCATAAAAACTTATTTTAATTTTTTCCATTTCTTCTGAAAGTTCGGTATTTGACATATTGGGACACTTTCGCATTTCAATGGTGTTTGAATCTGTTAACAGTATTTCAAGACTTAATCTGATATCTTCTTTGCTTAATTCTTCGTTATTTATAATATCTTTAAGCGTTTCAATGTATTCTTGTTTTGTTTTTTTATTTTCTGCCATACTATCTCACCTTATAAATATTACATATTGTACATGAATTATCTAACTTATACTTATTTAATTCTTTTGTACCTTTTTCAAGCTTTTCTGGAAAACTTGAAAAAGTATCATATTCATGATTAATACGCTTTTCATTTTCCATTTCTACTTTATATTTTACAATTCTATTCAGTGGGACAACAACATCCTCGGATTTATAGAAATTATTTATCCTTTTTTCCTTAGATTTAAAGTAAAAATGTCCAGCAATGAAAACAAAAAATGTTAGACCGACAAATATAGAAATGATGACTACACTCACCGTTATTAATTGAAATAAATCCATACTTACTCTCCTTTATATTCCACGTGATATATCTGACGGATGTGACATTTTTACACGTGTTTTAGGTGTGTGACTCATCAACATCTCACTTATTACTAATAAGACAGCTTCTATAATATACCATATTATCTGCAATACTACGCCTAAATAAACGAAGAATTCTAAATTACTTAAAATTTCACCGTAATTAGTGACAAGCCATGCATTATTAAGTACACCAATAATAGAAAAACATGTCATAACAAACGAAGTTGCAAATAATATAAGTGTAACTAAATGTAACACAATACCAACATTTTTAAATTTGACAGCATTATAATACTTTAATCCAAAGTCAAACGAAAGTGCCATAAAATATAAAAGCATTGATTTAAAGAAGTCAACTTCTAAAAACTTATATGTAAATAGACCCAACATAAGTGGAATCAAAGTTAATCCTACTTTTAGTTCTGCAGAAATAAAACCATTCATTATAGTGTTGCGACTAATCCAATTAATTATCTTTTGTCTTATCATAAAAAGCCTCACAAAAAAGCGTCTTTAAACCAAAGACGCTTACTATATACTTCACTCCGCAGGAATTTACGCATTACGCACCCACATCTTTGTTACTTACATTTAATAATATTAAAATTCTTTTAAATTATACATGAAATACTTCAAAAAGTCAAGAGTTGTAATATATTTTTAATAAAACATATCAAGAAAGTGGACAGGCGAAATAATTTATTATATAATAGATAAAAATGTTATGAAAGAATGAGTTTATATGATTGAGCAAAATGTTCTTTTAGGAAATGGTATTAATATAGAATTTAGCGAAAATGATGATTATAAAAACTTTGCTATTTTGCAAAGAATGTGTGTAAACTTATCAACGCCTGGAAGATACATAGATATTTTTAACGGAATAATTGATTCCAGTGATATGTATGACTTTATGGAGAAATTAAATAAGTGGTTCAAAAATCATGCGCTGAAAGGAATTGAATCATTAAGTTTATTTGAAAACGAAGATGAATTACGCTCCATTTTAGAAATGAGCAAACGATATTCTCATACAGATCCAAGTGTTATCGATATAGGTTTAGAAGATTATCTTTTGGGATTGAAATTCTTTAATGCAAAATATAAAGAAGATGCTTTAGATTTTAATACACTTTATCAAGGTATTACGATGCTTATGCTCGATGCAATATATAATGATGGTAGAGTTGAAAAACTATATGAAAATATGGAATGTTTTAAAGATGAATTAAAGAAATTCAAAAATGTTTTTACGCTTAATTATGATACAAATATTGATACATTATTAGGACAACCGATTTATCATTTACATGGTTCTTTTAATTCGCTACATCATGAATATCGGGATGATACATTAAAAGGTTGGTTACTCTTACAAACCCAAGGGTCACTTGTTCCATATATAAAGGGCAAAGAGTATTTATATTGTGATGCCGTTTTTGGTTTCTCAGGAAATGATAAGATGGCTCGTATAGATAAGTATAACGAAATTTATGATATCTCAGGTAGCGAGAAAATATTAAAAATGCACCCTGAATTAAAAACGCCAAAGTATCCTGTAGACGAATTCAAAAGAATAAATGGTGTTTTACACATGATAGGTGTTTGTCCTAACAATGACAGTCATATCTTTAAAATGATAAATGAGAATAATAATATAAATAGAATATTGTATTATTCAGCAAATGACAAAGACAGTCAAGTTATTCAGAAAGTAATGAACAAGCCTGTGCAAATTATTAATGTATTCAAATATTGGAAAAAGATTCGAAGTTTACATTAAAGGTAGAATGCCATATCAAAATATGACACACCTTAAACCTGCTAAGAATTGTCAAGAGGAAAATTAAATTTTTTAGGCGGTAAAAATGGGCATAACAAAACAGAGTGGCAAATAGATATTTTTTGTCACTCAACGAAAACATTAAAGGTTTGGGTTAGCAATTTTAATTTAATTGTTCATCAATGGAATTGTAGAGTTCAGTCACTTTTCCATAATAAATTCGTAAAAATTTATTAAGTCCTGCAATCATAGCTTCTTTTCCGCATTTGCCTTCGCTGCGTTTTTTCTCGATAAAAGCATATACAGGCTCGTCGGCTGGCTTATGCTGAATAAGACTCTGCATGACCTCAAATCCGGTCTTGCGAAGGTATCGGTTTCCTCTTTTGGTGATATGTCGTTCCGTAGCGTTAAAAGAGCCGGACTGATATGGTGGAGGGTCTATTCCAGCATATGCAATTAGTGAATGTTTATTGTGAAATTTGCGTATATTTCCAATCTCGGCAATTAATTTAGGTGCTAAAACATCTCCGATACAGGACATACTTCTTACAACCTGATATTCAGGTAATGTCTTGGCAAGGACTAACATTTGTGCTAAAATAGTGTTGCGAGATGCTTCAATTTCATGCAGCACTCGTATTGCTTCCGTAACGGCTATTGTGGTAGATAGGGAGTTAGGAAGCACAGGGATACCGTTTTGAGCTGCAGTATATAGTCTTTCTGCAGTTTGTTCACAGTTGCGGTATCCTTGTTTTTGTGCCCATTTACAATAATCTGTTGTAAAACGATTTTTACTCATTTTGAGAATGTTATCAAAATGAAGATAACGCTTGACGATACTGCGTATCTTTTCAGTACCTTTATGTTCGTATATAATATTTTGGATGCCGGGCATAACCTGATCACAAAGAGTACCAAAATTAATTTTTGCTTTTATCAACATAGAGGTAGTTTGATAATACTGTCTTGCCAATAGTTTTAATTCCTGATATGTATCTTCCGGTGGCATTACCTGATTAAGCTCATCCCAATAACAAATACCAAACATAGCAATATTGATCGAATCAATACGATCTGTTTTTGCTCTTCTGATATTTTGAGAGCAAAACTTTTGCATACGCAAAGCATTAACAGTGCTGACAAAAATCTCTTTTTCAATAAGTACTGTCACTATGGGAAGATGGTAATACCCTGTACTTTCCATAATTACCTTAACTTCTTCATCGTATGATTTGATGAGAGTTACAAGAGAGAGGATTTCCTGCATAGTATGCTGCATCTCAAATGGTGTTTTCAAAACCTCACCGCCGGGTTTCATAATACAAACAATACTTTTTCCTTTTGAAACATCAATTCCTACACTAATCAATTACATTCCTTCTTTCGTTTTTGATATGTAATGTTTCCGCCTGTACTTATTACGATTCACTTTGGCTAGTTACACGAACGCAGGACTCATCCCGGAACAACCTGCTTAACCGAATCTTTATAACAAGAAGGAGGATGACAGTTTAAGCCCCGAACGCTAAGTTCACACAAAGAACCGTCAATCCATTACCTTCTCATTATAACAAAAATAAGCATAGCTTGCTAAACTGCAATAAAGTAATTTAGGGCTATGCTTATATAGTACCAAACAAAGAAAAGCGGAATCGAGAAATTGAAAAAATCTCGGTTCCGCTTGTTTCATTTTATGGTAAAAATTCCGGCATGATTTTATATCGGTTAACTCCGTGATTAGTTGAACGAATCAAAACGTCCTCGGGTATCGTTGCAAGGAGTTTCTTTGTGAATGTACCATATCCAAGATATCCGTCAAGATTTATATGCGAGATAACAACCCAATCTGTGTCAGGCTGCCTGTTGGCAACATAATACTTGATTAAGACCTCAACACCCTCGATGCAATTCTCCGGAATTACCTCGTGTAGCTTATGCAGAATTGAATCGGGAATTTCAATTTCATCTTCACGAAGTGGGCCAAGCTCAAGAGCATCGGCAACTATTCCGTCAAATCGTATTATCCAACCATTTATAGTTTTGGTATCGTAAATTGATGTATGGAATTGCTGAAATTTTTTTCGCCAACACTTTTCAAACTCCCTTAAATATCCGTTCATTTTCTTGGTTGCAGCTTGGCTTACCTTGTCTGGGTTCTTTTTTACATAAGCCGCAATATTCGCTATATGCCTGTAAAGCCAGCCTTTACCATTCTTATCGACAAGCTCGGGAAATTCATCATGCAACGCACGAAAATCGGTTATATATTGCCAATCCTCTAAAGTCTTGGCATTTTTCTTGTCAGGAACACTACACCAAGCACGGATTGCCTTTTCAACACGTTCAATATCTGCATTTCCATCTTCATCAAACATATATCCTCTTGCAAGAATGGTAAGAACTCTTTCGAACCCTATTAAATCTTCAAACATTTCCAGAGTGAATCTGCCGAGATAACCATAGTCCGTCTTGCTGTATGAAATGTACTCAGGGAAATTTATATAACTTAAAAATTCTTCTCTTTCGTTAATCATAAATCATCCCTCCTGATCTTTAATGCATTTTTGGACACGCAATCAATAAGCACATCCCACATAAAACTTCGTTTGCCAAGTGCAACGGCATACTTAACTGCATCCGCAGGCTTGATAATTTTCTCCAAAAGCTCCCGGCATTTTTTTGCCACTGCTTCACGGTAACTGTCAGATGCAAGCTTGTTTACATAGGCATCTGTCATAACAACCATATTCTCGGTGTCTCCGTCACGGTATAACTGCCTTGATGATTCTACGGAATTAGCTTCTCTTATGTCCAGAATTAAGTCATTTAAAATTCTGTAACCGCTGAAAGTGAAATCGGACAGAATATCAAAATATTCTTCTAACTCGGGCAACCACTCAGAAAGAAATGTTTCCCGATCTTCTTTTATCATAAGATGCCAATTCTGCTCAATCATAGCCTCGTGAACTTTTTGCAAATGTTCATCGCTTATTTTGGAGAATTCTGCATATAAGACATCTGTGTCAAAATCTTCATCCTTGCCCTGAGAGAACAGAATTCTGTCAACATCCTTATACCTCTTTTTTGTCTGTATATCAGCACGGCTTACCCTTATTCTTCTTAACACCTCATCATATTCCGAAATTAAAGTGCTGACAACATCTAAAATATCTGTATCAAGTTTTTCTTTCCAATCATCTGCTACGGCGAAATTGAAAAGTTTATTGTCCGGAATTGTCTCTGCTTTAATCTTAGGAATTCCCTCTTTGAGCATTTTTGCATAGTACGGAAGCTTTTCTACGTTGGAATCAACTTCGTCCCAATTGGTATTTTCAAAGAATTGCTTTAATTTTTCCTTTGCACCGGTTGCTCCTTTGTCGGCATTCTCAAGTAGTCTCTTATAGGTTAAAAAGATACTTCTTTGTCTTTTGGATTTTCCCAAGTATTCTGATAAATCAGGTTTAATTCCGGTTTTGGCAGAATCGATTTCAAGTCCCGTTAAAATAGCAAGTGTCTCAGCCTCTTCACGGCATTTCTGTCGTTCTTCGCTGGTAGAGTTTTCGTTATATGCAATAACACTGCGGTCAAATGCTGCGTTGGAAATCTGACCTACCCGTGATGAGAATGTATTTTTTACTGTTTCAAATCTTGCTTCCCAATCGTTTGCGTCGCTTATCAAAGGCTCGGCTGACGGAATTTTCAAAAAGGGCATATTGTTTCTGTCTTCAAAAGAACCTTCAAATTCATAGTTTCTCTGTACGCATATATTGACAATAGGATCAGCAATTGTTTTTATCATATCACCATCATAATCTGCGCCGCCAAGTCTTTCTGCTGCAAACATTTCTGAATCCACCATAACAACATCACTTAGGTGCCCTAAATAATGTTCGCGCATTTTCTTGATTTCCTTCATGAGCTTAAGGATAATTTCCTCGTTTCGTGCAATATGCGGATTACGAAGAAGCGTACATAATGTATCAACTTCATAAGCCGCCTTTGGAGCATAGAAGGACTGTTCGGGGAAACGATCACTCATGAGAGTAGCGTAAAATTTTCTTTCGCTTTCTGTAAGTTTGGACTTTCGTACCATTGGGATTATGGATAACAATCTTAATAAATCTGCAGATAAGTATCTGCTGTCTCCGGCAACAAGCAGCGTGCCGAGAGAATAATCCTTTAAAATACTTTCGGCTCTGTCCTCAAGCTCCTTTGAATATATAGATTCGTTTATAAACAAAGGATTAATTTCTAAAATATCCGCAAGATGACTTGATTTTGTTTTCTTATTCCAGAAAAATCTATTCTTTTCTTTCAGGAAATATTGTCTTCTGTATTCTTCGTTTGCACAAAGATTATAGTATTCAAGTTCTGTTTGCTTGGTCAGCCAGTTGCGAGTGTCCTCCTCCGGACTATGCTCCCAACTAAGCGGCAAATCAATCGGCCTGAATTCTTCCGCCCTGACAGAAAGTGTATTTAAAAATTGATAGTTAAGTTCTGTGAATTTTTCGGGATGCAATTTGCTGACATTAGTAATATACAAGGCATGATTGTATTTTCTAAATTTATCCCAATAGTCCTGCCATGTCATCTTGGAATCATTCAACCAGCCTTTTCCCTTAAACATACTCTCAGTCAGAATAATGTCCACATCGCTTATTAAATGTTTCTCTCCCCAAATATCCATTATATATTCAAAGCCTGCACTTGTAAGAAGGTCTTTAAAGTCTACCTTATGAAGCATTCCCTTAACATAGGGCATACGAATCTGAAATGATGTATGAACGGATTTACCACAGAGTTTTTTGTCAACTACATTGGCATATTCTTTTGAAATAAGTCCCTCGCCGTCATATTCAAGGACAGTAAACTGCTCGTGCCGTTGTACACGGTTATACTTACGCATGCTTGGGTTGGTACAATTAGGATCCTCCTCGACGGTAATAACATTAGCGCTTGCCTGTAATTTGTTATTCTCTACAACAATAACTCTGTGAGACTTGTCAATTTCCACGCCATCAATACGAGTTCCCGACGAAAGCATCAAACCGTTATATGCATAGAGCTTGGAAAGTTGACACTCTCCGATGTTCATATCGAGCATTATACGGTGGCGAATATCATCATAAAGGTCGGCACGGATGAAAGAGAGCCTTGCATTGCGGCTCATACTTTGGGAGCGTTCAAATGCAACATAAGGTATGGAACCTCTGCCAAAGTTTAAATTGATTCCCTCAGTCCTAAACATATCCCTCGCTTTTTTCTGTCTCTCAAAATATCTTTTCTGCTCTCCGTTTCGGTCAAAGATACCTGCAAAATCTATGTAGAAAATAACATCCTCGAGGTCGGTTATTAAATTTATATCCTCGGGAATTTCAAAATTGTCTCCGTGAAGCTGACACATTATTTGATAAAACAATGCATTGCTTTCCTGCTCATGACCTGCTGTAGGCACCTTACATTTTTCTGTTTCCCGTGCTTGTAAATTAAATTTGTATATGCCGTCAGAATCTTTCTCAGCGTAGCTGATAATATTTCTTGCAGACATCATATAGATTTTATACTTGCGCATATAAAGGTTCACCTCACTTTGTAAAAATTATATCACAAACCTTTTCAAAAAGCAATATGAATACTGCCCTCACTTTTTTGAGAGCAGTATTTCTTTTTTCTCTTCTTCTGTTTCAAAAAATTAAAAATAAGTTAGGAGGTGTCTTACCAAAATGAAAGAGTCGATTGTGAAATCTTATGACGAGCTGCCGTTATTTTTGAACGCAGAAATTCTCGCAAAGGCATTGGGTGTTGCGACATCTACTGCCTATGAGTTAATGCATGAAAAAGACTTTCCTGCATTAAAAATTGGAAACCGATTGCTGGTTCCGAAGGAAAAGTTTCGCCTATGGGTAGAAACGAAAACGAAATAATTATTAATTTATAGGAGGTGTTTTGTAATGACAAAACAAAAGTTTAAGAATTTATTATGGACGGTATACTTCACTGATGAGATGGAAAAATCATTCCCTACACCAAAGGTTAAGGGCATGGCATTCTCGGCGATGGTATATCTGTGGGAAGCAAAAGAGCTTGAGGTCTGCGGAAGGAAACTCACTCGCGCTGACATCAGGTACATATTGTTTGAAAAGCTATCACCATGTGAGTTCCAGTATGCAATCGAAAGATTTGTAAAATTGTATCGCGCCAAAGGATATGAACTCCTCGGTTATTTAATAATTGACGAGGCATTATCCGGTGATGCAATCGGAACTATGATGGCAGAGTATGACCTGGCTCAAGATGAAAAATCTCATGCGAAAGGAGGTGCTGCATAATGTTATATTCTAATCTTCCGAAGCCTCAACCAAGAAGGTATTCTATACCGAATGAGATAATGATCTTAGGTATCTCTGCCGGTGCTCTTGCCGTGTATAACTATCTGTTATATGTGGAAGACCGCAAGACATATCAGTGCTACCCAAGCTACAAAACTATCGGTAAGGCTCTTAAGATTAAAAGCAAAGGTACAGTTGCTAAATATGTAAGAGAGCTTGAAGATAAGTGCTTAATCTATACCGAGCCGACAGAAGTAATTCTGAAAAACGGTAAGAAAAGAAACGGCAACCTGAAATATACAATCCGTCCCATACAGGATGCGCTTGAACATTTCTATCATGAGCAAATGCAGGAGAATGCTCTTGCAATGCAGAGAGAAAAGGTTGCAGAGATGCTTAAAGAAAGTGGACTCAAGCCGGTTCCTGCGGCATGAGTTACATGCTAAGCAAACCGCATAAATTATTTGTCAGTTTCAACGTCAACGCGACAGCAGGTTTGAAAACGATAATTTTGCGGTAAGGTAGTTACACCTCCCTGAAAGTTTAACATCTAATTACGCCAACGCCACAGGGAGTGTAACACCTTAAAATCGATTTTGAGTGAAACTATCCAATAGATATATCCGTGTTTGAAAACCAAAAATATTCAGTAAAGGGTTTACCCCTCCCCGAAAAGATACATCTCTCAAATGCGGCATATATATATCGGCATTAAAACGATATGTGTGTTTGACCAAGGGTTAAGACGGGATGATCGGCATAAAACAATTCGAGGTAAGGTAGATACACCACCCTGAAAAGTTAATCTCTCGGACCGAAAAGAAAAGCCCTATGGTAAGACCTTAAAATCGATTTTGAAGAACCGACCACAGCCGTGACGGAGACTGCGGCAATTTATTTTTCAAGGCAAGGTATTTACCCACCCTGAAAAAATAAAACGCAAATGCTTCAAACGTGACGGCAAGATAAAACCTCAGAATGCAATTTTGGGTGCGAATGTTCCTAAGATTTCAAGAAAAATCTGAGGTTAAGTTTCGCAGGTAATATAGTTTGACCTCTGCGGAAAAACAGATACCGATTGCATAGAAAATTTAAGGGGTTTTGCAGCGTGTTTGAAAAAGAAAGTCTGCGGTAAGGGGTTTACACTACCCAAGGCATAAAAACCTCTTGTACAAGGGGTTTTGCAATGCTTGTAAAGCACAGAATCGATTCTAATAGCTGATGGCAACGATGTCCCGGTAGATTTGAAGGTAAAACTTATCTCGGCAAGGTAGTTTAACCTCTGAAAAAATATATGTCCTAAAGAAACCGGTAAAACTATGAGCCTGAAGTAAGGTTGATTATATAAGCAAAATTACAGATGAACGCAGCATGAAAAAAACAGATTTTGGGGCGCCCCTTTCCGAACGAAAAATGAACGGAATAAATTGAAGCAGGAAAAAGCATTGGTGTCGTGAGACGCCACCAATGCGGTCAAACACCGACCGGCAGTGCCGTTCGGGGTGGTGCTGAAAATGAGGGGTTGGTGCTGTTTTGGTGAAAATGGTTGGATTTTTGCGATGGTTGAGCCATTCAGGTGGTGTTTTTGGCGGTGTCGGAAATTATGGATTTTTCAATGTTTTCGTATGCTGATATACCGTAAAACCGCACAGTTAGGAGATTTGTAGCGTGTGCTAAATTTGAAATTTCAAGGGAGGAGGAATTTTGATGGGAAAACACAAAAATGGAAGGCAATTAAGCGTATGGATTAGCGATGAATTATACAAAGAATGTGAGCAGAATCGTAAAAGAGGTCAGAGAGAAATCAATAAAACAGATTATGTAATTGCAGCTCTTGAGTTCTATAACAAACATTTAAAAGATGAAACAACTATGGAATACATAAGCGAGAATGTGTTGGGCGAACTATATAATAAGCTGCAAAACATGGAAGATAAAATCTGCAAGAAGATAACCACCTCAGTTATTGAACCTGACAAAATGAGAGCTGTTCTTAAAATGTCATACGATATTGAGTGGGAAGATTTTCTTGAAAAATATCTTCTCATATGCAAGCGATATTGACTACAAGAATTTGGATTGTTGTTCATGTGAAATCACCTCTGCTGAGTATATCGGCAGAGGTGATTTTTTTCTGCTATCACATTTGAATTAAAATAAATTTTAATTGCAATTTCATATTGAAATTGTAGTCATAAATTATATGGAATCCGGTTGTTTTTATATCGGGCGTATCAAAAATTAATATACTGGAAACAAAGAAAAGATATCGAAAATTACTTCGTAGACTTATCAAAAATTATGTGGTATGATTTGTCTCACTGGAGGTGAAAAATATGGTAAAGCATACGAAAGTATTAAGGCGATTGTTAATTCCGTTTAAGAATTAGCAATCGCCTTTTAATATTCAAATTATCTGAAACATTGACAACAAATTTTCAAAACTGTATTCGAAAAATTTATTCGGTATATAATATTTGAAAAGGAGTTGTTAAACATGAATGAAATCACTAAACGCACTATTGAATCTTACAAAAATTATTTAGTCGAGGAAGAAAAAAGTTCCGTCACCATTGAAAAATATATTCGTGACATAAATACATTCGCAGAATGGTCAGACGGCAGAGAAATTACAAAGACACTTGTGCTTGAATACAAAAACATATTGGTACAGCAATATGCACCTGCAAGTGTAAACTCAATCCTGTCTTCCCTCAATGGATACTTTGGTTACATTGAAAGATATGACCTCAAGGTTAAGAACTTAAAAGTGCAAAGGCAAATCTTTTGTCAGAGTGAAAAAGAGCTTACAAAAGCTGAATACGAAAGGCTTCTCAAAGCGGCAAAGAGTAAAAAGAATGAAAGACTCTATCTTATCATGCAGACGATATGTGCCACAGGAATTCGTGTAAGTGAATTAAAATATGTTGATGTAAATTCTGTGATGACAGGTCAGGCACAGGTTAGGTTGAAAGGTAAAATCCGAATGATAATACTGCCGAGAGAATTGTGTGCTCTTCTAAAAAAATATATAAAGGAAAAGCATATCACTTCAGGCAGTGTATTTGTAACAAGAAAAGGTCAGCCTGTGGATCGACACTCAATATGGAAATCAATGAAGCAGCTTTGTGAAACTGCCGGAGTGTCTAAAGAAAAAGTGTTTCCACATAACCTCCGCCACCTGTTCGCTCGCACTTACTATTCACTACAAAAAGATATCGTTCGCCTTGCAGATATACTCGGTCACTCAAGCGTAAATACTACCAGAATCTATACCATAGAAAATGGCTCAACCCACCGCAGGCAAATGCAAAGAATGGGACTCGTGCGGATGCAAAATTAAAAAGAC
>JAZQKZ010000082.1:0-9922 GCA_045542415.1 Clostridia bacterium
ATGTGGTATGTCCCATCTCTGTACAAGTCGGTGCTGTTACTTCTGCATTGTAGTTATGTGCTGCTTTATCTATGTAATCACTTACATAATTATCACTACAGTCTGTACAAGTATATGTGGTATATCCCATAGCCGTGCAAGTGGCTTCTGTTACTTCTGCATTATAGCTATGCTCTGTTTTATCTGTGTAATCGGTCATATATTCGTGACCACAGTTTTCACAGGTATATGTCGTATATCCCGATGCTGTACACGTCGGTTCAGTCTTTTCTGCGATATAATTATGTCCTGTTGCTGTTCTTAAAACCGCATCGCATTCTGTACAAATCTGCGGTTCTGTACAAGTCGGATCATCCCCGAATGTATGACCTGTTGCTGACTCAGCTGCAATCATCTTTTCATCACAGTTTTCGCAGTGATATTCAATTACGCCCTCGCTCTCACAAGTTGAGTTTGTTACTGTATGACCTTCGTCCCAATCATGTCCTGTTGCATCTGTGTAGTCTGAAACATATGCATTGTCGCAGTTCTCGCAAGTATATGTAGTGAATCCCTTTGTCTTACAAGTTGCTTCCGTCACCTTTTCCGAATAATCGTGCTTTGCAAGCGGAGTTAAATCCGTAATATACTTGTATCCGCAATCATTACAGATATGCTCTGTATAGCCGTTCATTGTACAGGTTGAAGCAACTGTATTGGTATCATACTCATGATCTGTCATTGATGTATTTTCTGTATAATGCTCACCGCAATCCGAACACATATTAAGAATAAATCCGCCCTGCTGACAGCTTGCTTCTCTTATTGTAATTTCGTCATAATCATGTCCGTTTGAAGGAACATAGTTAGTCTTCTGTAATGCTCCGCAGCCGTTACACTGAAAACGGTCATAGCCTAATTCAGTACAAGTCGGACGTACTGTTTCAAGATAACGGTAATCGTGTGTATGAACTTCACTTTCAGTAGCAGTTTCTTTATCTGCATCTAAGAGCCATACATATGAAACTCCGTTCTCAGTCATACTTGTACCGTCATATGAGTATGTGATTTCATAATATACCGGATAGTATCCCTCATCCGTATAATTGGGAGCAGATGTATCGTCACATTCTCCGGCTTCTGTACCGTAGCGGATACTTGTATTTACTCCGTCCTCGGATAAATCTGATACTGTTACCGTATGAGCCTTGCCATCCACCTTGCGGTAATAACTCTCAACTACCGATTTTGCAACTGCATACTCGTCCTTTATATATCCGCAGTCTTCGCAAGTGCCTGTTACATGAAATCTCTGATTTCCAAGCTGTGCATCCACTGTTTCATCAAAATCATGCAGTTCCTGTTCATTAGTTGCTCTTGCGTGTGTACCCTTACAGAACTGACAATACTGACCTTTCTTTAAAACCGTTGTATGATACTTGCTGTTATACGGTGTGTAGGTTGTGTTGTCAAAGTCCAGAAAGAAGTTATGGTCACAACTATTTATGATATATACATTCTTTCCGAATGAATAACAGCCTGTGCCATTTACAGAGTTCATAACTCCGCAATTCTGACACACTGCTTTTGTCCAATGATAGCCCGAGTAGTATGCATCTACTCCCGGTGTACCGCTGTCAACATTTCCTGTCCCTTCACCGCCAATCTTTGTGCCGTCGGAATACATTACCTCTCTGTTAAGTGCCGAATCGCCTGACTTTGTATATTCGGGGACACGATACACAAGCGATGTAGTATCCATATCACATACCGGACAATAGAATGTTTCGTATGTAGTTGTTGCGTTGATGTCCAGCTCGTCAGTTCTGCCATTAGCTTCAACCCATCTGTCTGCCGGATCAACATATTCGTTTGACTGTGCTGCAAACGATACTGTAGGAATAAGGCTCATTGCCATTGTAGCTGCCATTATACCTGATAAAATTCTCTTTATTGTGTTATTCTTCATCTTCTTATTTCCTCCATATCTTTCTAATTTATACTTGAATTTGAAAAAGCCGTCAATATCGGCGGCTCTCTGATTTTAACTGTATTCATTATTTATCCTCTTGATATATCCTTTGATTTTTGCGGAACATTTTTGTTTTTAACCTTCTGCTTTGCCTTTATATCAGCTATCCTCTTACGCACGGATTCCTTTTTCACGTCCCTATGCTTTTGTACCTCGTATCCTCTCTCTGACGGAGATTCTCTTGTTCGAGGTCTGGATTTTTTTACAGGCTCATCACCTTCCTTTGTCGGAGTCTCTTCTGTTTTCTCCTGCGGAATATTAGGTGCTGCATAACCCAGCTTCTCCATAATATAGTTAAGCTTTGTGACATCGTCCTGCTTGGCGATAATATCACAAAGTCCGGTGTTGTTTGTTTTATCAGACACCGCCGTAAACAATACGCCGTACTTTTTTGCTTCGCTGTTGAATTTATGTATATCGGATTCTTTTATCTGCAATATACATAACGGCTTATCGGCTTTTAAGAGCTGTTTCAGATTTGTCTTGCCCTGTAATTTATTATCCTCTTTCATAAGTGCGATAATTATTGCGGCAAGATTCTTTGCTCCCAAAGCAGCAAGCTTTGTAGCCGATTCAGTTATCTGAATGCCTTCTTTGACCATTAAATCAGCGACTTCTCCGCTTGTGTTCATGCTGTTTACCCTCCTTTACTGCTTGTGTCTGTAATTCTTGTACCTTATAAAGCTTCTCTTTGATGCGAGTGGCATCCTCAAATATCTTTTTGCAGATACGGACATCTGCTCTGCATATTTTGAGCTGTTTATTAACGGCGGAAATCTGCTGCGAGATTTCTTCTTTCTTCGGCTCATCTGCTGCCTCCTTTTCTTTGTATAGCTGTTTTCTCTGTTCAACTAATTCGTTGATTTTTGATTCACTGTAGGAGTTGTACTCTGCCAGTTCATCCATCGTTTCAATGTTATGCGTGTACAGGAACTTGAACTGTTTCTGATAACGTTCCATCTTTATCAATTCTTCACGCATGAAAAAAGACACCTGTTGCGGTGCCTTGCGTTTCTTTATTTTTCCGAACAGATAAAGGTAGTGATAGTACAGTGCAATAAAGCCTTTGAGCTTTTTGCGTTTATATGTTTTCAGACTGCCGGTTAATCTGTATGTTCTTTTCACCTGTGATGGCAGTGCTGTCCTTATGCCATATCGTGCAGCAATTATACGCTGCTGTATTGCTTCCTCGGTATAGTCTTTACCCAGGCTGTCAAGTCTTATGGGACGTTTACCGAACGGTGGTATAATTGATGTGTGCTTTATATTTTCACCCTTGCGATGTATGATGTATCCCTGTTTTTCGATATTTCGCCAAAAGTCTTTCATTGTATATGAACGTGAAATAATTTCATCAAGCTCAATACGCATCTGACCTCGAATTGTAGGCTTGCCTTCTTTTTGAGCTTTCCATTCTGCATAATGCAGTCCCTTTCTCTGCGGATTCTCTATAACATAAAGATTGTTTTCCCGGCATATGCTATCCGAAAGTCCCCGGATATCTTCGTAATAGTCCTTGAACTTGCAACGATATTTCT
This sequence comes from Clostridia bacterium, assembly GCA_045542415.1. Taxonomy (GTDB): domain Bacteria; phylum Bacillota; class Clostridia; order UBA1381; family UBA1381; genus UMGS1958. The sequence goes on from JAZQKZ010000082.1 coordinate 3,550, forward strand.
TTCCGTCCACAAATGACACTGAATTAAATACGATGTGACAATGAACGTGCGACTTATCAATATGCACTGCCATTACCACCTCATATTTCTTTGCAAGATTACGTTTTACAAACTCACTTCCGTATTCAAAAGCCTGTTCAGGTGTAACCTCTCCCGGCTTATATGACATTATGACATGATAGCCGAGTACGCTGTCCTGTCGGCGGTTACTGTTGAAACGTTTTTGTGTTTCTGTCATTTCTTTATATACGTTCTTGCACGAGCAGTTAAAACTTGTAACATAAACAGAATTTGCCGTCTTGCTCTCATTGCCAATATATTCAAGTGCATTACTCATATGTGTCTTTTCAGGATTTACTGCATAGTTTATGCTTCTGTCAAGCCTTGTCCGTATTTTTATGAATTTGGTTATCGCCATCATTCCCACCTCTTAACCGCCGAGATTGCTTCGTCAATCAATGTAACAGCTTCATTGATTTGCACTGCACTTACATATTTTTGTCTGTTCGCATGATGTGCAATCTGATTTATGCTATTTCCGATAGCGCTAAGGTGGTACAATACTTTTCTGTACTCATCCGGCGGACGAGGATGTAATTCCGTTCCCATAATGAGCTTACGGATAAACGGCTCCATTTTTAATCCGGCAATTTCAGATTGCTTTTTCAAATGTGCTTTTTCTTTTAATGTTAATCTTACAAGAATTGCATCTGTTCTTTCTTCCACGTTTTTCACCTCGTTTCTCATCAGGGATTTTAAGGGATTGCCCTTAACAAGCGGCATTTGATATCAAAATGCCTTGCTTGTTAATACACAGGCAAAGCCCTTACCCCTCGTCCTGCAAATTCTTATATTCTTCACATTCGTCCTTTACAGGACACTGTTCGCATTCGGATGGTTCCGACTCATTTGTACCGTAAACCTCACCTTTGCGTGATACTGCATTACCGTAATATTCATCCGAATTATCAATAGGAATTGCTTCGACTTCTACCATATCCACATCAAAGTCATCAAATGCGATTATATTGCTGTTTTTATATATTGCCTCTGCAAATCTTCCTGCCTGTTCTGCGCTTTCCGCAGCTACTATGAATTTCTTTTCAGAAACTCCCGTTACAATTACTTCATATGCATTCTTCATGTCTATTTCCTCCGTTTTTAATACTAATTTGATATTACTTTTTTATTTTTTCTGATTTGAAATATTTTTTGATATTAAAACCCAGCTATTTTAATATCATTCTCCAAGAAACTCCCAGTCTATATCATCCTCATTGTTAATTGATTCAGTTTTATTATTTACCGTAGTGTTGATACCTGACAGTTCCTCTCTTATTGCTTTTCTCAATTTTGTAATCAGCTCATAATCTTCTTCAAAATGCTCTAAAATAAAAGATATTACTGCATCAGAATATGACTTGTATTTCCCTCGGTCTATATTCTGCAAATATTCCCAAGCTTTTCTATGTTTAGGCTTATTAAGATTAAAACGTATGCAGCAGTTCCTTATTTCTTCCATAGGCTATTCCTTCCGTAACTTTGAATATGCAAGATATTCATATCCTTTTGCGTTTGCACAGATATCATCAATAATGATTACTCTATCCTTGTCATATTTGGCAAAGTTCTTTATGATGCATCCACCTCCGCCGATTATATACAACCGCATGAGTTCCGGGTTATATTCATAATTCCGTAATGCCGAAAATGTCTGCTCTGTGTATTCAACCGCAGTTTTATGAAGTATCTTCAAGTACCGTTCCGAAACATCTACCCGCCCAAACCTTAGATACTGCTCAATTATGCTTTCATCAATACTTACACCGAAGCTGTCCATAATTGCATTTTTAGCTTTTATGACAAGCTGATTTACTCCGAGTTTCTCTGTCCAGGACTTACTCTCAATAGGCTTTTTGTTATTGATGTACATTATATTCATTGTACCATTACCGATGTCAGCAAGAATATTCGTGCCTTTGAAATCACTGATACGCTCGACAATAGCCGGATATCCCTGCGGATAAATGCTGCATCCTACAATGTTTATATGGAAATCTTTCCCATTAAATTTATACTCAACCGTATCGTTCTTTATAAGGTATGCTCTGAAACTGTCACGCTGCGTCCTCACCCAAGTAAGCGGTAAGCCTGTTGCGATATGTACGTCAGCTGAATAAATTCCGACACGCTGTAACTCTCTTGCAATAGCCATCAGAGTGAATATATAAAAGTCGTTATCTATTGATTTATCAGCTATGAAATCCTTATGTCCCTCACCGAAACGATAATATTTTCCGCTGTATTCCAGAATGTTCCCCTGAAATATAGGCTCGGTATCATATTCATAGACACCTGTCGGTGTAACCGTTCCGGCTGTCTTGATGTTTCCATAGCCATGATCAATGCCTATAACCTTCACACCATTTTTAAGTTCTCTCATTCATAAGCTCCTCCAATCCTTTGCCTTTGACAAATTCAGCGTACTCGCCGTATTTGTCATACTCACTGCATCGCCCTCGATACGGACATATACCGCAATCTCCGCAGGCGAGTGAAAATATATCTGTTCTGTAATCCATTTCTGCCTCCTGATTTTTTTGCATACAAAAAACCTGTCGATTTTGTACCGACAGGTCTGTTTATAAATATTTAGTTGTAAGCTCTATTCCGGCACTTGCAACACGTGCAAGCCGTAAGATGGTTTTCTTGCCGTAATATTTTTCAGCTAATGCTAATAATATATCATATTGCAAACCATTATTTCTAATGTATTCTGCAAGTATCGTATATGGCTGCTCTGTATCAACCGGAGCTTGCTCCATTATATCAAGAACATCCAACAGCTGTAAATATGCTTTATTTTCCGCAGTTACTTCTGTTTTTGGAGGTTTTATAACAATCTCAAGCTTTATATCTCTTTTTATACGATCCTTTGCAATATTAGTTGCAAATATGCGTTCTCTCGGCATTTGTGTGGTCAGTCCCATTTTATGCAGAATTGCAAGCCCTGTTTCATAGCCAATATCGGGTAAAAGATATTTATCTGCAATCAACTGTTCTTGGTTAATTCTGAGCTCTCCAAAAGGAGTATTTATTGTCCTGTAATATATTCCTTTTTCATACACTCTGAATTCCGGAACTATTCTTGAATGCAGTATATCTCTGATAACATCCGCTGTCCGCATATCTGCTTCATCCTGATTTATATCGTATTCTTCAGCAATATCTCTTGCAATTTCTTTTGTATAAATGGGCACGCCTATTTCTGTATTCCGTATAATATTGCAAGCAAACTCCATATATGATACTCTCATGTCTATGATCATCCCCTTAAATCCTAAACTTTCATTATTGTACCAAAATCAGCACATTTTGTCAATACATCATTCATAAATACTCTCATGCCTATCTTTCCACCTCTCTGTTTCTTTTTCTATCTTCATCCGGCTCGCTCATATCAACACCCTCATGCTCACGCTTATCCATATTCAATAATGCATCAAGTGCCGCAAGTCGTTGTGTTTTCTCTGCAAGCTCGGCTTCCTGCGGAAACTCCTTTACACTTTCGACCTTTGCATTCTCAAACTGCTTTTGCAATTCATCCAAATCCACACGATAACCTTCAAGCCGTTTTTCCATACCGTCAAGTGCGTTGTCTATTCTTTGTATATTACCGAATACATCAATTCCAAGCTCCACAGGATGCCGCAGTTGATTACGCAATGCCAATACATGAGTTTTTCTTACAGTGTCAATGGATAACTCCATTGTAAAACCTCTGTAATCACCAACCGTAACAGCTTCAGGTGCTGTCATTGCCTTACACCTTTCTATAAGTGCTTTGCCTGCAAGTTCCTTTTCGTGATATGTAACACCTTCAATAGTCATGGGATAAAACTTTCCTTCCTCTTTTGGATATACCTTTAATTGCTCAATATCACTTTCCATTCCGGCAATGCGTGTTTTGGTGTCCTGTATTTTCATCGGGTAGTACTTTATAACCTTATCTTCAAGTTCATATTTCTGTGACATAAAGTTGGATTTTATCAATTTTAGTTTCGCAACTTGAGTATCCAAATCCATCTTTTCCTTTATATGCGGATTACCCGTTGCCAGTGCCTTTATCTCCGCATACGATAATGCAGTTTCATCAATATCCTCTGCACTTCTTACAGGTGATTTACTCGTCATTATTTGCGATATGAATTTCTGCTTATTCTCCACCAGTTGCCACATATAACTGTCAAAGGTGTCTTTGGTAACATACCTGAAAATATCAACCTTTTCATTAGTGTTACCCTGTCTGACAATTCTTCCGCTGCGTTGCTCCAAATCTGCCGGACGCCAGGGACAGTCAATATCATGCAATGCTATGAGCCTTGTCTGTACATTAGTTCCTGCACCCATTTTCTGTGTAGAGCCGAGAAGTATTCTCACATCACCCTTACGCACTTTTGAGAATAGTTCTTTCTTTTTCACCTCATTATCTGCATCGTGAATAAATGCAATATCACTTTCAGGTACGCCTTTCTGCAATAGTTTACTTTTAATGTCTGTGTAAACACTGAATGTATCATCACCTTTAGGAGTTGATAAATCACAAAACACAAGTTGAGCACTCTTTTTATCTGACGTTTTCTCCCATATGTCATATACATTATTTGCACAAGCCGAAACCTTTGAATTTTTATCATCCGGTAACAACGGATTTATGAGCCTTTGGTCAAGTGCAAGTTTTCTACCGTCATTAGTGATTTTAAGCATATTATCAACAGACGGGTCAACTGTTCTGTTTCTGACTTTATCAGCTCTGCCAGACAATTCTTTTACCATATCCTTTTGTATATCCGTAGGCTCTACCGCTACGTTATGGTACTGTGCTTCGGGCACGGGAAGCTTTAACATATCAGCAGTCTGAATATCTGCTACTTCCTTAAACATAGTCATAAGCTCCGGCAAATTAAAGAACTTCGCAAACCTTGTCTTTGCTCTGTAACCACTGCCCTCCGGTGCAAGCTCTATTGCCGTAACTGTTTCACCGAACGTAGATGCCCATGCATCAAAGTGCTGCAAATCATTTCTTACAAGAGTGTCATATTGCAGATACCTCTGCATCGTGTACATTTCTACCATTGAGTTTGATATTGGCGTACCTGTTGCAAGTATAGTTCCTTTACCGCCCGTCAGTTCGTCAAGGTATCGGCATTTCATAAACAGGTCACTTGACTTCTGTGCCTCTGTCTGAGCTATACCGCCTACATTACGCATTTTGGTGTATAGGAACAAATTCTTGTAATAGTGCGCCTCATCCACAAAAAGTCTGTCAACACCTAACTCCTCAAAAGTGACAACATCATCTTTTCTGCTTGTATCATTGAGCTTACTTATCTTTGCTTCAATACTGCGTCTGGTCTTTTCCATCTGCTTTATGGTAAAGTTCTCAGCCTTATCACGCTTTGCTTCTCTGATTCCATCTAGGATTTCATCAAGCTGCATTTGAAGAATTGCCTTTTGTCTTTCTTCTGACATCGGTATCTTTTCAAACTGACTATGACCGATTATGACTGCATCATAATCACCCGTTGCAATACGTCCGCAGAATTTCTTTCTGTTTTTCGTTTCAAAATCCTTTTTTGTTGCAACAAGGATATTCGCTGCCGGATACAACTGCAAAAACTCACTTGCCCATTGTTCCGTCAAATGGTTCGGTACAACAAAAAGGGACTTATTACAAAGTCCCAAGCGTTTCATTTCCATTGCAGCGGATACCATAGTCCAAGTCTTTCCGGCACCTACAACGTGTCCCAACAGCGAATTACCGCCGTACATTACTCTTGCAACAGCATTCTTCTGATGTGTACGAAGCTGTATTTCAGGATTCATTCCCGAAAACCGTATATGACTCCCATCATACTCCCGAGGTCGCACGGAATTGAATTTTTCATTGTAAAGCTTTGTCAGTGCTTCACGTCTCTCCGGATCTTTCCAAATCCAGTTGTCAAACTCATTCTTGATTAAATCCTGTTTCTGCTGTGCAATAGTGGTTTCCTTTTGATTAAGCACCGCAACACGGTTTCCTTTTTCGTTTTCTACATAATCAAAGATACGCACATCTTTAAGATTTAAAGATTCCTCTATAATCTTGTATGCGTTTATACGTTTAGTGCCATATGTATTATTTGCCTTTACATTCGCCTTGTCGTAGTTCTTGCCGACTACATTCCAAGTGCCTGTCAGCTTTGAATACTGCACATCAATATTCCGACTTGCCCAATATGACGGACTTAGTAATTCAAATGTGAACTCCTTTATATATTCCGGCGGAATCCATGTGGCACCTAAGCGTATTGTAATCTCACTTGCAGTCAAA
>JAZQKZ010000083.1:0-2450 GCA_045542415.1 Clostridia bacterium
GGAAAATATATTTACAAACGTATATGAATGTGTTATAATTACAATACAAACTATTAAAGACGGGAGGAAAATGTATGAAATGTTTAAAGAGAGTATTTACCCTGCTGCTTGCACTTTCTATGCTTTTAAGCATACCGGTAATGGCAGATGTGGCAAGTGACGTGGTAGGTACGGAGTATGAGGAAGCGGTAACTAAGCTTACAGGGCTTTCAATTTTAACAGGTTATGAGGATGGTACCTTCAGACCTGACGGAACAATTACACGTGCGGAATTTTCTGCAATTATTTCGCGTGTAATAGGTTTAAACGGCAAAGTGGAAGAAGCAGGTAAAAGTGCAGGCTTTACTGATGTTGCAGAAGATCACTGGGCAACAAAGTATATTGACCTTGCCTTTTCCAAAGGTATTATAAATGGTTATGGTAACGGTTTGTTCGGCCCGGAGGATAAGGTTACATACGAGCAGGCAGTTAAAATGATTATTTGCACGCTCGGTTTTGAAACAGAAGCTGTCGGTAAAGGTGGGTACCCTTCCGGTTATCTTGCAGTTGCAGATGAAAAAGCAATAACAAAGAACACAAAGGGTGAGGTGAGTGCACCTGCTCCGCGTGGTCTTATTGCACAGCTTATATATAATTCATTGTCTTTTGTAACAGCTGGCGGGGAAACAGGAGAAGGAAACTATTACTATGTAGCACCTGGCGGTAATGATAAGAACCCTGGTACAGAGGATAAGCCGTGGGCAACTTTTGCAAAGGCTGCAAATATTGCAAAAGCAGGCGATACTGTTATATTTGAAGACGGTACATATAACGAAAAGTCGGCTACAATAGTTGCAAACAGGGGCACAAAAGAAAAACCCATTGTTTTCAAATCCCGAAACAAGCACGGTGCAAAAATTGTGTATGCTACACACCTTAGTGAAGTATATAAATTCAGAGTTTACAATACCGAGTATATTGTTATACAGGATTTTGAGGTAACGCAGGAGAAAAGAGCAACTAAGGGCAATAATCATGCTAAGGACCAGATGATCCGTATGGTCGATAGTAACAATATAAGTGTTATCGGCAATAAAATTTCAAATGTATATGAAGACGCTATAAAAGGGGGATATTCAAGCGGCCTTTTGATTGATGGTAATATTATTAGTGACTGTACATGCGAAGGTATTGACTTTGTTGATGTTCGCGATTCCATAATAAGAAATAACGAAATAAATAATGCCGGCCGTGCTGCGATGATGTTAAAGGGCGGCACAAGAAGCCTTCAGGTTTATAACAATTATGTTCATGCCAAAGATAAAACTACATATGCCGGTATAGATTTAGGTGGCTCTTCCACTGCCGCATCGGCTTATGGCTCCGGCCTTAACGATTACGAGGGTTATAATATAGTTGCATGGAATAATGTTGTAGTTGCCGAGGGAGACAAGAATATTACGTACGGTATTTCTTTCATCGCTTCCAAGGACTGCGCGGCTTACAATAATATTGTTGTTGGTTGTAAATATGGATTTAATATAACTGAGGCAGTAGATGGTCTGAAAGAAGGCTGGGCATGGAATTCTTCTGTAGTAAATCCGGTTATTAAGAACAATATACTTATGGACTGCGGCAATGCATACCGTAAATACGGCACAATAGAGAACCCTGATTTTGATTACAATCTGTTTTACAACACACCCACCACGGGTGCTAAAGAACCTAACAGCATATACAACGTAAATCCCCGTATTGTGGATGAAATGACAGATTGGCATATTTATGATGAAAAAAGCCCGCTTATAGGTGCCGGAGTTGCTGTACCTGAATTTATTGGCAATGCAGGTCAGAAAATTTTCATCGGCTTTGACCGTGATTTGAATAAACGTGGTGACAAATGGTCTATCGGTCCTTTTGAATACGGCGATGGTTTTGAAAAATATGTACCCGAAGATGTTCTTTTCCAGGACCCGGCATTTATGGCAGTTTTGCCTGAGCTTGAGGAAGAAATTGTGGTTCCTGACCAACAGATGCCTGCAAACGGAACAGTTGTTTATGAGGATAAATTTGAAAGCAAAGAGGCACTTAATAAGTGGAAGTCTGATGCGGGTACATGGGAAATAAAAGATACTCAGCTCGTACAAAGCGATCAGCTTGCCCGGAAATCCGTTGCCACATACGAAGATGGTTACTGGTGGAGTGATTATGAAGTTTCTGTCGATATAACTGAAACAACCGGTCAGGAAGAGAACTTTACAGGTCTTTTATTCAGGGTTTCGACTGACCATAAGAACCTTTATGCAGCAAGAATTACAGAGGGTAATATGCTGGAATTTGCTATGTGGGAAAACGGTAAGTTTAATAGCATCATGCGATGGGATATCAAATACAAACCGGGTGATGTGTGTAACTTAAAGGTTACTGCTGTCGGAAATGATTTTACCTTCTATTTTAACGGTGAAGAAGTA
>JAZQKZ010000084.1:0-3307 GCA_045542415.1 Clostridia bacterium
GTCAGAACTGCAGAAATAATAAGCTGCAAGGAAAAACAACCGCCCATTATTTTTTCGGCAGAGTCGTTGTCGCCCTTGCCCATCGAGATAGATGCTTTAGGTGCACCGCCCGAGGCAATCAGCGCCGCAAATGCCGAGATGATCATAATAATCGGCATACATACGCCGACACCCGTCAGCGCAAGGCTTCCGTCTCCCGGTATATGACCGATATAAATGCGGTCAACGATGTTATATAGCATATTGATAAGCTGGGCAACCACTGTTGGAACTGCTAATTTGAACAGCAACTTTCCGACCGGTGCCGTGCCGAGCATTTCTTTGTTATCGCTCATATTTTTGCTCCGTAAAACTAAAATTTGCAACGTATATTATATAACACTTCACCGCAAAATTCAAGCCACCCGTAATGAAGCCGTCAAAAATATATCTCGCCCTTGAAAGTGATGATTCATCTGCTAAGAATAGCAAAAACCTTTTTGAAGCACCGAAGGGATTGAAAAACTGCCGCAAAATGATATAATATAATAAAACAAATGACCGAATAACCTGTAAAAACAACCGATCATAGCAAAAGTATTGAAGTTAGCAGTACATACCGATATAATATCCGCAGTGATCCTCATAAGGAGGTAAGAAAATGAGCGATATAATTAAAATTGAACATCTTTGTAAAAGCTTTGGTGATGTAAAAGCGGTACGTGATCTAAGCTTCCGTGTCAAAGAAGGCGAGCTGTTCGCTTTTCTCGGAGTAAACGGCGCAGGTAAATCTACAACCATTAATATTATGTGCGGTCAGTTAGCTAAGGATGGCGGCAGCGTTGAGATCGACGGCGCAGACCTTGATCGTAACCTCGACTATATCAAAGGAAGCTTGGGAGTAGTGTTTCAAAACTCTGTTTTGGACTCAGCTCTCAGTGTGTATGACAATTTACAAAGCCGTGCCGCATTATACGGAATAACCGGAGCTTCGTTTAAGGCAAGACTTTCAGAGCTTGCAAAGCTGTTAGATTTTGAAGATCTGTTAAAAAGAGCCGTCGGTAAACTCTCGGGCGGTCAGCGCAGAAGGATAGATATTGCCCGTGCGCTTATTAACAGACCGAAGATCTTAATTCTCGATGAGCCTACTACCGGTCTTGACCCTCAGACAAGAAAAATTCTCTGGAAAGTTATATCCGACCTTCGCAAAAATGAAAATATGACGGTATTCCTTACCACACACTATATGGAAGAAGCGGCCGAAGCTGATTATGTTGTTATCCTTGATAGCGGTAAGATCTCTGCCGAGGGAACACCGCTTGAACTAAAAAACACCTATACAGGTGACTTTATTACTATCTATGGAATTGATGAAGCAACAGTTAAAAACCTCGGTGTAGAATACGAGAAAATCAGAGATGCCTACCGTCTCTCAGTTCCCAATACGGCAAAGGCTACAGAACTCATTATCAGACATCCCGATATATTCTCGGATTATGAAATCACAAAGGGAAAAATGGACGATGTATTCTTGAATGTTACCGGCAAAGAGTTAGAAGGAGGTGTGGCAAAGTGAGAACGGTCTGTGCGTTGATCAGGCGTAATATTAAACTGTTTTTCAAAGATAAGGGTATGTTTTTTACCGCTCTTATCACTCCTGCTATTCTGCTTGTTTTGTACGCAACCTTCCTCGGCAATGTATACCGTGATTCATTTGAAATGAATTTGCCCGATACATTTAAGCTGTCAGAGGAACTTATGAACGGACTTGTAGGCGGACAGCTTATTTCTTCGATCCTTGCCGTTTCCTGTGTAACAGTAGCATTCTGTTCTAATTTCCTTATGGTGCAGGATAAAGCAAACGGCAGTATAAAAGATCTCCGTATATCCCCTGTAAGATCTTCGGTGCTTTCTCTGAGTTATTACATTGCAACGCTGATATCAACATTGCTTATCTGCCTTGTTGCAATGGGGATTTGCCTTGTGTATTTAGCCTCTGTCGGTTGGTATATGTCAGGTGCCGATGTTATACTTCTGACGCTTGATGTTGTACTGCTTGTTTTGTTTGGAACAGCATTATCTTCCGTAATTAACTTTTTCCTTTCATCTCAGGGACAGATCTCGGCAGTCGGCACAATTATAAGTGCCGGTTACGGATTTATTTGCGGTGCATATATGCCTATATCTTCATTCGGAGAAGGTTTGCAAACGGTGCTGTCGTTTCTCCCCGGCACATATGGAACTGCACTTGTGCGCACACACGCTATGCAGGGTGCTCTGGCAGAAATGAAGGATCAAGGTGTTCCGACAGAAGTAATTAACTCGCTTAAAGATGCATTGGATTGCAATCTGTATTTTTTTGAAGAACAGGTTAGTGTTCCCTCAATGTACTTGATACTTGGCGGCAGTGTTACATTTTTGATCATCCTATACGTTTTAATGAACTCCCTCAAAAAGAAAATCTAACAAAAAAACATTGTATACCGCCAAGCCTGCGGCTTTGATCAAAAGAACTTAGTGAAAGACATCTTCTCATAGCCTAAGCTGTTTTTTTTACGCTGTACGTAATTTGATCTGTGCATACCTGTACTTGTAAGGGTATAAATATCAAAAGTCATAATTGCGATCGAATTCTTTATATCTTTATCCGCCTAAGCTCTTGACGAAAAAAGAAAAGTGTGATATAATCCATTACAATTAAATAGTTACAACCGCATTAATGGATCCAGCTGTCTGCAGAGGAAGTTGGATCCATTTTGTTTTTTAGCAGCAAAATTGACTAAATATAAAAGGAGATAGAATTATGGAAGTGCAACTTCAGGAGCTTATTGAGCAGATCAAGAAGGATGGTGTTGAAACCGCTGAAGCAGAAGCCAAGGCCATAGTTGAAGCGGCAAAAGCGAATGCAGATAAAATTATTGCTGATGCACAGGCACAGGCAGATAAAATCCTATCCGGTGCAAAAACTGAAACTGAGCGAATGACGAAATCAAGCGAAGATGCTATTCGACAGGCGGGTCGCAATCTGCTGATTTCTTTCAGAGAAAGTGTAACAAGGGAGCTTAAAGCTATCGTTGGCGAAAATGTTACTGCAGTATATTCATCGGATGCATTAGCAAGTCTGATTATCCGCATTGTTGAAAACTGGGCAAATACGCCTGATGCAGAAGATATCGCAGTGATTTTAAATACTCAAGACCTTAATAAGTTGGAAGAAACCTTGCTTGCAGCTATTAAAGAAAAAATGTTAAAGGGTATTACTTTGAAGGCAAATGATAATTTTGACGGTGGATTCCGCATTGCCGTAAATAACGGCAGCGCATATTAC
>JAZQKZ010000085.1:0-41479 GCA_045542415.1 Clostridia bacterium
TCTTTTGCTGACTTTTCTGCTGCTGTAGGCAGAAAAGCCAGTAGGGGTTATAGCAAAAAATCAAATCATACCAAAGTCTGCAAGGGGACAAAGTCCCCTACAATGTCGTATGGTTAAGTGCTAACCAACACACCGCATAAACCATAATTTACAACCTCAAAGCACAAAAAAGGACCGTTCCCCAAAGGGGAAACGGTCCTTTATCATATCATATTACTGAACTGTAACTGCTGTGCAGTACGGCTGTACGCCGCCGCCAATCCATGACGGTGCCCATGCCATTACCTTGTCGCCTGCAGCTGCTGCGATTGCAACTGTGTTCTCACCTGCTGTTAATGCCACATCCTGAGTTGTAACAGCTGTCATTCTGCCGTTTTCATCATATGATGCAACGATTACCTTAGCTGTTGTATCAACGTCTGCTGTGATTGTAGCAGCCTCTGCTGTTGCAGCTGTGATTGCTACGTTTGCAAGTGTCGGAACTGCTGATGTATAAGCGATTACGTTATCGATATCAACGTTCTGATATGATACTACGCCCTTTGCATTCTTTGCAGCAACGATCTGCGGTAACTTTGTAACTGAAACCTTGTCGCTGTTTGTATAGTTAACAGTTGTTCCGCTTGCTACCTCTGCATCATCAACATATACATACCACATATCCTTGTAGATATATACATATGCTACATGCCACTCGTCAGCTGTTACAGCTGCAACTGAGCCTGATACTGCATCAGCCTCATTTGTTGTAAATGATGCAAGTGCATAGCCGTAAACAGAATCGTCATCCTTAGTCTCTGTATTTGTGTTGTTGCCCTCCTCGTCCAATACAACTGTATCGTCTGAGTTAGCAACTAATGTAAGAGCTGAAATCTGATCTGTTACATTTGCTACTGAGTTAAGCTTGAATGCAAAGCCCATTGCAATGTAATCATCATCATTCTCCATTGTTGTTACGTCCGGTGAATTTACAAATGATACTTTCGGTGCTCTTGTAGCTGTACCGAACTTACCGCCTGTGAGCTTAACAATCTTGTCATCCTCAACCTGTGACTTAACTGTAACAGCTGTATATTGCGGCTCGTTTGATGACTCACCCTCTCTGCTTCCGAGTGTAGCCACAAGACCTGTACCTAAATCAACTGATAACTTCTCTGCAGCTGACATCTTTGTTGTGCCGTCCTCAAGACCGTTAAAGTTCTCTGAGAATACAACTGATGTGCCGTCATCTGCTGCTACTGCCGGAGCTGCTTCCGGTTCCGGAGTTGCTACAACCTCGCCGAGCTCGCCTGTGTGGCTTACTACTACGTTATCAATTGCAAATGAAGCATATGTAGCATCCTTGTGTGATGCATTTGTTGTGATGTACGGAAGTGCTGTAAGAGTCTTAGTCTCATTACCGTCTCCGCCTGTCTTTACTGCTGTACCTGATGCAGCCTCGTTTCCGTCAACTAAGATCTGGTAAGCACCTGTCTTGTAAACAAGTACATCGACGATCATCCATGTATCAGCCGGAACAATGTAAGCTGTTGTTGATGTCTCGTCTGTTGTAAGTGTAGCTGCATTGTAGATGTAGTATCCGCCGTTTGTGCTGTAGTCAGCAACTACCGGGAATGACATTGTTGCAACGCCGCCATCTGACGGGATAAGCTTTGCAGCAAAGCTCATTGCTACATAATCCTCGTCTGTTGCGAGCTGCTCAAGCACCGGAGCACCTGTAACCTGGAACAACGGAGCACGGCCATTTGTACCGAATCTTGATGTCTCAACATAGAGATACTGGTTAGCGTAATCGTCTGTTTCAACTCTTACATTTGTTGAATCGCCGCTGACACCCTCGCTACGTCCGCCGATTGTGTATGTTAAGCCCTCGATATCAGTATATGTACCACCTGTTGTGCCGAGGTAGTGTGAATATGTAGCATCTAATGCACTCATATCCTGTGTAAAGTCAACAATTGTCTCCGGGAACGGCTCTACCGGCGGAACTGTCGGATCAAGCACTTCAGTATAATCACCTACAATGTATGCTACGATGTTATCGAAATCCACCTTTGTGTACGGTGATGTCTCACCATCGTATGTACCGATAAGCGGTAAAGCTGTGTGAGTTGCTGAAATGCTGTATGATGCACCGTCAACTACGATCTCAATTGTGTTATCCGGGTACATAAAGTACTCAATTACATGCCACTCGTTCGGTGTAACAATGATGCTGCCGTCTGTTGACGCCTCATCTGTTGTAATTCTTGCAATTACATTTGTATATACATACGGCTTGCCTACAGTGTCATCCTTGTAGAAGTTAACTGTTGCCGGCATTGTATCTGTCGGAATAAGCTTTGCAGCAAATGCGATTGATGCATATGCACCCTCACCAAGCTCTGATGTTGCAACCTGCTTGATCGGGTCAAGTCTTACAGCACGGCCTGAGTGACCGAACTTACCGTTGACTGCTCTTAACATCTTATCGCCTGCAACATTCTCCATGATGCTCGCATATGTCTCGTTATCAGCACCGCTGCCTCTCGCACCGATGTGGAGGCTGATGCCGCCTAAGTCAACGTCTGTGCTCTCTGTTCCGAGTGAGTAAGATACATCTTCCATATCATCAAACTTAACATCAATGATAGTCTTTGCGTCTGCCGGAACCTCTGCTGCCGGAGCCGCCTCAGGAAGTGCTGTCGGTTCCGGAGTTGCTATTTCTTCCGGAGTCTGTGTCTCTGCCTGCGGCGGAGCTGCATTTACATCGTCTGTAAGGTAAACTACCATATCATCAAATGATACTTCGTGATAACCGTACGGTGATGTTGTTGACTTGTACTCTGTTGCTGTCGGTGTTCCTGTTTCATCCAAACCATTGAAAGTAATTGTTGAGAGTGAAGCTGTTGTTGAACCGTTAGTTACCTCTGTACCGTTTGAATCTATAAAGTATGTACCGTCACTATAGTAAACAATCTTCACATCTGCCCAGGTATTATTCTCAACACCAAGGAGATCATTTGTTAAAAGAATATTACCAATTGTAAAGCCCGGTAAATATAAGCTGTCAGTAGCGTTAATCTTAATCTTAGCTGATAATACCAACGGCTTATCTGCTGTCGGAGCATATGTTTCTGCAAACTGCATATACGCTCCTCTTGAGTTATTTGAGAATCTTGAAATTGTTGTTGTCACTGCAAGATCTGTATCTTCTACTACTGTCGGAGCGAAGTACGATGAATCGTCCGCTCTGTTTGTAGTATAGAGTGTAAGTCCTCCAATTGCCTCATAAGAATCTCTCGCAGCCACTGCATCAACAAATACATTGATGTCCGGCTTGTTAAGACCCGGAGTGTTGCTTGTATATGAGTCAAAAGTATCTGACCAAAGCACTTCATGCTCTGAAAGATTTGCTGTCTCATCTGCACTTGCCATAACCGGAACGAGTGTTGATGAAGCAATAGCTGATGCACAAAGCATAGCCATTAATTTCTTTGTGTTCATTTTTATTCTCCCTTTCTTTTATAGAAATTTGCCGCTTTCAAACGTGTCACTGTCCGCTTCGACACCAAAAGCCGCCCTCATGCACATACCTATAGCATAGATATCGTATCATATATATTTATTTTACCACAACATCAAGATTTTAACAAGGCTTTACTGAATTTTTGGCTTTGCCTTTTTGCACAAAATCACATTTATTTTTTTGTGCAATACGTCAGATATTGTTTTTGTTTAAAACAAATTTTACCCAAAAAGACAGGGAATGACATTCTTGCCATTCCCTGCCGTCAATAATTATATTTTTGACAATCTCATCATCATGGTACAGTATTTTAGATCCTTATCATCAAGACCGAGTCCGTTGCCGTCACCGATTATAATGCCGTTGTCCAGACACCACTGCACTCCCTCTCTCGCCCACTGCGGCATATTTTCATCAATGTAATTGTAAATCATCGGATTTTCAAGCCTTGCAACCCTTTTTTCCAATTCCTCCACAGACTCACCCTCCGCATAATATTTTTTCATATCATCAAGCGGATAATACTTTCCGGGACAGTCGCTCTCACCTATCTCGCCATGACCTGCTATCTCAGCTTTGGGATATATTGCTTTTAAGTACCTCAAAAGCTCCTTTATAGCCTTTTCCTGTAACGCAGGCATTACGGTTTCCTTATCATAATCGCCCTCGGCACATATGCCTACCGAGCTGTTGTTCTTCCCCTGAACATGTGCGCCCATCGTGCCGAGCGGTCTGCCCCGGTAGATTTCACCGTTTTTTCTCACAAAGAAATGATACCCGATTCCACTCCATCCGTTTTCCTTATGCCATTCATGCACCTGTGCTGCCGTGCATGTAACCGCCGCCGCATGATGAAGAGCAATATAATCAGTACTTACTCTGTCAGAAAGCGTTCCCGACCATTTCCAATCAGTTTCAATGATATTCATTCTTTCTCCTCTCTTAGCTGCAAAAGCACCTCTTTAAGTGATTCCGGAATCACTGCTGATACAGCCGCTACGTTTTCAAGTATAGACAAGCCCTCATTCGCTATATAAAACACGATTACAATATCACGAATTCCCACATTGTCTCCAAGAAGCAGCTGTGCCATATTGGCAAGTGCCACCACACATAACGTGGAGCATTTTTTAAGCAGTCCCCTCCAGCCTGTATATGACGACAGCTCTCTGTTATATATACCCTTTATTATTCCCGTAATATAGTCTATCACCATAAGCACAAGCAATACCCTTATCATTATATCGAAAGCACCGAATATATATGAAAAAACTCCGAAAATAATTCCCGACATAACACTTATCCAATTAAATAATTTATCCATTTCCCCTCCTCAAAAAATTCTCATCAAATTAAATTCTCCGCATCCATAACCAGCATATGCAAAAACTGCAATAACAGCGTATAATCCGCCTCAATCACTGCCGCTGTGTGCAGCTCGCCCTCGCCTGCTAACACAAAACCGTCTCTTGCCTGCATCTCAACAGCTCCGCCCTTTGCACCACTCCACGCAATATATGAACGTGTCTTTGCATAATCCTCCGGAGGAGCCTGTCCATAGTCGGTAAATGACAGATTGTAATTCGCACTCATGCTCTCACCGATGCCGTTAAGATACGTCACATACGCACTCTTGTTTTCGCCAAGCATCCAATGACACATACCTGCATTTGTGGCTTCTCCCGTATCAGCGTTTATCTGATGTCCCAACGCATGGTTTGCCGTTACAACTGCCGCACCCGACTCCGAAATCGTGTTCATAAAATACTGCGTCTCATTCTCCGAACCGCCATATTCACCTGCTACAGCCACCGTTGATGTCTCAAGTCCCCAGCCCGGTGTATCGAAGTTGCGGTCAAGATTGACACTGTTACCGTTGTAATAGCCACCGTCCGACACCGACAACCCGTAAGGATTGATAACCGGGGTGAATATCATCATGTAGTTATTCTTGAGCAAATTAATAAACGGATTTGATGCATTTTTGCACTCGCATAAATCCTTAATCATTCGTGCAGAAATAATAGCCGGTTCAGCCGGATCTCCCTGCCGTCCATGCTCATTTGCGCCGATTACAATTACTTTCGGTTTTGTAAATGTATTGTCCCTGTCACCTAACGGATAGCGGATATACGCAACACCGTCAGCATCCGTCATTGAATCGGTGCTGTATGTATCAATCGTCGAAATAACGGTCTTTTCGGAATTATACACACTGTTGCGGAAATCCGCATATGCACCGACATAATACGGATTATAATATGTCTGCGTATAAACAAGCGTAGGCTCAACGTCCTGCGTATTATCCCTTGTAAATACAACTCCACCGATAGTTCTTGCCTGATTCGCATTGTCAACAGCCTCTACAGTACCGTACTCCGTACCGATGTATGCCGTAGAATATACCACATCGCCAATTCTCGGTGATACGCTCTCCGAATAAACAACCGTATTTCCGTTCACCCATGCATACAGCTTAGGATAATTCACTTTCTGCCATGCATCATAGTAACGGCGGCAAAGCGTATATCTGCACCAATCATGCACGCCCGTCATATCCTTGCCCATTACTTCTTTTGTGATGTAATTAGGATACTTTTCTGCCAATACGTCAATGTACTCATAAATCTCCTCTGCCGTAACAGTCTCCGCATCAAAATCAGCTGTATCAGAACCGTCAGCCGGTAACTGCGGTGACGGTGCAAACACACTCATGCCACCCAAAAGAATCGGCGAAACGGCATTTTCCTTTACCGCCTCAAGCCCCTCCTGTAACTCCGCAACCGCTTCACCGGTCTTTTCCGCTGCACCCTCAAGCTCCAAAATCCTGTCCTCATAATCAGCCGGAACAAAGGCATGTCCTGTATTCGCCCATGCATAGCCGACAGTCTCGGCAGGCTCAACAATTTCCTCATTGACAGTAACCACCAAGCCGTCAAGGTCTGATTCTGTAATTGCAACATCAGAATCCCCCTCGCATACACGCAGGTTCAATGTCATACTTGCCGCAGTATCATACGCAATAGTAGCAGTAGCAATATCGTTCTCAATACAATCCGGATATGCGTCAATAAAATTAAGGTCAGAATTAAGTCTTGTACCGCTTGAATCATACACATGTAATCGTGTGTAGTCATTACCCGTTGTCGAATTACCCTGCACAACACGCCCCGGCTTAATTCGCACGACATCACCGTTGGCAACAGGAATATTGCTGACTGTTATATAACCCGCACAATCCTTGATAACTCCCGATGAATTGGTTCTGCTGTTAATCGTAACAGCGGCAGTGTCAAGTAAATTAGTATAACCGCCCGATAATATAGCAGTCTCCATATACGCATAGATATACCCATCAGGCAATACATAAAGCTTACTTGTATCACTGCATTCATCAACACTGTTTGCAAACTCGGGGGCAACAGATGCATTAGCTGTAATCTTATCACTCAACTCCGCAATAGTTTCTGCATTCATCTGAGCCTGGTCAAGAGCCGCATCAGCAACATTTTTAACCTCGGCAACCGACTCATTAATTTCCGCTTTGTCTGCCGATTTAAGATAGTCATTTTCCATAACCCTTACGGCAACATCTGTTTTTTCAAGCCAATCGGTTATATCGGTGACATCATCCTTTATTACTGCAAGCTCCTCATCAATCTCTGCAATAGCAGTCTTAATTACTTCAAGCTCTTCCCCGCTGTTTTCAAATTCAGCAATAACTCTGCCCGAACCGCCGGTGAACTCAAGTAAATATGTATTTCCGCCACACAACTCACCCGAATACCCGGCAAGCTCTTCCTCACCGTCCGCACTCACAAGAAAAATGTTATTCACATCCTGTTCGGGAGTAAACACATACACACCCATAGGCATATTGTCAGGCACACCCTGTGCATATACATTTGTCACCGAATTTTCCTGTGCGTATTCCACTCCATAATCCGTAAGCACATTCAAGCCGCTCTTGCTTACTGAAATTGCACTTATCATATTTTTAAGTGAGTTGATTGCATTTACAACACTGCTCCTATCGCTTGTTGTCAGTGTCTGTATATCTCCGACATCCTCTGCAAGTGCCTCCCTTTGTGACCTTTCCTCTGCTATTTCAATTTCTCTTGCGTGTTGCTCGGCAGCTACAGCCGCCTCCCTTTCCGATTTCTCAGTTGCATCAGCTGCTTCTCTTTCAGATTTCTCCTCAGATACCGCCTCTGCTATAGCTGCTGCACGCTCAAGCTTTTCAGCCATTACGGCATCACCTCTGTCCGATATCTCCTGCTCTATCGCCGAAGCAAGTACCGTAAAATTATTCTTTACGCTCTGCCACCACTCACTCAGTAATGTAGAGCCGTTATAGTTTTCATCAAGCTTTAGTGCCATCCTATTCCTCCTCTGTCAATATTCTTTTTCCGTTAAAATATATCTCGCTGTCTTTTATGCTGAAGCCTGACAGCTTTGTTCCCTGTATTTTTCCGTCATTGGTGCTTACCGACTTGTATCGCTTTGCAAGAACGCCCAGCTGATTAAGATAGAAGAACATATCCTTTTTCACACGTCCTATACTAAGCTCATCGGGAACCGACTCAAACGGATGTCTTGTTATTGAAATCACCCGTTCATAAAACTCCTCACCGCCGTCAATCACTCTAACTCTGTCACCAAGTCTTAGTGACACTGCATTTTCGTCCATTCTCGACAAGTCCGCCGCAGTTGCAGTGATATTCACCGCAGGCAAATCCAATCGATTGGGATTTTCCTCATCAAACTCCCACATAGCACGCTCCATAAGCTTGTCCGGGTCTGTATAATCCGAATAATCCCTGTAGCCGTCAATAATCCCATAGGTACCGGCAAGCTTGCTTTCAAGATACATTGTTCCGTCCTCATTAGCCCCGGCATTGGTAATCTCCAGATTATTCTTGCCGTAGGGGTAAAGCCTTGTCACAAGCTCGCTTGTATCATACTCGACCGTTATTCCCTCCGCATTAAGTGCAGTATTGATAACCGCCGCCGTATCAGTACCTATGCGGTTCACTATTGCTATTTTGTAATTATCGGCATAAATCTCGCCAAAGCCGGCA
Organism: Clostridia bacterium; assembly: GCA_045542415.1. Lineage (GTDB taxonomy): Bacteria > Bacillota > Clostridia > UBA1381 > UBA1381 > UMGS1958. Next base: position 8,590 of record JAZQKZ010000085.1, read on the forward strand.
CATTCGATAATCTTTTGCATCACATCATAAAGGCTCGTCTTGTCCATGCTTTCAAAGTCAATATTTACCGAGATTCTTTCCATTCCAAGCTCTTCAAGCTCTTCATTACTAAGCAGCGAAAAGCTGCCCGTATCAACTGATTCAAGCACCGTATATGCATCCTCGCCGATAAAGTCACCGCTTTCAAGTGATGCGGCATTGGGAATATGCCAACGCTTTGAATCGCAGTTGAATACATGCTCACAGCTGACGCTCATCTGCACGTCCTGCGACCTTGACAGCCTTGTTATCCTGTAAAGCTGTCCCTCACATTCGATAATGGCATTAGGTCTGAAGCTCACATGTGCAGCATATTCGCCGTTTTTTGGATATTTAAACGTAAGCGTGCGGTCACCGTTAATCTGATGTGATACCGATATATCGGAGGCCTCACGAAGCACACCTACAAAATAACGGTGCTGCTGTATATCCATTTCAGTAACGCAGAACATCCATAATCTAAGCATAAGCTCCACTCCAATCCGCACCGTAAATAAAGCGTGGTGTATAGCCCACCTCAATTGTATAATCCTGCACATTCTCCGCCGCAAACACAACCGTATTCTTTCCCGGCTGTAATTCAAAAAATCTGCCCGTAACCATTCCCGACGCATCTACCATACCCTGCTTCACGGTATATTTTTCCGTATCAATTACAATCGCACCAAATGCCGAGGTAAAAGAATATCCTACCTTTATATCATTAAGAGTAATAGCTCCGGTAGTCTCTGCCGCACCTGACGGAGTTATGATAAACCTTGCCCGCACCGGAGCACTGCCGTAGTTAATCACCTCAATTTCATCAGAGCTTCCGGTAACATTAAATACCGTTACTGCCGTAAAATCAAGAGGCACCATAGCACCTATGCATAACGCACTGTCAAGCGTCACCCCGTCACGCACATCAAATGCCGCATAAGAAAACGGCTCCGCCTTAAAGCTCACACTTATGAGTGCCTTTCTGCCCTCACGCTCCGGAACGAAATCCACCTCGCTCAATACCGACACATTCCATACGGTATCAGGCATATCGTCAAAGATAAGCTCGCCCGACCCGGTAAGCCACAAGGCAAGCCTTGAAGCCTTGCACTGCAATGCATATATATTATCCGCCTGCATGTAAAGCGTGAGTGTGAAATATCTGTCCTCATACATAGACCGTCCGTATTCGTTGGCGGATGAATAGTCAAGCGTACCGTCAAGTGAGGGAAGCGTAAGCAGTGACTGCCGTATAGCCGGCAGAATGGGACGTGACTTTGAACGCAGAGTTACACCCATAGCATCCGTATGCACACCCTTGTATGTAAATCCTGTTTTCATATCTGCCTCCCCCTATCATACAATTCTTACCGCACCCAGCGTTGATACAATTGTTCCGTTAATCACCGTTGCGATTGCACTTTGATTCAGTCCGCTTTCAATCGAAATATTTCTGCTGTCATTATACACAGCCGGACTTTGTGCATTTTTCTTTATTGCTTTTAATACATCATATATTTCTCCGAGCATATCAAGCGAACTGTAACCCACAGCCGCAAAATCCACACCCATAGCCGATGCAAGCCTTTCTATTTCTTTCGTGGAGTATGAAATATCTCCGCTGTGGGACGCCGTAGTTAAATCGGCATTGCGTATTCCGGCAAGTATTTTTTTCTTATCAGTCTCAAGCAGCTTATACTCCGCATATAATCTGTCAAGTATATCTCTCTGCTCTACCTCAAGAGTATATAATTCCTCTTCACGCTCAAGCTGCTTTTCCCTTTCAAGCAGCTGTCTGTAATATTCCTGTCCCTTGTCCGTTGATGCATTTTTGTATATTGCAAGCTGCGCGCGTACGTCTTTCAGGTCGGCAGCTCTGTCCTCAACCTCCCAGCTTTCACGAAGCGATGCAATTTCAGCGTCAAACTGCTCCTCAAGAGCATCAATACTGTCAGCAAAATCATCAAGCTTACTATCGTATTCCTCTTCAACCGCCTCATAAAACAAAAGCGAATACTTTCTGACTCCGTCCTTCCACTGCTCCCATGTTATAACACCGTTTTCATAAAATTCATTCTGCCTGTCAATGCATCTGTCATATACCCCAACAAGCGAATCACCTATCTCATCCCAGTCGTCATAGGTGTTATGGATATCCACCCACGCAAGCATATCCTTTTCCCACTGTGCATAGGTTCCGGCATTTTTATCTGCACTGAGTGAATATATATTTTTCTCACTCGTACGTCTTACAGTATATGCCTTATCCCACAATGCATCAATTTCATCTGCTCCGAGTGCGGTTGTTGCAACAATATTTGAAACCATTGCATTGTAATTGTCTGCAAATCTCCGCCATGCGTCAATCTGCTCATCAACGCTCATCTGCCCTGTGCTTACACAGTAATCAAGCCATTCCTTAAAATCCGATTCATAGCTGTCAAGGCTCTCTTCGGACGAATCAAAAAACGAATCACTGTAGGCTTTGAGTTCAAGCGTAGCAGCATTATATTCATCCGACCACTTTCGGAAATGCGTATCACGGTAGTCAGCAAGCCACGAATAGTATTCCTCTTCACTGATATAGCCCATTTCAAGAGCAAACTTCCTGTTCTCAATCTCCTCCTGCCACATACGCTTTGTTGCCTTTGAAATATTTTCCTCAATATCCATCACTGCAGTGGCATCATATCTGAACTTATTAAGCAGCTTTTCCCACAGTGCAAGCTCCTGTGACGCATCAAGGTCATACACCTCTACATCATGCTCAAGTCTTTCTTTTTCCGATTTATAATAATCGCTGTATTTTGCTATTTGGTGTCCCTCCTTTCATTATTCTCCGTAAAACATTTTAAGATAATCATCATCTGCTGTTTTAGCTGCTGCTTCCTCCTCTGTATCATCCAGCATCTTAAACAATATATACGGACTCTCCTTTGCCAGCCGTCCCGGCAAAATGCCGTATCCCCTGAATAAAGCCCCATAAAGGGAACGGAGAGGCTTGCCCCGTTCCCCGTTCGGGGCTATTCTTTTTTTGAAGTTATTGCCTCAACGTAAAACTCCCATACCTTAATACACAGCTCTGCACGGGTTTTTACATCAAGAGAATCAATAACACTCTGATCCGCCTGTGTCCCCTCAAACATATAATCAACCGCATCGCGGCATATATTCAAGGGACCCTTTCTTCCTCTACCGCTGTGTGCATCATTTATAATACACATAGCCTCAAAATCAAACGGATTTGATATATATTTAGTGTCCCCTATTTCAAACGATAAAGTATGCTGCATAGTTTATCCCTCCGTCAGGCTGTGGTTGTAATCTTCTCATCACCGGTAAGTGTAGCCATATCCGTAAACCACGCCTGCTCAAATTCCTCAACACTCTTGTATTCACCGTCCGTATCAATATCACTCTGGTCTATATACATATATATCCCGTCGTCATATTCTCTCTGCACAGCTGTATATGTTGCTTTTGCCGTCTGCTTATCGGATGCACCGTCCGACGGCTTTGTTTTACCGCCGACATTTGATGCAAAGCTGTACGAGCCCTTGAAATATTTGACATATCTATAGGTTCCGTCTGTCTTTAATATTCTCCATGCCGCACCGAAATACTTTGTTCCCGACGGCTTGCCGACAACAACCGCACCGTTCACTCTCTCAATACCTCTCCATAAGGCATCCACCTCAGGAGTGATATCTGCATTCTCAATTTCGTGTCCCATCTTTTCAATATAGGTTTCCACCTCATATATTCCGTTGTCGGCATCAAATGCCTCTGCACCGCCTGTATCCGACGGTGAAATCTGCACTGTTCCCGGCAGTGAATACGCGGCACCATACGATACACCGTCGGCACTGTCGGAAATCAATTCAAAAAATGTATATTTGTCAACACCTATTGTAGGCAAAGGTCTTTTGCTCATATAATTCCTCCCTCATCAAAAACATAAAATGATTTTGTAAATCTCATATCTCTTTCAAATACTCCGTCAGTCTCAGCAGAGACATCCATGCTGTAAATCATACTCCATCCGTCATTAAGCATAGCTCTTTCAACCGCATATGCCATTTCCGCACATTTTGTCGGAGCATCAGCAAAGATACCGATACCTATCGTCCCCTGACGAAGCAGCTCACGGTTATCCGCACTCATTTCTCCCGATTCGCTTACCGTATAGAAGCTTATAACAGGAATATCCCTCATGCTTTGCGGATACCTGAAAACCGTATTATAGCCTGTTGTTTCCAGAGCCTTTTGTGCCTGTGCATTTATATCAATCAGCCTGCTCACCCCTCATTCTATATCTCACGCACAAGTGCCATCATACCGAAATGCCGCTTTTCAACATAGGCGGTACGGTATTTCACACCGCCTATGTCAAGCAAACGCCCCTGCACGAGCAGATCATTTTCTTTGCAGAAGAGCTTCTTTGTACTGTCAGGCACCAAACCGTATTTCTCTTTATCCAGGCTGTCAATCGTACCGACACGGAACGGCTGTATATCTGCCATAATATTCCCCAGATATACCATACTTTTTTCAGATGAATATTTCCCGTCCCATAAATCATCATAAACACCTACAGAAGTATCATAAAACATATTAAACATGATACACCTCCGACGGTACTCTGCCACGCATATCAACAAACGGTCTGAGCCGGTCGGCAAATTGCCTTGTAACCGACTCAAACACACCGTAGTCAACCTGTCTGTCACCCTCTTTAAGGGACACGATATCACAATCATTCCCCCTCTTATATGCCGAAGCGGCAAGCCTTGCCGTAAGTGCATAAAGCTTTTGAGGCATGATCTCAAGATGACAATACGCCAGCACATAATTGACAGCCTCCTCCGCATACAGTACAAGCAACTCATCAGCCTTGTCAAGACCTGCAATAAGCCTTGCACGCTCAATAATCTCATCTGTCAATATGTATCACCTCAATTATTCAACCGAATGAACGTAAATACCGTTTGTCTTGCTTGAAAGCACGAAAGCATCATAATACACTCTGCCCTCAACAAGCCAGCCGTTGATACCCGGCGGATTATCATGAATCTTATATTCCGAAAGCTTTACCGGAGCAGTCATAGCCTCCTTGTTAACAAGCATAAATTCAACACCCTCCGGCATATATGATGACGGTACAACAACAAGTGCAACACCGTCAACCTCACCGACCTGCCCCTTTAAGAGCATCTTCTGTGAAAGATCGCCGTTTCTGATAAAGCTCTGATCCTCCTTAATAAGCTTATAGAAATGACTCGAAATAAACGCAACACTGTTCTCAATCGGTACATTATTATCAATAAATGAGGTTGTCGCATCAAGGAACGCATCATATGCACTCTCAATCTCACCCGTTACGGTTGTTCCTGCCTCCTCGCTCATCTTCGCAAGTCTGTACTTGTCAATCTCCGGAATAACCACCTCACGAAGCTGACGCTGGAGTGCAAGACCTGCACTGTTTGCCATCTGGGTATCATTGAAATTACCTCTGTCAATGGTAAAGGTAAAGCTTCTGTCCTTGCTCATAACAAGCTCCTGAACATTGTTTTCAAGCTCATTGGGCGTACCGTAACGGTTGTCGCCGTTTCTTACATAGTCATTCATCGGTGCTGTCGGAACGGAATAAACCGTAACACTCTTTACTCCGACAAAATCAAATTCATTGCTCAATACCGTACTTGTAAGCGATTCTCTCGCAAATCTCTCGTCTATCTTATTTGAATATTTACCTGCATAATTAATAGCCATATTTTAACCTCCTTAAATTACATTCCGAAGCCCGCAAGGAACGGGTCACTCTCTCCTGCATTTGCTGTCCCCGTCTTGGGAACGCTACCCTTGAGACGCTTTGACAGCATCTCTTCAAGCGCACTCATAAATTCCTTCTTGAAAAGTGCAACATTTTCCTTAGTCTTTTCCGAATCCTCACCTGCAAGAAGCTTTGCAAAGCTCATCGGCAGTCCCTCCTCAGCAAGAGCCCTTGCCGCCTCAAATTCAAGTCTTTCCGCCATGTACGCTTTCTTCTCCTCGTCAAATGACTCACGCTCATTGTTTTCCTGTCCCTTTTCTTCTGTGTTATTCTCCTCCGACTTAACCGGAGCTTCCTTTAATTCCTCTTCTCTCTTTAAGTCCTTTTCGTCTTTCTTCATATTAATACCTCCTCATTAATTAATAGCAACCGAATTTTCTACTTCACTCTTGGGGTCATCCACAAATGACAGCTGTGAAATAAGTGTCTCCGTACTGACAAGTCCCCTCAGATTATTTATCACCTGAGAAACCTCAAGCTCGTTAACCGGCAGATTTCTTGTGAAACCTATCTTCACCTTATACAGAGGAACCTCCTCCATACTCCCCTTGACGCTCAGGAAATTACGGTAAAGCTCAAATCGCTTTCTGAGCCCTCTTGTAAAATAACGCTCCTTATTCCTTACATGCTGCTCAAATCCCAGAAGCTTGTACTTTATCGCCACACCCGATAAATTTGAACCGAAGCACTCATCCGATAAATCGGGAACCATTGCAAAACGGTGAATATCCTCTCTGAGACTGTTTCTCAAAACCTCAATATCCGCCTCATTCATCACCTTTGACAGATACTGTGCCGTTGCACCGTCATAGCCCATGAGAATCCTTTCCTCACGAAGCTTCTGTGCCTGCTCCGAATCGATATCAATCCCCGTAAGAAACAAAAACGCTTCAACAAACTGCTCCTTGTCATTCACACGGTCGCTTTCAAGCAGATTGTAGGCATTGATAAGCGGAATAAGCTGTTCAAAGTCACCCTGACACTCTGCATTATTGCGATACTCAATAATAGGCAGCTTTCCGAAATAATGCCTCTCGCTGTTCTTAAGCTCCATATTATAAAAGCTGTCTGCATCGCTTTCATAGGTGTATATCCTATCCGCATCCGCAACCATCGCACACACTCCGATACAGCCGCCGTCAATGTTAAAACGCCTGAAATAATGCACTCCGAAAAACGGCTTTTCATGTACACCGCCGCCATATACAACGAATGTATTTCCCGTTTGGAGCACCGCACTTCTCGGAAGTGCGTCACCGTCTGCATATACAAGCTCATAGCTTCTGCCGGTGATACTCATTTCCTTTTCAAGCTCCGCATCCACAGATGCAATGTCCTGAACAAGATAACTCTCCTTTAACGCTTCAATATCATGCCCGTCACCGACGGAATAAATCACGGGATTTCCGACAAGATAGCTCTGAATAATATCTACAATATACTTTGCATGATTGCATACAACACGGTTGTTCGCCGCCGAAGTGCTTTTTCTCGAACGGACTAAAATATCATGCCTGCCCTCGTAATAGTCTTTCAGTCTTGCCACTCTTTCATGTCCCCTCATGTGACGTTCAATGAGTCTTGCAATAAGTGCGGGAGTTATACCGTCCCTCAATTCTTCCTCGTCAATTATCATCACTCACCCTCCTTTCATTCAAAGATTTTCCGTTCAATAATTTTTCCGCGTCTTGCGGAGGAATCAAATTCAAGTGCATATCTCACTGCATCAATTGAATGATTGTTTTTATCCGGATAACCGTCCCTGAAATTTCCGTCCTTATCTCTTTCCAGGGCATAATTTGAAAACTCTCTCGCAGTTTCCGGGCATCTTTTCGGGTCAATCACAATCTCGTCAAGACTCTGCAAAAATTTGATACCGTATTCAATGCTGTCAGGTCCTTTCCTTGCACCGACTGCATTTAAGCCATAGGATCTTAATTCGTTTATGCTCTTCGGCTCCGCACTGTCGCAGATAACACTCGCACAATAATTGCCAAGCTCACCGATAAGCTCATAAGCACGTCTGTTTGATAAGCCACGTTTAAACACCTCTCCGAAAATCCATAATCTTCTCCGTTTTGCCTCAAAGTTGCAAAGTACATATACAAACGGGTCGGCGGCATATCCGAAATCTATCCCACGCCTTATTGAATCAAAGCCGCCGATTTCCCCGTCTGAAATGGAACGGAGCTTCAGGTTCTCAAAAACCTCTCCGCCCGTTCCCACCGCCTCACCAAGATATTCATGGCGGTATAAATTAAAATGCGTATTTTTAAGATGCTCTGCCTCAAGAAAAAATTGCTCACCAAGCCATTCTCTCGGAACATCAAGGTATGTGCCGTGATGTGAATATCGGTCCTTTCGCTCATTCTTCGCTTCAATATTCACCCAGCTTTGGATATTAATCGGCGGATTGTATGAATAAAACACATCAAACTTAGCACCGCCTCTCATAAGCGACTGATTGACCGAGCGTATTTCCTCCATGCCGTCAAATTCCGCAAGCTCCTCATACCAGATATAGCGAATGTAGCCCTTTGCAACCTTTAACGATTTCAGCTTTGCAACATCGTCTGCACCCCTGAAAAGAATCCTCTGTCCGCTTTTATAAATCAGCTCCGTAGGACTAAGCTTGACCTGCCACAGATGTGACACACCAAGACGCTCAATCGCCCATTTAAGCTGCTCAAAAATACTGTCCTTTACGGTAGTGCCTACCTTTCTTATTGCCACTGCGTTGGTATTCGGATTCTTCATAATTCCCAGAATAATTTCAATACTGACAAAGCTTGATTTTGTACTTCCTCTGCCTCCGCCAAACCACCAATGCGTATATCTGTTTTCAGCAATCATACGGTGTGCCTCATAAAAAGAGGGTGCAATTAATTCCGATAATCTGATGTTATTCTCCACCGGCACCTCCTATATCGTCAATGATGATGACATCGCCCTCCGAATCCGCACCCTTATCCAGCAGATTATAATATTTGGTAAAAAACTCTGCCGCTTTCATAGCATCGCTTTCCTTAAACCCCGACTCAACCGGATCACGAAACAGTCTCGTGTAAAACTCTACAACATCATTAACCCCTACCTCCTTAATAAAGCTCACCTACCTCATGAATGCAAATATTGCATCCCACACATTCATAATCCTCATCAATATAAAACTTCTCGGCATAAATCGCTCCGCATACAGGACATTCCTTTATATCCTCATCATAAATATCCGGCTCAAATTCACCTCTGATATACCTCTCTCTCACTGAATGAACAGCAGGATCATTATTTAAATAAAGCATTAAATCACTCCTTTCCAAACTTTATTTTCCTTGAACAATGTAGGCATATTATACCACACAAACATTTGTTTGTCAATATATTTGTTCGCTTTTTGTTCGTTATGCGAATATATTTTCGCTTTTCAACAAAATTGATGGAGAAAATTTTTCAAATTTAATAAAATTTTGAGGTAGGAATTTTCAAGAATAAATAATATACAAATCACAAACACTAAAAACGAAAGGAGTTGAAAAAATGAAAGTAAACGTAGATCAGGGAGCATGCATCAGCTGTGCACTGTGTGTAGATATGTGTCCGGCAGTATTTGGCTTCAACAGCGACAATAAATCAGAAGCAAAGAAAAAGGATGTAGATGAAACGCACAGTAAGCAAGTAAAGCTTGCGGCATATGAATGTCCCACAAGCGCGATAATTCTGGAATAAAGCATATTTTCATCAAGCCAACAGCATAAAAAAAGCGCAGCAGCTCTGAAACTGCTACGCTTTTTGTAGTTATATCAATGTAAACTCTGTTTTATATTGAATCGCTTGAATTGCACACCATATCTACAGGCTCCATTTCATCTGTCCATAGGAATACCTTAGCAATATCTCCCGATGCTGTCTCAAGCGTTATATCTTCAATATATCCGTTGCTTTCTACTGCAACTTCATTTGTCGCAGCACCAACAAGCCGTCCTCTGCATCGGAAAATGCCGTGTGCCGTTGCCGAGGCACCCAGAAGCATTGCAGCAATAACAATCAATCCAACCTTATTCTTCATTTTAATCTTCCTTTACATGCCGCTGTGCCTTTGTACTTCTGAACACATCTGCCACCTCGCTGATTGTCATAAATGCATGCGGATCAATCATATGAACAACATTGCGCATCCTTGAAATCTGAAAACGGTTAACTATAAAATATACCATAGTCTTTTCGGCATTGGAGTATCCGCCCTTTGCCGCAATCTTTGTTGTTGTCGAGTCAAACTCCTCTATAAGTGCCGCCGTGATTTCCTCTGCCTTATCCGTTACAATCATAACCGCCTTTGAACGGTCAAGACCCTCTACAATAAAGTCAACAGTCTTTAACGCTGCACCGTAGGTTACAATTGAGTACAGCGGAAGAATCCAGCTGTTGATAACAAATCCGCAGATGATATATAAAATAACATTATATATCATAACAAACGTTCCGACACTGATTCCGATACGCTTTGCGAACACCACCGCCATAACCTCAATACCGTCAATAGCACCGCCAAAACGGATAGTAAGACCGCTGCCGATACCGGATATAAGACCGCCGAACAATGCACACAGCAGCAAATCATTTCCTGCCAGCGGCGAAGCAAAGCTCACATCAATGGGCAACACATCTGTAATTAACCATGCACCTATAGAATACATCGCCACCGCATAAATCGAATATATAGTAAACAAAATACCCTGCTTTTTTAACCCGTACAAAAATAGCGGTATATTAAGCAATACAAGGAACACCGAAAGCGAAAGCCATTCGGGTGTAATCTGTGCAAGAAGCATTGAAGTACCTGATATTCCGCTGTCATAAAGCTTTACCGGTGCCAGAAACACCGTTACTCCGAATGCATTAATAAGACCTGCAATAGTAAGAACAATAAAATTCTGCCATTTAAGATTTTTTAAACTCATGATATTCCCTTTCTTTTCGCCAATCTCAGAGCATATGCTCCTTATTTATAGAAACATTTCTGATACCCTTTTCAAATGACACTCCTGCAAAACTCCATTCACACTCACGGTATGCCGTGCAGACCGTTCCCGGTGCCGGCATAGCAATAATAAAGATATCTTCCGTATTCATAAAACCCCTCCCGTTCTACCGGATAAATCACGGCTTATCTTCCATAAGATAATTATACCATTTTATGCACAAAAGGTCAATTTATTTTTTAATAACACTGCATTCCATAAATAAAACCCACCTCGTAAGGTGGGTTTTCAGCTTTACGGTCTCAATCCCATACCGCCCTCTAATGTAAGAGTCTCTCCGCTCATATACTTGAAATCCGGTGAAGCAAGCTGTACAACAACCCGTCCTATTTCCAGCTCCGAGTCACCATAATGACCTGCCGGAGGCATATGCACATTAGCCTTGAACGCTTCCGGATACGCCTTTTCAAAATTCTCAAGCTGTGCAGTGTATGCAAGCGGGCAAACAACATTTACGTTAATTCCGTCCTTTCCCCACTCTGTAGCCGCAACTCTTGACAAGCCTCTTATGCCCTCTTTAGCAGCTGCATATGAGCACTGTCCGAAGTTTCCGAATAAACCTGCACCTGACGCAAAGTTTATAACACTGCCCTTTGTTTCTTTCAGGTACGGATAGCATGCTTTCATATAATAAAATGTTGCATAAAGTCCCGAATACATCGCAAGGTCAAACTGCTCTGTTGTATGCTCACTTATCGGCACTCCCGAAGCAGATGCCTGTGCATTATTAATAAGCACATCAATTCTTCCGAATTCTTCCATCGCCTTATCAACTACCATCTTTGTAACCGCCTCGTTATCATTTCCGGCACTTATATCAGCCTGAAGAATAAGAACTCTGATTCCATACAGCTTTTCAAGCTCCTTCTTTGCCGCCTCAAGCTTTGCAACATTTCTGCCCGTAATAACAAGATTGGCACCCTCCTTGGCATATGCAGTAGCAATACCGTAACCGATAGAACCGCAACTGCCGTCACTCAGCACCGCATAGCCGGCTCCTGTAATAATTGCTGTTTTTCCTGTTAAAAAACCCATTTTTTAATTCTCCTTTATTTTCTGTTTTTTTATTTCTTAAGTTTTTTCCATCTGAATTATATTATACCATTATTTTATTATATTTGCAACCAAAAAGCAAATCTTTTATCCGCCTCAATCAATTTCATCTGCAAAACAGCCTTCACCCTCACGGTGGATTTCATAACAAAAAAGCACTTGCGAAATGCAAGTGCTTTTTCAGTACGCGATCAGGGGCTCGAACCCTGGACACCCTGATTAAGAGTCAGGTGCTCTACCAACTGAGCTAATCACGCATATTTATATGTAAACGAGCCACCGGAAGCCAATTGCTTCCGATAACTCAGGAGTACGCGATCAGGGGCTCGAACCCTGGACACCCTGATTAAGAGTCAGGTGCTCTACCAACTGAGCTAATCACGCATATGTGCTTTGTCCCAAGCACGAATAATATAATAACATATTTTTTTGCCTTTGTCAATACTTTTTTGAAAAAATTTTTTATTTTTTTCAAAATAAATACCCCGTAGCAACTGCTACGGGGCATGTAATGAAAGTGAGTGTGAAGCTCTGCTTATTGCAGACGCTTCAGATTTGCATAAACGCTGTCCTGCAAACAGCTTTATTTACAATAACATAATAATCTGTAACCTGAAACTTAAGCACTGTTTTATTTATTCCTTGCAAGCTTTATCCCTGTAAATTCCTCAACCTGCTCAATGAACTCGTATATACTGTCGCCGTCAATAAGAGCCCTGATACATATATAATCGGCTTTCGACTCTTCCCTTAAGGAGCCCCCGCACATACAAAAATATTCATTAGCCTCGTCAACGCTCATTTTAAGCCCTACCGCAAAGTTATACAAAAAATTCCTTGTAATTTTCTGTGAGCCGTTAACAATCTTCTTGATTGTTGTAACACTCGTCTGGCAATCCTCCGCCATTTTTTCAAGTGCGGGAGTAGGCTTTAAGCCCTGCTCCTCCTCGTACTGCCATCTCCTCTGCATAATTTTTGCCGCAAGAGTGCGTGAGTCAGGGAATCTGTCCTGCATCTGTGTAGCCGTAACTCTGTATGAGGTCCTGCCCGAATCTCCATCGGCAAAAATCCTTGCCGCCATCTCTTCATGTGTAACCATCCGAATCCTCCGTTATTACCATTCCTCAATGTCAAATTTACTCATCTGCCCGTCAAGGAAATAATCCAGCTCCGCATAATTGGGATATTTATGCTCCTTTTCACGGAACGCTCTGTCATGATATCTGTAGTCACGGTGCAGCATCTCATGATAGATCAGATATTTTATAACCTCACGGGGTACGTCCTTTGAATTCAGCAGCGAATTAATCTTGATTGACCCGTCACCGCTGTAATACATTCCGTAATAGGTCTTATACGGTCTGTCCGTCCATGTAACACTGCTTATACCCTCATACTCACCGCCAAACATCTCCTCTTTGACCTCATGGGTAAGCTCATCAAGGTCATAGCATGGAGTACGGTCAAACGGGATAAGCTCTATTTCCAGCTCCTTTACGGCACTTCCGATAACCTGAGTGTTTTTGTATATCTTCGCACGGCATACCGCCTCAATATACTTTTCCTTTGACGTATATAAATCCTTTGCAACATCGTATTCATCATACGTTTCTGATGCCGCAATAAATATATCCTTGCCCTCCTTATCCGCCTTTTCAAGCACATATGCAGGATCTACATATTTTCTGTTCTTTATGAGACTTATCTGTACATGCTCCGTCAGGCTTCTCACGGTATTTATATATACCTCCATATCCCTTTCGGACGGACGGCTGCAAAAATACGAGAAATATTTATCGAGAAGCACCTTAGGTACTATTGCAGGGTCATCCCCCCATTGCACTCTGTCCCTTGCCATCTCCTTAAAGCCCTTAAGCTGATCCTCAAATATCAGCAGGCAATACAACTCGCCGTCCTCATCAACAAGCGTGTACCAGCCAACAGGAACCGACACTGTTTTATTCTGTGCTTCAACCGCCTTTATCACGAATGAATTATATATATCCTTGCACAAATCCCAGCCGTACTCCTGTGTCTCATATACCTTATACTCATGAGGTGCATCATCCTCATCATAAATCTCGCCGCCGATTGTCCATTCAGGATTAAGCCACTTGTTAAAGGTCTCCCATTTATCATGGAAATCAACAATATGTACGGTTTCCGTACCTCCGGCAAATACCCCTCGCATACCTCTGCCTATCATCTGCATAAGCAATCCCTCGCTTTGTGTAGGTCTTGTCAGAAATACTGTTTCGATATTGGGAACATCCGAGCCCTCGGTCATAATATTCACATTAACCAGTACATCAAGCTTATCCTCACGGAAGTCGTTTATTACATATGCATTATCCTCTCTGCCCGAATAAATCATATCCGCTCTGACCCCTGCCTTTACAAGCTCCTCACACAAGAGCCGGCAATGCACTATATTCATGGCAAACATAAGAGTTTTACCATATTTATCCCTGTTTTTCAGATACTCATTTAAAATAACCGCATTTCGCTGCTTCGATACGGCAATTTTGTTTACCAAAGTTTCCGGCAGCTCTCCGAAGCGTTTTATAAGACTGCGTTCAGCGTCACTGATAACCGGTTCAAACTCCTCACCGGTCTCAACTCTTTCAAAAACAGGTGTTGACAGAATCCCTTTTGAAATAAGCCTGCTCATCGAAACGCTGTAAACGATATTGTCATCAAAAATCCTTGTAAGATAACTGCTTTCAGATACATTTCCCCTGACAGGAGTCGCTGTAAGTCCAAGAAGCTTTGAATTTTTTTTCTTCATTACAAGGTTGATTATATCTCTGTAGGTAGGTGCAAGTGCATGATGTGCCTCATCTATAACAAGCATAACCTTATTCCCGAGAATACGCTTCAAATGCTCCTTATTTCTGTATAATGACTGCACACTTGCTACAATAATCTCATCCTTGCCTATCGACCTGAGACTAAGATGCTCACCGGATGCACAGCTTATTCTGTAATCTCTGATTTTAGGATTTTCAAGCTTTGCAAGTCCCGAAAATTTATAAAAACACTCTGCTGCCTGCTCGATAAGCATATGACGGTGTGCAATCCATAAAATCTGATACCCTCGACTTATCATTTCCCTGATAAGAAAACAGGTTGCCGTTCTGCTTTTACCGCTGCCCGTCGGCATTATAAGCATTCCTCTCTTATTATCCTTTTCAATGAAATGCTCCTTTAAATCCGCAACCGCCTCTTTCTGGAAATCATATAAAGGAACCTCCTCGGCTTTGGTTTCAGGCATATTCAATGCCACCGTATATCTGAACCGGCTGTATTCATTTATAACAGCACTGATACCGCTGATACTGAGTATTGCATTGATATATGCACTTACAAGACTCTTTGAGGTCTTATGTCTTGTAAGCTTCGATTGCTTTTCGTTGAAGCTCCGCCCCCTGATTCCAAGCACCTTGCAGACCTTTTTTACAAGCTCCGGATAACATAAAAGCAGATGTCGCTCAATAATTGTACGGTACTTCATAACAAAGCGTTCGTCAGGATATTCACAGACCATATTCATTAAGCATACCAGCTCATCAATATCATCCCCGGCTCTTTCAACCTGCTGCGAAAATCCGTCACCGTTGTCCGATACTCTTAAAACCTCTTTTAAGAATGTAGCATCAAAGCATTCCCATGTAAATCTTTTCATATTCTTGCCCTCCGTTTTTTATGTTGTTTAACTTATGGCTTTATTATAGCTGATGCAACCCAAAAAAGTAAGGGGAAATTTTCCACCCTTTTTCAGAGAGCTTTGATGTATGTTTTTTACAGCAAAGAGATGTTGCGGTAAATTATGGTTTATACCACATATCAGAATTCCACGCATAACACAGGGGGATGTTAACGCAACATCCCCCTGTCGCCAAAATCAATTAACACTTACCCCCGTCAGCACACCGTTGTCATATGTCATGCTGATTTCATGACGGTTACCGTCACCATCGTAGAACTCTGCCTTTGCACCCGGCTCTAAAATCTGCAAACCTTTTGTCTTTAAACGGATAATACTAAGCGATTCCGCAGCCGCCTCATATACGAAGCTTGTTCCCGCATTTGTGATTGTACCCTCAACCGGTACCACATTGTCGGGATTCTCAAGAGTATTAACCTCGCTGCCGTCAGCCGACATTGTCACTACACTTGCTACACTCTCAACGTAGCCTATGCCGTTTACATTTACGTCAACCTTTACCTTTGATTCAGCTGTGTTTACTATCTTTACAATCACTTCGCCGCTTTCCTCGTCATATACACCTGATGCATATACCGGGCCGTACTCTGTCGGCACGCTGTACGCACACGCAAGAGTACCGTCAAGATAGCCCTCTACTCTGTCACCGCTTACCTCAACACGGATTTCCTGCCACTCATTATCCTTGACAGAAATATTATTGGAGACATTACCCTCGGCATAGTTTGATGCAGTAATTGACGCACCGCCCGAAATCGTCTGTACCTTTGCGAGAGTATTTGCCCAGCCGCCGATATTTATACGCGTATAGTTGTTGGCATCCTCTGCCCATACGCCAACCTGGAAGCCCTCCTGACCGCTTGTTTTCTTTGCCTTGACAGTGAGGGTGTATTCCGAATAATCCCCCGGCACAAAAAGTGTACATTTTTCTGCAAGCGAGGCCTGCGAAACCGAGCCGTCCTCATTCACTGTCCAGTCTCCCGTACCCTTTTCCCACTGCGAGAAATCGCCTGTGTAGATAACATTGCCGTCCTTATCGGTAATCACTAAATCCTTGTAATCGGCACTTGTGAGCCATGTACCAAGCACAATACCGCCCGTATTACCCTTATCAAGTCCCTTTAACTCCGTTGTTGTATCAAGCGAGTAATCGCCTGCGTTATTCATAAATAATGACTGTACATGATAGTTCGGTGTGAGTACCAAATCATCATTGTTAAACCATATCATATTCGCCGCTGTCCACTGAGTGTTGCCGTACTTCGCAAACATCGGTGCATAGCTTGCCATGCGTACTACATCGGCATTACGCTCCATGCCTGTCATATACGCCGCCTCGGAGAGTGCGTTATACCACGCATTGCCCTTTGATGCGTATTCGCCTAAGAACACGTCCGTCGTACCACGCTTGTATGTATCGTAGCGGTGAGCGTTTACTCTGAACCAGTCCGGTGCCTCGTAGTAATGCTCGTCTGTAAGGTCAGCATACTGGTCGTTTTCGTGAATCCACTTCCATGCAAGATCGTTGTTGTCGCCGCTTGATGCAGGGCCCGATGTTGTTATTAGCTGAATTTCGGGGTATTTCTCACGAATCACCTTTGCAAATGCCTCGTAACGCTCAAAATAAATCTCGCCCCACTGCTCGTTGCCGATACCTAAATACTTCATATTAAACGGCTCCGGATGTCCCATATCGTGACGGAGCTGTACCCACTTATTCGATGTGTCCGTACCGTTTGCAAACTCGATTAAATCAAGTGCGTCCTGAATGTATGGCTGTAACTCGTCCATCGGAACGAGGTGGATTTCATCAACCGCACCGCCCGAACGTGCCTGACATGCCATACCACAGTTCAATATCGGCACAGGCTCCATATCCATGTCCTCGCAGAGCTGGAAATACTCAAAGAAACCAAGTCCGTAGCTCATGATATACGGCTCACTTCCGCCGTTCCAGATATTTTCCATAGGCTTGCGGTATTCAATCGGACCAACGGTATCTTTCCAGTTCCATGCCACGTCCATTGTCCGTCCCTCAACGGCACAACCGCCGGGGAAACGGAGGAATGACGGATTCATTGCCTCGATTACCTCGCACATATCCTTGCGTAAGCCGTGACCCTTGTAGGTATCAACGGGCATTAATGATATAAAGTCAACATTTGCCGGAGAATTACCGATATTCTCAATTATAAGCTTTGCTTCGCTGTTTTTGTCAGCCGGTGTAATCGTAGTACTGAGCTTCTGCCATTCGCCCTCACCATCAGCATTCAGCACTGCTTCTGCACCCTGTAAGCTTACCTTAATCTGTGCGTCCTTGCTTGCATATAATGAGATTGTGTAGCTTTCATTTGCATTTATGCTCATTCCCATATAACCCTCATTTGATGCCGTTGCCTTTGACGGCATGGTTATATATGTAGGATTATTTCCGCTGAATCCGCCCTCATTTTTCATCTCAACGCCGTCAGACAACTCCCATGAATATCCGCTTTCGGGATATTCAAAGCCGCCATTCTGCACCATTTCGGCATAGATACCGCCGTCAGCTGCAGAGTTGATATCCTCGAAGAACAAGCCCCACATATCATCGCTTACATCAGTGCTTCTGTCCGCCGCATTGACGTTCACCTCAAACGGACTTGAGCCGCTGCCCAGTACTGTTACGGTGAAGGTTTTTAAAGGAAGGTTCATGCTATAAACAGCCGCTCCCGGACCCTGACCGTTATTCTCATTTATAACTTCTCTGCAAAATGTCAGAACAACCTCTTTGTTTTCATCAGCGGGCGTTACCGTACCATCAATAGAATTTATAACCTCGTAATCGCTTGATTGCCAAAAACATCTAAGCACTCCCGGATTTGGAAGCTCAATCTTATCGCCGAATACAATCATACCGTCCTCGATGCCTGCGGTATATACGTCAGCGATTTCCTCGGCATCACCATTATTTACACTCTTACCCATATCCGCAAGAATTTCATCCCTTGTCAGCACTCTGTCATACACCTTGAAATCGTCAATCATACCCGAGAAATATGCGTCCGCCTCATAGTGCGATTTTCCGATGAAGTTTGCGACATTCACCATTTCCGACAGCTTAACATTGCCTGCCGCCGTTCGTTTCTGCAAAAGTCCGTCACGATACAGGCAAATCTCCGTCGGACTTGCCGTTACGGTATAGTACGCCCATGTTCCGACCTTTTCAAATTCGGGCGTTTCCATTGTATCAACCGCACCGCCGTTCTTCGCCTCAACTCGTGACGCACTGCCCGATGTCGGAGCAAAGAAGAAGTTCACGTTTGAGTCCGTACCGAAATCAAACAATCTGCCCCATATCGCCTTTTTATCCTGCTTAACCCATGCGGAAATTGTCATATTGTCAGACAATATGTTATCGGGAAGAAGTGCGTAATCATCCACACCATCAAGGTAAAGTCCCTGTCCCGATTTTCCGTTTTCTGTGAGCTTTGCACCGTTTTTGAGTTCAAAGCCGTTATCAGACGAGAAATCCGCCTCAAATATCGGCTTTGACGACGCTGCCATAACGGGCAGTGTCGGCAGAGCAATTGCCGCTGATGCAAGTATTGCGATAATTTTTTTCATAATATCTCTCCTTTCGGTTCTTTTCATATAAGATAATTATATCATAAATTTGATGATATGGCAATATTATTGCGGTAAATTATGGTTTAGCGTTCTTGTTAGCACTAAAACATACATCAAAAAAACGCCTTTTAAAGGCGTTTTTTCCTTATCTGATAAAACTCGTGCGTATAACAGGCTCACGTTCAGGCTTGTCAATTCCTGCCGCCTTGCCTGCCTCAATGCATTTCAATAGCCATGCCATATGCGAACCAAGCGTACGCATTGTCTGCAAGCCCTCTTCATCCTTTAATACATCCTCTGCCTTTGAGCCGTGTACCTGATTCCAGTATTGCGAGCTTACGATAGGCATACAGCTGATTGAAAAATACTTGTTAATCTGCTCATACGCCGCACTTGCACCGCCTCTTCTACAGCTTACTACAGCCGCCGCAGGCTTGGTTGCCATATGCTTTGAGCCGCAGTAGAATGCTCTGTCCATAAATGAAGAAAGCTGTCCCGACATATTTGAATAATATACCGGTGAACCAAACACAAAGCCATCTGCCGTCTTTGCTTTTTCTATAAATTCGCCCACGCAGTCGCTGTAAATGCATTCGCCCGTTCCGGCACATGCACCACAGGCAATACACCCTGCAACCGGGTCTGTTCCGATATGAAAAATCTCTGTTTCCACACCGTTTTCATTAAGAGTTTTTGCCACCTCGCAAAGAGCTGTATATGTACAGCCTTTCTCATGCGGAGAGCCGTTTACTAAAATAACTTTCATTTCTTGCACCTCATAAAATAATTTTTCCAATATCTATATTATATTCTAAAATGAAAGATATGTCAATTATTTTTCAATCATAACAGTTCTCGTCTCCTGATCCCAGTCAACCTCAATACCAAAGGTCTCAGCAATAAATCTTAACGGCACCATAGTTCTGTCATTCATAATCTGCGCTTCACAGTCAAGCTGAACCTCTTCATCATCGACATATACAATGTCTGAATTTATCGGGATTTTTATTGTAGTTCCCTTTTTCGTAATTATCGCCTGATAATTTTTACCGTCCCATGCCGCATATGCGCCCAAAGTCTGTGCCACTGCACGGATAGGAATCATCGTTCTTCCGTCGTCTATAAGCGGAGCCTGATCCTCAAACTCGACCAGCTCACCGTCAATCCTGACCTTTGCTCCCCGATATTCAATCTCATCATGATAATATCTTAATACATGCTCGATATACTCCGCATCACCATAGGTCTTATACGGCCAGTTCTCTACATATGACGCCGCATCCTTTCGGTAGGCAAGCCAGTCGTCACCCTTATCTGCAATAATCTTGTCAAGCACATATGTACCGAAATTATAGCCCTGAATCATCTTCATATAGTCGCAGTCATACTGATAAAGCGACTCTGAAATAAGCCACGCCGCATACGGAACAGCCTTTTCAGGGTCAAGTCTGTCCTCAAGAGTCCACGCCGTACCTGTGGTACGTTCACCGAACTGAGCAAACGATTTCTCGTTTGTATATTCAATCTGCATGATTCCCCATGCCGGATACTCACTGCCGTCCTCGCGGTGGCTGAGATTACGTCCCGAGGACTCCTGCATACATATTGCAGCAAGCAAATTCGGGTCAACGCCGTACTGTTCGCCTGCCTTTTTAAATAAATCACTGTACCCCTTAACTGCCTTTGCCAGCGAATGAGTACCGATTTCTATACCCTCCATAGATGTACCGCAATGGTCAGGGATAGCCCCCTGTGCCAGTGCTGTAAGCGAAGATGAGGTAACAGCTATAGCGGCAATAACCGCCGTCAATAGTCTTTTCATTGTTTATATCTCCTGTCTGTTGTTTATCAACACTCACATTATACTATGTTTTACCCCTCCATGTCAACGGTAATTATAAACATGGGAATTTATGAAAAAAAGAGGATGTCACACGACATCCCCTTATATCTAATAATCCAATTATCTGTTGTTGATAATCTTTGTAAGCTCAACCGGGTCAACAATCTTGCCATCCTTGTAAACACGCATGTTACCTGACGCAATCTCATCAATGAGGATAACCTCATCATTGTTGTAGCCGAACTCAAACTTGATATCCCATAAATCAAGACCGATTGTCTTTAAATCATCAGCAACAATCTTTGTAATCTTGAGTGTCTGCTCCTTCATGCTTGCAAACATTTCCGGTGTCATGATTCCGAGAGCTGCAAGACCCTCGCCTGTTACAAGCGGGTCACCTAAAGCATCGTTCTTGAAAGTACATTCAACGTAACCGCCCTCAAGAGCTGTGCCGTCCTCAATGTACTCGCCATATCTGCGGATAAAGCTGCCTGTTGCAACTACACGGCAGATACCCTCAAGACCGTGACCGAATACTGTAGCCGGAAGAACCTCCATTGTTGCATCCTCAAGATTTGCACCTACATAGTGAGTCTTGATGCCTGCCTCCTTAAGAAGCTCAAAGTAATGAATTGATGTCTCAAGATTAGCCTTACCGATACCCTCGATAGTTAAGCCAACGCTGTTCTCGCCCGGATCGAATACGCCGTCCTTGCCTGTACAGTCATCCTTGAACTTGAGCATTACATTACCGTTGTCAAGGCTATATACGTCCTTAGTCTTACCCTCATAAATCTTATTCATAACAAACACTCCTTTTGTTGAATTATATAACTGGCTAAAAAATCTATCACCAATATTAATAATACTCCATAATCGCAAAAAAATCAATAGAATTTAATAAATATACATATAATTTCTCATTTTTCAACAAAAATGTGACACTATAGAGCATGAATTTTATAAAGCTGTTCATCGCAAAAAAGAAAAGGTGCTTTTTAAAGCACCTTATTAAGAAAGTCCTGTGTTCTGGGATGCTGCGGATTATTGAAAATCTCCTCAGGAGTACCCTCTTCCACAATAACACCCTCGTCAATAAAAATAACTCTGTCAGCAACCTCTCTCGCAAAGCCCATCTCGTGAGTTACGCAGACCATTGTCATACCGTCACGGGCAAGCGCTCTCATTACCGCAAGAACCTCGCCAACCATTTCCGGGTCAAGCGCACTTGTCGGCTCATCAAAAAGCATAATATCCGGATGCATACAAAGAGCGCGCGCAATTGCCACTCTCTGCTTCTGACCGCCCGAAAGCTGTGACGGGTAGTTATACGCTTTATCCGTAAGACCTACCATATCCAGAAGTCTCATTGCCTCAGCCTTTGCCTCCTCCTTTGTTGCCTTTTTAAGGTCAACCGGAGCAAGCATAAGGTTCTGAAGAACGTTTAAGTTATTGAAAAGGTTGAAGTGCTGGAACACCATACCTATATTTTCACGAACCTTGTTAATATTAATCTTTTTATCGTCAATATGAAAACCGTCAACAACGATTTCACCGTCTGTTATAGTTTCCAGTCTGTTGATACATCTTAAAAAGGTTGATTTTCCGCTTCCCGAGGGACCTAATATAACAACAACCTCACCCTCATAAATATCTGTTGAAATATCAGAAAGAACCTCAAGCTTACCAAACTTCTTTTTAAGATTTGATACATGAATTTTCACATTTTCCTTATTTACGGCCACGGTTTAATCTCCTTTCCAAAGCCTTGGCAACCTGCTGCAGTGCTAATATAACCACAAGATACATAATTGCCACAATCGTCCATACCTGGAAAGACTTAAATGTAATCGCAATAACATTCTGTGCTTTGTTTACCAGCTCCGGGAAACCGATAACTGATAAAATTGATGTGTCTTTTAAAGTAATAATAAGCTGATTTACAATACTCGGAATCATATTTTTGATTGCCTGTGGAAGAACTACCCTGAACATCGATCTCCAATATGTAAGTCCAAGGCTTCTTGCAGCCTCCATCTGACCGGGATCAATAGCCTGGATTCCGGCTCTGATGATTTCTGACATATATGCACCACAGTTTAGGGCAAGACAGATTGTACCTGCCTGAAGTGCAGTGAATGTCACAGATATGCCCAATATATTCTTAAGTCCGTACGGAACACCGTAAAAGACAAAGAACGCCAGAACAATCATAGGCACACCTCTTATGAGGTTTACATATATTGCCGAGACAGCTCTGCTTATTTTGTTGTCCACCACGCTGGATAATCCGAAAATTATACCCAGAATACACCCGAAGAGCAAGCCCAGGAGTGCAAGCAGCAATGTCTGCCCCATAGCCATAAGCAGCAGTGAACCGTATGTGTTAATAATCTGACTCATGAATGTCTCCTATACAATCTGTAAGGCATCGGAAAATTCCAATGCCTTACAGTTAATCATCTTAATCTAACTAACCCGACAATTAATTATCCGAGATAATTTGCAATTATCTCATCATACTTGCCGCTCTCCTTGATGTTCTTGAGACCTGCATTGAAGAGATCCAATAACTCCTGGTTAGCAGCATCGAAAATTGCCATACCGTACTGTGCCGGCTCATTCTCTGTACCCTCAACGAACTTCATTGCAAGCTCACCTGTCTTGATGTTGTACTTAAGAATCGGGGTATCATCGAAGCAAGCTACAACCTGTCCGCCTAAAACAGCCTGATACATATCCGGTGAAGTTGAGAATGTAACAACCTCAAAGCCGTACTGATCCTTAATGCTTTCTGCATAGTTGTTGCTCATTGTACCGTTCTTAACCGCAACAGTCTTGCCTGCTAAATCATCTAAGCTGTCGATAGCTGAATCAGCTGCAACTGCCATACCCTGTGTTGCGTCATAGTAACCATCTGAGAAAATCCAGCCTGAAGCCTTTCTCTCATCTGTAATTGATGCACCTGCAATCATACCGTCAGCCTGACCTGCCTGACAAGCTGCAATTGCTGCATCCCAGCCCACATACTGAAGATCGTATGTAAAGCCCTGATCCTCTGCAACAGCTGCAAGGATATCCATATCAATACCTACGATATTACCATCAGCATCCTGGAACTCAAACGGACTGAAACCCTTATCAGTTGCGATAACGAACTTCTTAGCCGAATCATCTGCAGCATTCTCAGTTGCCGGTGCACCTGCACAGCCTGCCAATGCACAAACAGAAATTGCAAGAGCTGATACTAAAGATACTAATTTCTTCATAATTTTTTACCTCACTTTTATTTAATATTATATACAATATACATTATATCATATTTTGCCAAAAAAAGCAAGCTTTTTTTATTGATATATGAAAAAGAGCTTGTAAGTCTATGCAAATAATAGATTTACCACTTGTTTTTGGGATGCAGTATTTGCCATTGACATAAGATTAGTACCTTGTTTTATATAGGCACAAAACATCCGGTTTATTCATTTATTCGGATATTTGCTATTTATCACTTTTATAAGTTGAGTATTTATTATATATTTAAATTGTTGCTTATAATCCGTTGTCTTAAAATCATATAAAATATATAATAAAAAAAGAGGTGAGGTGTTAATATGCTTACAGAAAAATTAGGCATCAGAATCAAAGAGTTACGAAAACAAATAGGACTGAGTCAGGAAAAATTCTCACTTAGCATCGAAATGGACCGAACATACTTTGCTTCTGTCGAATCAGGAAAAAGAAATATATCCATTCGTAATATAAAAAAAATAGCTGACGGACTAAATATTTCTCTATCTGAACTGTTTAAAGATCTTTAAAATCCCAGCGCACAAAATAAGGAGACAATCTTATGTACGATTATATTATACAAACTACAGAGTTAATCAAAATCAACGAAGAATTGATTTTAACTAATCAACAAGTCGTTGATGCAATGAATTTTGCAAATCAAGCACTATGTTCTTTAGATGAACAGACAAGAAAATTTGATATTGATATTTTTGAAGCAATGGGAATGCGTAATTTAAGTGGTATTGTTGGTGAATATCTTGTAAAAAGTTTGCAGTTATATTCAAATGGTAATCTTCACTCAAACTTACATCAAGACGGATATCCCGATTTACTATTAATTAACAATGATGCTCGAAAAGCTCATTTTGATAGTCTATATACTATAATTAACGGAAAGAAACATCCCAACGACAAACATTCTTTTAGTCCATATTTACATGGTGGTATAGAAGTCAAAGCAACTTGCGGAAGTACTCCTTCCGCTAAAATACAACCCAAACCTCTTATTGGTGAACAACGAATTTCTCTTGTTAACTCTTTTGATTGGAAAGCACATCACAGAGAGACCAATAACTTAATCGGTATTTTATGGGACTTTCTCAACGGAGTTCCCACTATAGTTGCTGCTTTTTATAGCAACAATCTGACGATTAATGATTGGGGAAAAATTGTACAGCCAAAAAAAGGTGCCGGAAGAACCACAAGCGTTTCTATTATGAATAGAAGCGGAATATCTAAAATGTGTTCCGGTTGGATTGCTGTTATTAATAATGACAAATATATTTCAGCCTTATCAAAAAATAAATGGATTGGATATAGGGTGGATTCGTAATATAAAGAGCTATAGAATAATTCTGTAGCTCTTTATATTATTCAAATTCTATTGAAAATATTTTTTTGCATATTAAATCAATTATTTTAGGCGGTACACTTTCACCTATTATGTCTCTAATCAGTCCATCTCTAACCTGCGTTCCATTCATCGAAAATGAATATGGGTACTCTGCAATCGTTTGAATAACCATTGCTTCCCACAAAGAAAGAACTCTCGACTGAACAGGATGTACTTTATTATCCGAACATGCATATTGAAAATTTTTGGTTAATGTACTTGCAGGTTCCTCCCAAAACATCCTTTTATACGCACTAATATATCCTTTCATTATACGCTTTTCACCAGTTTTTACATCCTCTACACATGGACGAGGTAACAGCTCTCCACATTTTTCACAATACAATGGTGTAATATCACTCGCTCTGTTCACACCATTATCATCTCTTTTCGATCCATGTAATGCATTATGTTTATATCCACACATAGGATTGACACACTGATTATTAAATGCTGTTTTACCTTCAGGAGTATTATCAATCCACCATAACTTTTTCTTATCTAAAACCGGAACTTTGTGTAATGGATTCTTCACATCAATATTTTTGCCTTTTTCTGCTCTCAAAGAAGTAAATTCCCCAATAGCCTCTTTTAAAGTCACCCATGGCTTTGTAAACGAGTCTCCTTTCTGTGAGTGTGTTCTTTGAGGCATAAACCCTGAATGCCTTAAATAATATTCCTTTCCTTTTTTTGTCCTTGACATAATTGTTAATAACCTAACACGATGTTGGGGAACACCAAAATCAGCACAATCCAAAACTACCGGCTCACCAACATATTCATTTCCCAATTTCAAATGAATGTAATCAATTATATTAATTAATTCGTCATTTTCATCATATATCAATGTATTAAGCATGTTTTCAACATTTTCAAATATTATCCACTGTGGCTGTAATGATTTGATAATCCTTAGTGCCGGAATTATTAACCGATTCCTTTCATCATATTTAGGACGAAGTCCTTTTCTATAATTATTTAGGATCTTTCCCATACCATTAGTTGACATACCTTGGCAAGGCGGTGTCACTAACATCACAAACGGAGAATCTGAAAATTTATTTTTGTAATAATCTATAATTTCATTTTCTAAACTCCAAATGTCCCCACAAAAGCACTTTGTATCTGGATTATTATACTGATACAAAGTCATACGTTCCGCAAGAATTTCATTCGCAATAACAGTCCTAATTCCATTTTTTTTCAATCCTAAATCACCAATTCCGGCTGAAGAAAATAAACTTACCGCATTAAATGTATCTTCCATCAAATTAATACTCACCTCTTTTAGACAAAAACATTTCTACACAAATTCATTATACCACAACAACTAAAAAATAACAACCCTTACACTGTCAAAAACTGTCACTTTAACATCAGCAATGCAAATCACATTTCATATTTTCAAACCAAACAACCCCACCGCATTTTTTGTAGTAATGCTTTCCACCTCAGCATACGCCATCCCTTTAATCCTTGCAATCTCCGAAATGACCGCCGGTAAAATCAAAGATGTATTGCGTACTTTTCTATACATCTTAGTCCCCGCCAACACCGGACATTGCGGATGTACATACGGACTGTCCGTTTCAATTAATATATGCTCAAGCGGAACTTCCCTTATAGCTTCTTTCATCAGCTCCGACCTCTCATCTGATTGCAGCAAAGCACCACCAATTCCCAGATGAAAACCCATTCTGACATACTGCTTAGCGACATCTGCTCCCTCGCAGAAGCAATGAATAACACCTCCGTATTTCCTGCCCTGATACAGCTTCAAAATACGGATAGCCTGCTTGCTTGCGTTTCTGATATGTAATATCAGCGGTAATTTCTTCTTATAAGCAATTGTGAGCTGATACAAAAACCACGCATATTGCCAAAAACGGTGCTGATCTTTACGGGCATAATGAAAGTCAAGACCTGTTTCACCAATCGCAATCACATTTGCATTTTCCGAAAGAGCGTCAATTTTCTTTCTGTCTGTCCACTTTTCTTTAAAAACTCTTGTTGGATGCACACCCACAGCAGGAAAAACAAAGCCGGGATACTTTTGTGCAAGCTCCAGCAAAGCCGAGTTTGATTCAAGGTTAATGCCGGGTTCTATAAATGCACAGATACCTGCTTCCTTTATTTCATCAAATACCTTTTCTCTTTCTCCCTCACAAATCGAGTACCCATCACCGGAATACGAAAGATATTTGTATGTATTATCAAATTTAAAATGGCTGTAATGTGCGTGTGTGTCAATAATCATTTTTTTATCATCTCTTTCCGGTATAGATATAACTCATGAGACACAAGGCTCCTGAGTCGCCGCAGATAATTCATTGCGTTCCTATTGTGAATTAATTATATGATTTTGTCAAGTTAGGGACAAAAAAATTATTCTTTATACAGCAACTTGTCTCGCTTCAATATACAAATCTATATCGTTAATAATGTAATTAACTCCGGTTGTATGTAGTGCTTCGTAGCAACCGATAATATACTCATAAATCCCATATTCACGAAACAATTTCGCAACCTGTTTGCCAGTCAAATTCTTTGCAGACCTATATATCTCAATGCAAAAAATTAAAAATCTTCCCTCTTTACTCATAATATCCCTACTTTGTTTTTTGTGTCGAGTTAGGACTAAAAATCAGTAATTATTACATGTCACAAAGCCCTAATTCTAAGTATGTTTTTCTTCTTTTGTCTTTTTTATATCCTTGTATATAATTCACATTATTACTTATAATTGCATCATACAATTTCTGATACTCAACTTCTTTTTCTTCCCACCATCTTTTATTCCATTTATCTTTGTTTACTATATAGTACTCTAAGACTTCTTTTGCTTTGTCATAGTTTTCCTCTGTTAAATAGAAGCCTATCTCTCGGTTATCAAAATCTTTCGTACCACTTTTAACCAGACTATCATTTTCAAGCATATAGTAATGTGCATCTTTTGAATCTTTTGTTTTTTCGAAATATGGTAATAAAACCTCTTGCAAGGCATCCTTACAGATATTGATGCCTTTTTCATACGAAATTGGTTTATGGTTATAAACAGTCATACCATTTATAACACTTCTATCAAAGTTTTCACCAATCCAACAATTTGTTCCGTCAATAATTTGATATATTTCAGAGCCTTCTTTAGTTTTGTCATTATCACAGAAAATCGAATTCAAAGTAAATCGAATCGTAAATTTACCACGCAAACACAGAAGGCAGAATTGCTGAACCACACCATCTTCAGTTATTCTATAAAAAAATCTATTGTATCTTTTAAATCCAAGTGGTTTTACTATCTTTGCAATTTCATTACATGCAAGAAAATAAAATACGAACGATAACATAATATCAACTCCTTTTATAGAACTTTCAACATCAAAGGGTTTATAAGGGATATAAGGTTTAGATGCCATTCTTTTTAGCGATATCTCATGTTAAGTCAGGACCCAAAAATCAGTTGCCAATTTCTGTTAAAATCTCCTCAACGGGTTTACCATCAACGTATAAACCGGAAAGTACGGATTTATCTCCTTTTATTCTTATCGTTACATACGCCTCTTTTTCTCCGGATAACATTTCTTCAGCTTTGGGAGCTAATGTTTCTTCCATATAGTATCTATCCAAAGGAATATAAAAATGATTTTCATCCTTGCTTGTTAAGTACAGTTCATCCTCCGGTTTTTCATTTACTACCTTTTTTACAACAGCAAAACCATCTTCAGCGATTTCTAATATCCCATATTTTCCTTGCCTTAGTTCGTAGCTCACATCATAATCATACCAAAGTGATACATATCGTCCACGAAAAGCATCGTAAGGATCAATAGGAGCTACTTTAATTTTAACTTCTTCTCCGTTTTTTAACACATCATATTTTCCCCATATCATATATGCCGGAATTAGAATTTGCACAAATATAACAAGAATCAAAATAGATAAAAGAGTTTTTTTCATATTGTTTCCTCCTTAACCTTTTTCTTTGTTTTAACAAGATATAAATTAAACAGCAAAAAACCTGCTCCAAGAAGTAGGAATACAACACCTCTTGCTGAAAGTGGCAATTCACTATCGAAGAAACG
Organism: Clostridia bacterium; assembly: GCA_045542415.1. GTDB lineage: Bacteria > Bacillota > Clostridia > UBA1381 > UBA1381 > UMGS1958. The sequence continues at coordinate 38,478 of JAZQKZ010000085.1, forward strand.
CAGAATGATTAGAGTACACAATGTTACCATACCAATATTGGCGTTATATAAATCAATTTTTCTTGAACCCTCAAATATACACAATATACTTAATATAAATAAAATCACATTGCAAACAACCATAAATATCACATCAAAAGGAGTGTCTGTCAAGCAAAAAATACACCATACCCCACGAAGAACAAATAAGACAAATGTCGCTATAGAAAATAAGCAATATCTTTTTGCTATAATATTCTTTACAAAAAGCACTACTGCAAAAAGTATCAGCAGGATAGTCATTATCAAAAAGACTGTGCTGTCAAATTCCGCATTATAGCCCCATAAGCCTTGATATGTAACAACAAATGTTAAAATCAGAAAACATATTCTTCCAACTGCTGAAAAAACATCTTCACAGCCTTTCAATATCGGAGAAGCAGAAATAAGTAATAATGCATATCCATAAAGAATTATTGATAAGTCGCAATTACACTTTAGAGCCGATACTAAAATCAACACAAATGCAGAAATTACAGTAGTTAGTGATAAATAAACACTTTTACCACTTTTAACACAACACTTGCTCAAAGCAAATACTGCACCTATCGCAAACATAAGTACAGATATAATGATACCTAGTTCGTCAGAGAAATATATTCCACCGTTAATAGCTGTCCAATAATAAATAATTAAAGGCGAAAGAGCATTCATAATCAACATCGTCGGTAAGAAAAGCACACCACACACAAGCAAATAGTTGGTGAAATCTCCTGGCAGATGGAAAATCTGACCGACAAGTGCGATTGATGCAAACACACCCGCCATATTGAGAAGAGCCGCACTTTCACGAAATGCTGTACTATTCATCTTATACTTATATACAAATAATACAACAATTTGAGATATTAAAAGTGGTAAAAAACCTATAACTGTTCTGATAGCAATATGCAATGAATACCACCAGTTATTTGCACTTACAAGCACTATGCCCATACCTATAAGCAGAGAACCTATTATTGAAAATAGCACCATTAATAGGCTAATGCTTTTCTTGGGTTGATACATAGTTCTCAATGTATTTGCCGTTGCTTCACTTACTATTTGGCTTGCTTGCCAACCTTCTATTTCTTTTAGTAGCCATTTTTCTTTTTTCATAAAAATTCTCCTTTCAACAATATTGGACATTTCTTAATATTTCATGTCAAGTCAGAACCAAAAAAATCATTTATTCGCAATTACAATCGGCTGATAAAAACCTGTTTCTTCCGGAAATTTCCACACAACATTACTACACCCATTAGCAACAAGCAGATTTGTCAATTTATCATACCTTTATACTATGGTATCATTTTATTCAATCTTTGTCAAGTATTAGGTTTTTTAGTGATGTACCGGCTTTACCAACGTAAAGCAGTTTACTTCGTGAACCACGAAGTGTTTTCTCAGTAAATATAAATTCTGTATTCCTCACATATCATACCGCATATATTCTTCACCGCACGAATGGCAATTTCACGTTCCACTTGCAGAAAACTTGGTTACAAAAAAAGCACTTAGCGAAAAAACGCTAAGTGCTTTTTTGCGTGGGCCATCAGGGACTCGAACCCCAGACCGTCCGGTTATGAGCCGGATGCTCTAACCAACTGAGCTAATGGCCCTAATTAAGATAAGTCTTTCCGTAGAAAGACTTATCATTAGTTTATGACCCGTGCGAGAATCGAACTCGCGTTACAGCCGTGAAAGGGCCGTGTCTTAACAGCTTGACCAACGGGCCTTTATGGTAGCGGCGACTGGATTCGAACCGGTGACCCTTCGGGTATGAACCGAATGCTCTAGCCAACTGAGCTACGCAGCCATATGAAATGCCTCTTTTCAATTGACGCTTGACTATTATATCTCATAGTTTTACGTTTGTCAAGTATTTTTTTCGTAAAATAATAAAAATATTTATTTTTGTGAAAAATCAATTAAAATCATCAGTTTTTCGCTTGGAAAATTCACATCCGCAATAGTCTTGACGATATAAATTATACTCTTTTGACAGTTCTATTGACCGTTTATAGCCGTTCTTTTTCTTGAAATCTGAAAAAAGATAAGGAACATTATATTTTTCTGATAACTCTTTACCGATTTCGTTTAACTTTTCGGCGTTTTTATGCGGAGAAATCGAAAGTGTTGTGCAAAAATAATCAAAGCCATTTTCTTTTGCATATTCTGCTGTTTTTGTAAGACGCAGTCTATAACACAAAAAACACCTTGCGCCACCTTCTTTTTCATTTTCCATTCCTTTAACAGTAGAAATGAACTCGCTATAATCATAGTCATTTACTATTAACTTTGGAATATTCTCAAGAGGCAGTTCGCGAATTAGCCGAGCAAGTTCTTCTGCTCTGAAAAAATACTCTTCTTTTGGGCTTATATTAGGGTTGTAAAAGAAAAGGGTAATATCAAAATGTTTGTTTAAATATTCTAAAACATACGAAGAACAAGGCGCACAACACACCTGTAATAACAAACGTGGTTTTGCACCTTGTAAAGCATTTAAAGTTTTATCAAGCATAAGTTGATAATTAGTTGACATTTTAATAATCCTTACATATTTCTTTTAAAGTTTCGGCTGTGTATTGTACGTCATCTTCACTCATTTTTGTATTAAGTGGCAAAGTGATTTCATTTTCAAATTGTTTGAGCGCATTAGGGAAACTGTTTATTTCAAACCCTAAATTTTTGTAAGCAGTAAGCATTGCGAGTGGTTTATAATGCACGTTTGTTGCAATTCCACGCTCTGCCATTTTCTCAATAATTTCATTGCGGTTTTCTTTTGTAATACCATCAATTCTAAGCAAATATAAATGCCCACTTGAAACGCTGTCTTTTGTATAATGAACAATCGGTTTAAAACGCGCATCACATAAAATCTTATTATAAATTTCAATAAATTTTTTGCGTTTTTCAAGCATTTCATCATAACGCTTTAACTGAACAAGACCAATTGCCGCCATAATATCTGTCATATTACA
>JAZQKZ010000086.1:0-10934 GCA_045542415.1 Clostridia bacterium
ATTGATTGAATCTTTTGGTAAAGCGCAGCGGGAGATTTTAAAGAGGGAGGGGCGTCCCCTCTTTAACGGCACTCTTTTGCTGACTTTTCTGCTGCTGTAGGCAGAAAAGCCAGTAGGGGTTATAGCAAAAAAATCAAATCATATCAAAGTCTGCAAGGGGACAAAGTCCCCTCCAAAGTCGTATGGTTAAGTGCTAACCAACACACCGCTAAACCATAATTTATAACAATCTCCAAATTCAAGGCACAAAAAAAGGAAGTGTAATCAAACACTTCCTTTTAAAGTCCATTATCTGTTGAAGAAGCCCTCACCGTTTGATGAGTTGTTGCTGCTCATTCTCGGTCTTAATCTTCTTGCTGTTATTCCATCCTCGCCTGTCTCCGGAACTGAACGTCTGGGAGCTGCCTGTCCTGCATTTGATGAAAATCTTGCAAAACGGTCATTCTCTTCCTTTTTCTTTGCACCCTCAAGACCTGTTGCAATTAATGTAACCTTGATATCATCCTTTAATGTCTCATCAACTGCTGTACCGATGATGATATTAGCATCAGCCGATACCATATCTCTTACAATGCTTGAAACCTCGTTAACGTCAACAAGTGAGAACTCGCTTCCGCCTGTGATGTTAAGAAGCACACTTTCAGCACCTGTGATATTTGTCTCAAGAAGCGGGCTTTCGATTGCGGCATGAACTGCATCCTGTGCAGCATTCTCACCCTTACCGAATCCGATACCCATGTGTGCTACACCGCTGTCCTTCATGATTGTACGAACGTCGGCAAAATCACAGTTCATGATACCCTGCTGTGTGATAACCTCAATGATACCCTGCACACCCTGACGAAGTACATCATCTGCAAGCTTGAACGAATCCTTTAATGTTACCTTCTTGTCAGAAATCTTTAAAAGAAGATCGTTCGGGATTGTAACAATTGCGTCAACCTTATCAGCTAATGAAGCAATACCGTCTTCTGCATTCTTCATTCTCTGCGGTCCCTCAAAGAAGAACGGCTTTGTTACAACTGCTACTGTAAGTATGCCAAGTGACTTTGCAGCCTCTGCAATAATCGGAGCTGCACCTGTACCTGTACCGCCGCCCATGCCGGCAGTTACAAATACCATATCTGTATCCTTAAATAATGTCTTGATTTCGTCCTTTGTTTCCTCAGCTGCCTGTCTGCCGATTTCCGGTCTTGCACCTGCACCTAATCCGCCTGTAAGCTTTGTTCCGATCTGTAACACTGTCGGAGCCTTTACTGATGAAAGCTGCTGTATATCTGTGTTTACACAAATAAACTCAGCCTTTGTTACGCCGGCCTCAATCATTCTGTCAACAGCATTGTTACCGCCGCCGCCAACGCCGACTACCTTGATTCTTGCACCATCTAATGTGATGTTCTCTTCTAAATCTATAGGCATTGCCATTTTTATATCCTCCTTCGTAATTAAGCTTATAGCTACTTCACGCATTATATAATATTGTACTATTTTTTTCGATTTGTTGCAAGGGGTTTTTCGAACATTTTTCAATTTCAACCCAAAAAAATTGCACAAATTTCTTTCATTTTTTTTGGTTATTTTTTACGGTGTATATACTGCCTTGCCTGTAACGCTCAAATCTATGATTCCTCTTGCGTTATCTGCAATGTTATTCCCCGTTACCGTTGCATCGAACATTCTTATCTTTCGTTCAAGCTCAAGCCTCGTTCCGCACAGTGCATCTATACGGTCGTCATAGCCGAAGCGTATATTGGTGATATCGGTCAGATCGATATAATCAAGCTTGTCTGCCATACCGAGAGAAACCATCGTATCAAGACAGGTTTTAAGTATATCTGTCTTTTCAACATCTCCCTCTGCAACCTCAATCGGTTCTCCCATTGTGTAGCCCAAAATTGCAAGTCCGTCTATGTGCGCAAGCTCATCCGCATCGATTTCATCGCTGTCAGCAAGAACCTTCAGCTGCGAATCTATTATGATACTGTAATCATTTACCTCAATCCTTGCAACCGGCTCACACTCTCTTACAGTAACCGAAGCTGATGGAGGTATAAGGAACTTAGCCACTGATATATCCTCAATATAAGTGATGTCGGCAAGCTCGTTTTTTACATCCTTTTCCGATAACATTATAAGATTGGTTCCCTTAAGCTTGTCCAGCCTTTGTGTTATCTCTTCAGTCTCAACGATACTGTTTCCCTTTACATTAAAGCCCTGTATATCGAGAACCGGCGTAAAGAACAGTACAATCAAAACTATTATAACCGCCGCACATACACCAAGCAATATCTGCATTCGCAACGCTTTCATACGCCGCTTTTTCCGAAGCCTTTCTTCAGCCTGCCTGCGTTTATGTGCATCACGCTTCTTACGCATTTCCTCCTGTGACCTGTCTATGTCATATCCCTGCCTTGGAGCAACCCGCCTGCCGTAGCTGCTCCCGGCACTGCTTCTTCCGGATCTCGGAGGAATATAATTTCTATCCTTTTTATCCATAATAATCTCCATTCCGCCTCATGGCACAATTTCTGATGTGGAAAATATTATCCTATCCTTTTTATATTGGCATTGCAACGTCCGAGATTCTTTTCAATCTCCTCATAGCCCCTGTCTATAAACTCCACTCCGCCAATTTCACTGACACCGTTTGCACACAGTGCCGCAATTACAAGTGCCGCACCGCCTCTCAGCTCACTCGCAACCACCTTTGAGCCGTACAGCTCATTCACTCCCTTTACAATCGCACTTCTGCCGGAAACCTTTATATCCGCACCCATCCTTACCAGCTCATCCACATGCCTGAAACGGTTTTCAAAAATATTTTCAACAAATATCCCCGTTCCCTCTGCAATTGCCGCCACCGCCATAAACGGCGACTGTATATCGGTAGGAAACCCCGGATACGGCATTGTGCGGAGCATTGGCAGATTTTTAAGCCTGCCTCTTGTTTTAAGGTGTATGGTGTCCTTGTTCACAACCGGCCTCGCTCCCATTTCACGGAATGCATGCAGCATGGCACCCATGCTTGAAGCATCCGTTCCGGTGAGAAAAACCTCACCGCCGGTAGCTGCCGCCGCCGCAAGATAGGTAGCCGCAACAATTCTGTCCGGCATAACACTGTACTCTGCTCCGCCAAGTGATTTTACACCTCTGATTTTTATGAAGCTGCTGCCTGCACCACTTATTTTCGCACCCATAGCGTTGAGAAAATTCGCAAGGTCAGTTATCTCCGGCTCACGGGCAGCATTTGAAATCGTTGTCACACCTTCTGCACAAACTGCCGCAAGTATAATATTCTCTGTTGCACCCACGCTCGGAAAGTCCAGATGTATATCTGTTCCCACAAGCTTTTTTGCAGTGCATATTATGTACCCATGCTCCTCACGGATATTTACACCAAGCTCCTTTAAGGCTTTTAGATGTAAATCAATCGGTCTGAGTCCTATAGGGCATCCGCCCGGCATACTGACCTTAGCCTCACCGCAGCGTGTTATAATTGCTCCGAGAAATATTATCGATGAACGCATCTCACGCATCAGCTCGTCGCATATCTCACATGAACAAAACCCGCCCGGATCGACCACTACCGTATTTCCACAGCGTTCAACCTCACAGCCCAGACGCTTGAGTACCAGATCGGTTTTGTCAACATCTCTGAGACGGGGACAATTATGAAGAATACATTTATCCCCTGCTATCACAGTCGCAGCAAGTATGGGAAGCACCGCATTTTTTGCTCCCTGCACCTTTATCTCACCCAACAAGGGTATGCCGCCCTCAATTACAAGCTTACACATCCTCCGCACCTCCATTTTTACTTAGCATATATTATGCCGGGTACGGAAAATGCGTTACTGTTATTGAGTTTTCTCTATATCGTGTATCTTTGCAACCCTGTCGGCATGTCTTCCGCCAAGATGCTCAGCGTCAAGCCATGCATCAACTATCATGAACGCAAGCTCACGACCTGTAACTCTGCCGCCCAGGCAGATGATATTCGCATCGTTATGCTCTCTTGCCATCTTTGCACTGAACACATCACCGCAAAGTGCTGCTCTTATTCCGTCAAATTTATTTGCCGCTATTGAAATACCAATACCTGTTCCGCAAAGCAGAATTCCTCTCTCTGCTTCACCGTCAAGCACTGCCTTACACACCGGCTTTGCACAATCCGGATAGTCAATGCTGTCTTCCGTGAATGTACCGTAGTCCTTAACCTCAATTCCTCTTTCAAGAAGATGTGAAATAACATGCTTCTTTAACTCAAAACCACCGTGATCGCTTCCTATTGCTATCATTTTCTCTGTTTCCTTTCGGTTTATTATTTTAAAACTGTATATCAGTCCTCTTTTGCAGCCTTAGCCTGCCTTTCATCATACTCACGCTCCGCCTGCGATTTTCGCAGATAAAACGGAACCAGCTCGTTATATTTCATAACTTCACCACGCTTTGCCTTTTCCATAGCCAGCATTGCAACTGACGATGCTCTCTGCAAAGCAGCTGATGCCGGGACAAAGTATGCTCTGTCACCAAGCTTTTCTCTGATATACTCCTTGTGAACAGGAACGCCGTCACCCACAAATACGGTATCAAGAAATTCACCGCACGATTCAACACATTCCTCAATACTTATCGCCTCATCGGGCGAAAGCTCCTTGAAACCGTCCTCATCCCATATATATGAGGCTGTATATACCTGATTTCTTCTTGCGTCCATTATCGGGACTATTATATGCTCACAGTAAGGCAGATTATATGCCATTCCTGCAAGGGTACTGACTCCCACTACAGGCTTATTGACACTGTGTGCAAGAGCCTTTATAGTCGCCACTCCTATTCTCAGTCCCGTAAACGAGCCCGGACCGTTTGCCACTGCAAACACATCTATATCCTCTGCTTTTAATTCAAGCTCACCCAGAAGCTCGCTTATCATGGGCATGATTTTTTGTGAATGAGTTTTCTTGAAGTTCAGAATTCTTTCACCTAATAAAAGCTCATCCTCAACAACCGCTGCGGTTGCTACATTTGAAGTTGTATCGATTGCAAGAACTCTCATCCTCACTCACCCACCTTTTCTATGTTTATTATACGGTAATTATCATGCTTTCCGTAATCCTTGTTAATTGTGACATTATACCGCTTTTCGGGAAGTATTTCATCAATAAGCTGCGGCCACTCAATCACCGTTACACCGTCACCATAAACATATTCTTCATATCCTATCTCATACATTTCATCCGGATCCGCTATTCTGTACGCATCAAAATGATACAGCTTCAGCCTGCCAAAGTATTCATTCACTATAGTGAATGTAGGGCTTGTAACATGCTCACTTATTCCAAGTCCTCTTGCCAGCCCCTTGACAAATGCTGTCTTGCCTGCTCCGAGGTCACCGTACATACACAGCACGTCACCCGGCATCAGCCTTTCCGCAAATCGGACCGCAAATTCTTGTGTGTCTTCAAGACTTTCGGATATATAATTCATAATTTCCTCCTAATTAAAAATCTGTGCAGGAAATTTCCGGAATTGTTACCTTACGATTAGAACAATCCCGAAATTATACCCTCAGCATCAACATCAATCTTCTCCGCCGCAGGAAGCTTCGGAAGACCCGGCATTACCATGATATCTCCCGCCTCAGCAACAATAAAGCCTGCTCCGTTCGAGATTCTTATTGTCTTGATATTGAGCTTAAAGCCTGTCGGCCTACCAAGCTTTGCAGCATCATCCGAGAACGAATACTGCGTCTTTGCCACACATACCGGCTTCTTGTCAAGCCCGAATGCTTCAAGTCTTTCAATTTCCTTACGAGCCTTGTTAGAGAACGTCACGCCGTCACCGCCGTAAATTTTTGTTACTATCTTTTCCAGCTTTTCCGGAATTGAATCGCTTACATCATATACATGTCTGAAATCAGTTACCGGATTTTCATCAATAGCCTTAATTACCTTCTCTGCGAGGTCAAGACCACCCTCGCCGCCCTTTGCAAATACTTCACTCAGCGAACACTGTGCTCCCCATTCTTTACAAAGCTCAGCTACTGTATCAAGCTCTGCCTCTGTATCTGTATCAAAGCGGTTAATTGCTACTACTACCGGCACACCAAAGCTCTTCATATTCTCAATATGCTTCTGAAGATTTACGATTCCTTTCTTCAGTGCATCAATATTTTCTTCCTTTAAATCAGCCTTTTTTACACCGCCGTTATACTTGAGCGCACGAACTGTCGCAACAATAACAACTGCATCCGGATTAATCTGTGCAAAACGGCACTTAATATCAAGAAACTTCTCGGCACCCAGATCTGCTCCAAAGCCTGCCTCTGTAATTGCATAATCACCCATCTTCATAGCAAGCTTTGTCGCCTGCACACTGTTACAGCCGTGTGCAATATTAGCAAACGGGCCGCCGTGAATAAGTGCGGGAGTATGCTCAAGAGTCTGTACCAGATTAGGCTTTATGGCATCTTTCATTAATGCAGTCATTGCGCCCTGCGCATTGAGCTGCTTTGCATAAACCGGCTCACCGCTTGTATTATATGCCACTATTATCTCACCGAAACGGTTCTTTAAATCCTCTATGTCTGCAGCAAGACAAAGAATTGCCATAATCTCTGAAGCAACGGTAATCATAAATCCGTCCTGGCGAGGTACACCATTTATCTTTCCGCCCATACCTATCATAATTTCTCTTAATGAACGGTCATTCATGTCCATTACACGCTTCCATACAACATTGGTAACATCAATATTAAGGGCATTTCCCTGCTTTATATGATTGTCAATTAAAGCTGACAAAAGATTATTCGCCGCTGTTATTGCATGCATATCTCCCGTAAAATGAAGATTGATATCCTCCATAGGAACCACCTGACTGTAGCCGCCTCCGGCAGCTCCGCCCTTAACGCCCATAACCGGGCCAAGCGACGGCTCACGAAGTGCAAGCACGCATTTTTTGCCCATTCGTGTAAGTGCATCGCCAAGACCGATTGTTGTTGTGGTCTTTCCCTCACCTGCCGGTGTAGGATTTATCGCCGTAACAAGTATCAGCTTGCCATTCTTTGCATCTGAAAACTTTTTCTGTACATCAGTACCCAGCTTTGCCTTATATTTGCCGTAATATTCAAGATCGTCTGCATCAATCCCAAGCTGTGCTCCAACCTCTCTTATATGCTTCATTTGCGCTCTCTGAGCAATCTCAATATCTGATAACATAATACATTTCTCCCTGTTTTAATCAATAAGCCTTGTGTTGCTTGCCAAAGTATAAATCCTTATAAGATTCATACTCCCCTTTATAAACTGAACAAGAGCTGAAAAGTTTTGTTTTTTCCAGCTCCTTTTCCATTATTAATTTTATTCCGAAGCTATTAGCTGTTCATGAACTCGTCCTTATCCTGTCTGATTCTTTCAAGAACAATGCTTACACGGCTTTCAAGATCTTCTATAATATCCTGAACATACTCGTCTGCATTCTGTCTTGCATCCATTGCTTCAGCGTCAGCACTCTCAAGCATCTCTCTTGCCTGCTGCTCTGCACATCTGTAAATCTCATGCTCATTTATCAGCTGCATCTGTGTCTCTGCTGCATTCTTCTGGATTGTTTCCGCTCTTGCCTCTGCCTCGCTTAAAATTCTTGCTCTCTCACTCTTTACCCACTTAGCCTCTTTAAGCTCCTCCGGGTAAACAAGTCTGATTTCCTGAATGTAGTCAAGAAGCTCGTCCTTATCAACCATGATCTTACCTGTAAGCGGAACTGTTGATGCCTTATCAATAGTTTCCTCCATCATGTTGATTATTTCCATTATATCCATATCCTGCTGATCCATGTTCTCAAACCCTTTCCTCATAATCATATTTTTTTCTTTATTCTGTCAATTATCTTTTCGGGTACAAGCCCCGTCAGATTACCTCTGAATCCCGCAAGCTCTTTAACCATACTTGAGCTTATATAGGAATATTTTGTATCCGTCATAAGAAACACTGTTTCATATTCGGGATTCAATGCTTTGTTTAGCAATGCCATCTGAAGCTCGTACTCAAAATCCGCCACCGTACGCAGACCCTTTACTATAACCTGTGCATCATTCGCCTTGGCAAAGTCAACAAGAAGTCCTGTAAAGCTATCTACTTCAACATTTGAAATATCCTCCGTTACGGATTGAATCATTTCAATTCGCTCTTCAACAGAGAACATCGGCGTTTTTTTGTTTGGATTGTTCAGAACACCTACAATCACCCTGTCATATATCCGGCTTGCCCGGCGTATAATATCCAGATGACCGTTTGTTATCGGGTCAAAGCTACCCGGATAAACTGCTGTCCTCATTTTGATTCATCCTTTTTGTAAACTGTTATAAAAGTACGTCCGTATTTTCTCTGACGGTAAATTGTCAGCCCATCAATTCCGCCGTAAAAATCCGTATTGTCACTCTCAAGCATTATCACTCCGTCGTCACTCAGCAGCTTTTTTTCTACTATAGCCTTAAGTGCCGGCTCAATAAAGCCCTTATTGTATGGCGGATCGAGAAAAATTATATCAAACTCACCATTGCAGCGGCTGACATAATCCATACAGGACATATTCAGAATCTCACATCGTTCTTCAAACCTCAAAGCTACAGCATTTTTTCTTATTATATCCACACTCCGCTTGTCCGTATCAATGCAAACTGCATTTTGTGCGCCGCGCGATAATGCCTCAAAGCTTAATGCTCCGCTGCCTGCGAACATGTCCAGAACTCTCGCATCAGGTATAAAGCTCTGTATTATGTTGAATACCGATTCCTTGACACGGTCCGTTGTCGGACGCACATCCTGCCCGGTAAACTCAAGAAGCTTATGCCCTCTTCGTGATCCTGAAATGATTCTCATGCCTGCTCTTCCTTTAAATTACGATGCGTGTGCCTATGACACACTTTGTTACGGTACTATTTTATCTCAAAAAAACGAAAAGGTCAATAATGTTTTTGTTTTTTCTTATAAATAGTATAAATTATCAACATTTTTGTAAATGTTTTGTAAATAATCAACCAATTATTACTGTTCGTTTACACGAAAAATCAGATTTCTTCGGTAAATTCGGGCAACTCTGCTCCTAAAACATACTCATTATTCGGTACAGGGGGCTTTTCCATCTCCGGTCCGATATAGAAGCTCGTCTGAGTACACTGATTATATGCCGCATTCTGCCATGCTACCGAGCAACGGTATAAGCTGTCATGCATCAGTGTATAGAACTTATGCTCCGTCAGATGCGTTGTGGTATAAATTCTAAGCTCTGTATCGTCATCGCTTCTCCATACTGCCTCTTCACGCCAGTCTCCGAGAATATCCGCCTGAATACACGGATGTCCTTTTTTCCAGTTGTTCGAAAGCGTTCCGGCTGCATCAAGTATAGTTACAAGCTTATTATTCTCATAGTCCCACTTAAAAATTTTCGGATAGCCGTAGCCCTTTTCATCATCAAATGTATGGTCAAGCAGCTCCCTTAACAAATCGCCGTCCCACCAGATTGCAAAGTTTATCGACTCAGGACCCTTTTCATTAATCAGCTCACCCTCCATAGTGTAAATGCCGTCATTCATTGCCCAGCACTGGTTTCCCACATATCTCGGGTCAACCTTTGCGCATAAACCTCTTGTTGTATCGCGTCCTGTGTAAACTCCCCACTTAATCTCGCCCGTTGCCGGATCTCTTGATTCAAATCCGTACTCGGCAAAATCCTCCTCATGAATCTGGAAGAAGTCAAGATTCGGCGTTTTGGGGGTAAAGTTTCCTAAGTTCATGCAGTCGCCGTGACAAAGTCTTGTCGAATACATTCCCGTACCGTCATGGTCAACCGCCATCGCACCATAAACTATTTCGTCAAGTCCATCGCCGTCAACATCGCCCACACCAAGGTTATGATTGCCCTGGAATGTATATTCTATATTCTCGTCCTTATCAGCCTTGAATCTCCAGCGTCTTACCAGCCTCTTGTCTATTACATCATATGCAACAAGATATGTAGGCCTACCGTGATCGTAGTAGCCTCTGCACATTATAACGCTCGGATTCTCACCGTCGAGATATGCCACGCAAGCAAGGAATCTGTCAACTCGGTTTCCCCATGAATCTCCCCAGTCAGCAGGGTTGCCTCTGGGCGGATCATAATCTACCGTATCAAGCTCTGCACCCGTTTCACCGTCAAACAGTGTAAGGAACTCAGGACCCTCAATAATGAAGCCGTCATCATTTACATAATCAGCATCCTTGTCGCCTATCACATTACCCACACCATCAACCGTGCCGTCAGCAGTCTTTACAACCATCTCAGCTTTTCCATCTCCGTCAAAGTCATATACCATCATCTGTGTATAGTGCTGACCGCTTCTTATGTTCTTTCCTAAATCTATTCTCCAGAGCTTTGTTCCGTCCAGCTTATACGCATCAAGCAATACATTTCCGGTAAAGCCCTTCTTTGAATTATCCTTCGGATTGCAATCCCAGCGAAGGATTATTTCATACTCGCCGTCTCCATCAAGATCGCCTACTGCCGCATCATTGGCACTGTATTCATATGTCTCACCGTCACGCAGTGTTACCGGAGCCGGCTTATCAAGCGGAATTGATATGTAAGGAGCATCCACCACCTTAACTTCGACACCTTTTTTCTCCGCCTTATTATTAAGCACTGCCTTTATCGTATAAATATCCTGTGCAGTTCCGTCCTCGTCAAGATAATTAGTTGAGTCTGTAACAACTGCCAGCTTTTTGCCGTTCTTATAGAGTGCAAAATCAATTCCTGCCTCATATTCCCATGCATTAAGTCTCCAGCTGATAAATACACCGTCTGCCGTCTTCATTGCAACAGCACCTCTTCCGAGTGTTTCCATTTTTCTCTTCTTAGGCTCTGCTTCCATGTCAATCGTAACCTCAGCACGCTCTGAT
>JAZQKZ010000087.1:0-2426 GCA_045542415.1 Clostridia bacterium
TATATCTGCAACTAATCTTGCATTAGCATATCTTTCATAATTTACATAATCAGCAAACCAATAAAGCTCACCCGGTGTTGAAATAAGATAATAACCGTCTAAGTAATCGGGGGTATTATATTCTGAACAAACTGTACAAAGTCCCCATTCATTAAGGGTATGAGGAGCAACACTATGACCTGAATTGTTATAAGCAAAGGAAAGCCTTTCGTTTGTTTGACAATCAGCATATACTCCTACACGGTAAACCGTTTCACCCTCGAAAGCGGGGTAATCATCAACCCCTAAAGTCTGATACCAGCTCTGAGTACCGTTTTGCACCCCGTTATTCAAAAGATATGTAACCTCACCGCTTGCAAATTCTTCTGCGGTTTTGCTTTCCGTAACGCCTTCGGCATCAGAAGGTGTTTCACCCTCAGCAACACCAACACCAAGCATAGCAGTTCCGTCGCTGAGAGAAGCCGTATTTTCGAGATAATAACTGTTTACGGGAAGAATACTTGCAACTGTAGCACTTCCGACTATAGAACCTACGCAGTCAGTTGTGCCTGTTACCGTACCTGAGTTATAGCAATTAATAATACTGCAGTCACTCTGGTTTCTTCCGTTAATACCGCCTACACAGGTTGTTCCGGCAGATACGTTACCCGTATTATAACAATCGGTAGTTATGCAGTCATAGCTGTCGCCTGCAATACCGCCTGCCTGGGATGCTTCGGCAGATACGTTACCCGTATTATAGCATCTTGTTACACTGCCTATAGAATAACCGCTTATACCGCCTATCTCAATATATCCTGAAATGTCACCTGTGTTATAGCAGTCGGTTATGGAACATCTTCCGAAGCCCATTATTCCGCCTGCCATACTGCCTCCGAATAATACAGTATTCTCGCCATAGTTATAGGTAATGCTTATTTCACCTTCGTTATAGCAATTGCTGATAACGGTATAGCTTCCTGCATAACTGCAAATACCGGCTACGGTCATCGCACCTTTTATTGAGGAAGTGTTATAACAACCGGATATTTCACCCGTTGCATCAGAGGTATCCTTTAAATAACCGCAGATACCGCCTACATATTGCATTGCCGCAATATAGGAATCCACAAGACCGATATTTTTTATGGTGGCGGAAAGAGCGTTACCGAAAAGACCGATATATGACCCGTCTGTCACATTATTATAGTACAATCCGCTTATCTCGTAACCCTGTCCGTCAAATACACCTGAAAAAGCTACGCCTTCCGAACTGCTTACGCGGTAACCTATGGGATTCCATAAATTAAAAGAATCACCGTTTGTAACATTACCCTCATCGTCATAGGTTATGCTTTCAAGCAGATTTTCATTTACAACAATATCCGCCGTAAGCTTTGCGTTGACCTGCGAATTACCTGCGTTAACATATTCCGCAAACCAATAAAGCTCTCCTGCGGTGCCTATAAGATAATAACCGTCGCTATCCTGAGAAGGCTCTGTTACGGTTATTGCCGTACTGTTATAGCTCTCTGCCTGAGCAGAAATATTTTCTGAAATTTCCGAAAGAGCATTTTCTGCCGCTTCAAGCGCCTCAACCGCAACAACGGATGGGGCAAGGCTGAAAAGCATCGAAATTGAAATCAGAACACCTAAAATCTTATATAACGACCTGTTTTTCTTCATATTTTTCATCTCCTTTTATTATATTTTCATTTTCTTTTGAACAATCCCGACAAGCTCCGAGCGTGTCCGTACTGTCATAGCAATCGTCACACACCCAGCGGTAACAATACCGGCATTGGTTAAAGAGTAATGCAAGCTGTTGGGTAGCGTGTGCTTTGGCGTGGTTGAAGGCTGTCTGACTGATTTTGTTCGCCTTACCCGACACACATCCCGAAAGCGTCCTTACATTTCTGCAACCCAGCGGTAGCTTAACCGCATACTGCTTTCTTCCGCAAATAGCACATTCGGCAGAAAAGCTTAATGCTTCCGCATCCACTCGGATATGCTCATAAAACTGTTTCATATTGCACCTCCGTTTTTCATTGGTGATTTTCCAACAGAATTCTTGCCGTCCGTTGCAAAAACTCTTGAACTTATTTACCGACTGCATTATAATATAAGTAAATATTCCTGTTATCACAGCAATCAGTTTTTGGTGATTTCAGGGTATTCTACCCCTGTTTACACCTTTAATTATATATATTTTTTCGCATTTGTATATCCCACGATGGTGGGATATTAGGGGAATACCCCCCTGAAACCCGTTATTTTTCAGCAAAAATAAAGCAAAAACCCAATTCCTTAGAATAACAAAGGAGAAAACTTATGAATGATTCGATTTTAACCGAAAACCAAAAAAAGAGGCTTGATATACCTCTTTGCAGATTGGTCTGCTTTGCTATGTTCAACTTCTGGCAGATGGGCTTTATCTATTATTTTCT
>JAZQKZ010000088.1:0-71449 GCA_045542415.1 Clostridia bacterium
TTTAATTGATTGAATCTTTTGGTAAAGCGCAGCGGGAGATTTTAAAGAGGGAGGGGCGTCCCCTCTTTAACGGCATTCTTTTGCTGACTTTTCTGCTGCTGTAGGCAGAAAAGCCAGTAGGGGTTATAGCAAAAAATCAAATCATACCAAAGTCTGCAAGGGGGCAAAGCCCCATAGCGTTGTTTGAACGAGTGCTAACAGTAACATAAATCATAATTTATATTATATATAAAAACAGGGATGTTGTATATTAATGCAACATCCCTGTTTTGATACTAATCCAGCATTTTACTCAAAAACTCCTGAGTTCGCTTGTTTTTAGGTCTTAAAATAACGTCATCGGGGTTACCGTCCTCTAACACTACGCCGCCGTCCATGAAGATTATTCTGTCTGCGACATTCCTTGCAAACTCAATTTCATGAGTTACAATAATCATGGTTGTACGCTGCTCGGCAAGACTTTTTATAACCTTTAAAATCTCGCCTGTAAGCTCCGGGTCAAGTGCCGATGTCGGTTCGTCAAAGAACAATACCTTAGGCTTGAGAACCAATGCTCTTGCAATTGATACTCGCTGCTGCTGACCGCCTGAAAGTTCGCAGGGATAATTGTTCATCTTGTCGCCGAGTCCTACTCTTGTGAGCATATCCTTTGCGTCCTTTTCGATCTCTGCAAGAATCTGAGCCTTGTTTGTCTTGTAATCGGGACGCTCCTTTGCCAGAAGCTTGGGAGCAATCATTACATTATCAAGTGCTGTATATTGCGGGAAAAGATTGAACTGCTGAAACACCATTCCGAAATTGAGCTGACGCTCCCTTATCTGTGACGGAGATGGCTTTTTCTTGTCTGCACCGTCGAAAATCTTTTCACCGTTAACGTATATCTCGCCCTCATCCGCTGTTTCAAGAAAGTTTATACAGCGTAAAAGAGTAGTCTTACCGCTGCCGGAGGAGCCGAGGATTGCGACTATCGAGCCTTCATCCATTGAAAAGTCAACGCCCTTTAATACCTCGGTTTTTCCGAAGCTTTTGTTTATGTTTTTAATTTCAAGTATAGCCATGACTTTCCCTCCTTATCCCTTGTAATAGTCGAATTTCTTTTCTATGTAACCGAATAAAAGTGTAAGTATTCCGCACATGCCGAGGAAGAACAGGCCTGTTGAGAACAGAGGCCAGATAAGTCCCTGCTTTGCAAAGCGTTCAGCACACATGATAATTTCAACTACGCCTATTACTCTTGCAAGGGAAGTATCCTTTACAAGTGTAAGTACCTCGTTTGACATTGGGGCAATAACACGCTTTATAACCTGCATGAGTACAACCTTGAAAAACACCTGAGAACGGGTCATACCAAGTACCTGACCTGCTTCGTACTGACCGACCGGAATACTTTCAATACCGCCGCGATAGATTTCAGAAAAATATGCTGCATAGTTAATTATAAACGCAACAAGAGTCGCACCCATTCTTGAACCGAAGTTCCAGCCCCATAATAAGCCCGGTACATAAAGTACAACGAAAAGCTGGAGCATAAGCGGTGTGCCTCTGATAATCCATACAAAGGTTTTCATAATCCATTTTATGGGGCGGAATTTTGACATAGTTCCAAAAGCAATAAGCAATCCCAGGGGGAGTGCAGCAATGAGTGTAATTGCAAAAATTAATAAATTCTGCCCGAAATCATTTGCCAGTGAAGCAAATATTTCCATAGTTTTAGGATCAGAAATCCATTGCCATATTCCTATAAAAAAATTCATATTCAATACCTCATATTCATCAAAAAGCCGTCCGGAACCTTCGCACCGGACGGTTTTGATATGTATTTTAAAATTATTCTACAGTCACGAGATCCTTGAGGTTATACTTCTCAGCAATTGTATCAAGTGTGCCGTCGGCCTTTAATGCCTTCATAGCCTCATTAACCTTTTCTGTTACGTCTGAGCCTTTTCTGAATGCTACGCCGTAATTCTCGCTCTCGAAATCCTTATCGATGATTACTAAATCTTCAAAGTCTGTTCCTTCGCCAACTGAACCGAGTGCCATGATGTAGTCGATTACAACAACGTCACTAACGCCTGCGGCAACATCCATAAGACCCTTAGCCTGTGAATCAACCGGTGTGAACTCTGCGTTTGCAAAAAGCTCATTCGAAGTTGCAAGCTCTTCACCTGCTGAACCTGCTTCTGCGACTACGCTTGCACCGTCAACTGATTCTGTGTATTTGTCCTTATCTGCACTCTTAACAATCATAACCTGTCTGTTTTCCATATACGGAATTGTGATTGACATATTCTCTTCTCTTTCCGGAGTAATTGTCATACCGTTCCAGATACAGTCGATCTGCTTTGATGAAAGCTCGATTTCCTTGGCATCCCAGTTGATTTCAACAAACTCAGCGTCAACGCCAAGCTTTTCTGAAACTGCCTTTGCAAACTCTGTCTCAAAGCCGATAAGTTCATCACCCTCCATATAGTTCATCGGAGCAAATAATGTGTAACCGATTACCATGTTGCCCTTCTCCTGAATGTAAGCTAAATCTGACTCTGCAGCAGTGTCATTGCTTGCCGGAGCCTGTGAAGTGCAGGCTGCCATTGAAAGCATTGATGCAGCAGCTAATGAAGCTGCTAAAATTCTCTTAAAGTTCTTGTTCATAATAAAAACCCCTTTATGTATATTTAATATGTTAGTATTTTACCATGATAAAGTGATAAAGTCAAGTCTTTTACAAAAATTTCTTACTAAATAGCCGAAATTCAAATATTTAAACAATGGGTATTGGATAATATAAAGTAATACCGGAGAAAATGTATAAAACGGAAAGTTTTATGCATAACTACCGAAAAATTATTCTTATTATCTGAAAAAAATGTGATTTTTGGTTCGGATTGTTGACTTTAGCGTGTTAAAATGTTATCATATGGTTAATAAAATTGAACGGAGGTATAATATCATGGGAATCAAAAAAGAAGTTTACGGAACAATGCCGACAGGCGAAGCGGTACATATTTATACCCTTGACAACGGCAGAGGATTAACAGCCGAGATTTTAAATTACGGCGGAATTATCAAGAGTCTTTTTGTAAAGGATAAAAACGGCAAAAAAACAGATGTTGTTTTGGGTCGTGACTCATTATGGGATTATCTGAAGAATGACGGATATCTGGGAGCTTTAATCGGTCGTCATGCGAACAGAATAAAAAAAGGCGAGTTTGAGATTAACGGTGTAAAATATAATGCAGGAATCAATGAGGGCGCAAACAGCCTGCACGGTGGAATAAAGGGCTTTGATACAAAGGTCTGGGATGTGGTTGAGGACGGAACAGAGGAAGAACCGTCACTGATTCTTTCGATAATGTCAAAGGACGGCGAAGAGGGCTTCCCGGGAAATCTTGCGGTATCGGTTATTTATACATTAACAAAGGAAAACGCATTGAAGATTGCATACAGAGCAGTAAGTGATGCAGATACAGTCTGCAATATGACAAATCACAGCTATTTCAACCTTGCAGGACATGGCAGCGGTGTTATTGATGAGCAGATAATGCAGATTGATGCTGATTTCTATACACCGAATGACAGCGAGTGCATGCCGACGGGTGAGGTATTAAGCGTTATGGGCACTCCGTTTGATTTCAGAGCACCCAAGCCGCTGGGTCAGGATATTGCATCGGATTTTCCGCAGACAAAGGCAGTAGGCGGATATGACCATAATTATATGTTAAGAGGCAGAGGCTACAGAAAGGTAGCAGCTGCGGCATGTGAAGCAACGGGCATTGTTATGGAAGTCTATACAGATCAGCCGGCGATGCAGCTATATACATCAAACGCTCTTAGCGAGGGGGTATATAAGCACGGTAAGGAATATAAGGTACATCAGGCGTTCTGTCTTGAGACACAGTGTGTACCGAATGCAATGGAGTTTGCACACTATCCGGGACCGATGCTGAAAAAGAATGAGGTTTATGATACAGTAACAGAGTATAAGTTTATTGTAAAGTAATACAGGTAGTATGATCAGGCAGCAGTGTACGTTTAGTACACTGCCCAGACCGACGACAAATTGGTCAGACCACGCATAATGGTTTGATAAAAATAAAAATCAAAAATTTATTTTCTTTTGCGAACGGCAGGCATCCCATCGAGGAACGCCTGCCGGTATGCGTTTTTTACGAAAAGAAACTCTAACGTACCCATGTACGCTTACGAGTTCCTTTTCGCAAAATCTGCCCTGATTTCTCGCAGTCTGACAGCTTGCAGACAGGTTTGTCTGCAAGCTGAGCAGTGTACATTTAGTACACTGCTGCTGTGCTTTTCAAAAGAAGAAGCAACAGAGCCAAATCATAACTTATTTTATAAAAAACTTGCAATTATGAAAGAAATAGCATATCTCATTCAATATAAAAAAATAAACCCCGAAAGGTATAGTCTTTCGGGGTTGTATATTTCATATTAATCAATCTCACAAATCCAGCCTTCGGGAGCTTCAATTCTGCCCATCTGGATACCTGTTAATGTATCGTAAAGCTTCTTTGTTATCGGTCCCATTTCTGTCATACCGCTCGGGAAGCAGATTTCTGTACCGTGATCAACAATCTTGCCAACCGGTGATATAACGGCAGCAGTACCGCAAAGTCCGCACTCTGCGAAATCCTTGAGTTCTTCAACATATACCTCACGCTCTTCAACCTCAAGACCAAGATATTCCTTGGCAACGTACATAAGTGAACGTCTTGTGATTGACGGAAGAATTGAATCTGACTTAGGAGTTACAACCTTGCCGTCCTTTGTAATAAAGAGGAAGTTTGCGCCGCCTGTCTCTTCAACCTTTGTGCGTGTCTTTGCATCAAGATACATATTCTCGTCATAGCCCTGGTTGTGAGCGTCAACAATTGCGTATAAGCTCATTGCATAGTTAAGACCTGCCTTGACATTACCTGTTCCGTTCGGTGCGGCTCTGTCGAAGTCACATACTCTTAATGTAAGCGGCTTAACACCACCCTTGAAGTAGGGACCAACCGGAGTTGCAAAAATTCTGAACTGATACTCGTCAGCCGGCTTAACACCGATAACCGGGTTTGAGCCGAACATATACGGACGGAGATACAAAGTTGCTCCTGAGCCATACGGCGGAACATATGCCGCATTTGCCTTTACTGTAGCCTTAACAGCTTCGATGAATTTCTCTTTCGGGAATACCGGCATTTCAAGTCTTTTTGCTGAGTCGATCATTCTTTCAGCGTTTAAGTCCGGACGGAAGCAAACAATCTTGCCGTCCTCGGTTGTGTAAGCCTTTAAACCCTCAAAACAGGTCTGAGCATACTGGAGTACACCGGCACATTCGCTGATAACAACTTTGTCATCCTCGGTTAAAACGCCCTCATCCCAGGCACCGTCCTTATAATTTGAAACAAATCTCTTGTCGGTCTTTATGTATCCGAAGCCAAGATTTCCCCAATCGATATTTTTCTTTTCCATACTACATTACTTCCTTTCCGATGTGTGTAACTCGATGAATTTTTATACACAAATACTTACATATTATAATATCACATCATGTTTTACTTGTCAATATTTTTCATATAATAAAACATAACAAGATAAAAAAAGCTTTACAAATTACACAAAATGTGCTATAATATAGAGGTATTTTTATGCAAAATATAAAAGGAGACATAGTAACGATGGCATGGTACGATAATTCAGTGATTTATCATATTTATCCGTTAGGCTTATGCGGTTGTCCGCATGAGAATAACGGTACGGAGGGGCATTGCTTTGACAAGCTCAATGACTGGGCGGCACACGCTGCAAGACTTGGTTTTACCTGTATATATATAGGTCCGCTTTTTGAGTCGGAGGGACATGGCTATGAAACTACCGACTACAGAAGAGTTGACAGCAGGCTTGGAACCAACGATGATTTCAGACAGTTTGTTGCAAATTGTCATGGGATGGGAATAAAGGTAATTGTTGATGGAGTGTTCAACCACACGGGCAGAAGCTTTTTTGCGTTTGAGGATATAAGAAAGCACCGTGAGGGTTCGCAATACCGTGATTGGTACTGCAACGTGAATTTCTGGGGCAATACAGAATATAATGACGGTTTTTCATACGACAATTGGGGAGGCTACAACTTACTTGCAAAGCTTAATATGAATAATCCCGATGTGAGGAACTATCATTTTGATACAGTGAGATTTTGGGTAAATGAATTTGATATTGACGGAATACGTCTTGATGCGGCAGATGTTCTTGACCACAATTTTATGCGTGAGTTGAGAGGTGTTACTAACGGACTGAAGCCGGATTTCTGGCTGATGGGCGAAGTTATTCACGGGGATTACAGCCGTTGGGCAAACGGTGACATGCTTCATTCCGTAACAAATTATGAGCTTCATAAGGGGTTATATAGTGGACACAATGACCATAACTATTTTGAAATTGCACACACTGTAAAAAGATTAAGCGGAATCTGCGGAAATACGAAGCTCTATACATTTGCAGACAATCATGATGTGGAGCGTATTTATACAAAGCTTAATAATAAGGCACATATGAAGAATGTCATGCTGCTTGACTACACTCTGCCGGGTATTCCGTCGGTGTATTACGGCTCAGAGTTTGGTATTGAGGGAAGAAAGGGCGGCGGAGATGACTGGGGACTTCGTCCGTGTCTCGAACTGTCGGAGCTTGATGAAAACGCTCCGCTTCCGGCGCTTATTGCACGTCTGGGTGAGTTGAAGAAAGAATTTAGAGAGTTGACGGATGGTGAGTACAAGGAACTGACACTTACAACACGTCAGTTTGCGTATGCAAGAACGCTTGGCGGCAGCACTGTTATAACAGTACTTAATAATGATGATGCACCGTCGCATATGGAAATTCCGTTGCCGGTAGATGCTTCAAGGGCAGTGAGTCTGCTTGACTGTGAAACTTCACAGCCGGAGAAGGCAGAAGTGCTTGAGGAAGAGCCGGCAGTTGCGGAAGAGAACAATGTCCGTTATACAATGAACGTAACGGAAAGTGCAGCGGCTGCGTTTGATGCGGCGGAGCTTGCGGACCTTATGAAGAAAATCAACCGTAAAATTGAAGAAAATCAGGATGCATCGGAAATGCTTGCAAGAGCAAAAACGAAGCTTGAAAGATTAATTGATGATATGAAAAATATCACTGAGGTAGTGGAAAGCATAGCATCGCATACGGTTAAAGCTGCACCGGTGCCTGTATCGGTATCAGGTGGTACAAGCTTCAGAGTAGAGGGCAGAACGCTTATAGTGGATATAGCCGCAAATGATGGAGAGGTTATTTATTGCAGTTGACAGTATTGTGATATATCCGATGAAATCGGGATAGATGTGGAATAACATCACCTTTAAGAATAAATAATAAAGAATAGAGAATAAAGAATAATACACCAAAAGCCGGTTTTGGTTACATTTATTATTTATTCTCTATTCTTTCTTCTTTTAGGCATATACCAATATGCCGCTTTTGGTGGAGCTGAGCTGTACATGTTGGGTTTTACGTCGGCTAAAAAGCCAATAAGTCGGTTACCTGACCGACTTATTAGAATTGATTTCTGTTTTTACCACAGAGTTGTCACTAATTTTATTTATCAAACATAAACCATTAACCAATATAATGAATTATATTCTAAGCTATCAAAAGGATCACCACAAATCTCATCACAAATCTTATATATGTTTCCTAAAGCTAATCCTTTCTTTACAGACAAATAAACACCGTCTTTTCGTTCTTTACCATCAGCTTCACCACCTCGATAAACCCATTCATAAAATTGAATACTGTCCACACATTCACCTGAATCATTATATAAATCTACAATTAAAATGCCTGAGCGTGGTGACAAATGACTCATATCTTCATTTTCTTTAAATCTTAGTTTGTTTAATGCCTTAATTAACTTTTCTATATCTTTTCTTTCAATCACATCTTGACTTACACCATCACCGTAATACTCAATTCTTGCAGATGCAATTTCGCCAGAATCTATTTTAAGGCTAACAGGATATTTAATAGCATTAAATATTGCTATAAATATAATAACGCTTACGAAGATACAAGGCAATATAATTAATATTTTTTTATTCATTGTTATCACTCCAAACAAATTTGTCAACTTGTGTTCCTCTTGAAAATTATGTAAATAACATTTTATATGTTATTTACATAATTATTTGATAAAAAGATGCAGTCATTTATAATCAATATTCTTTAGTTTCCAATCGTATAACTTAAAAGATAAAACCACTCCACCGAAATATAAATAAACCAGACCTACTATATTGATAAAAAGTTCTATCGCACTACTATAATTAGAAAAAATATGTATAAGCAATACTATAATACCAGCCGGAATAATAAATGTAAGCATTCCCCAAAACAGTTCAAATCTAATATAACGAAACCAAAGACCATAATCTCTTTCTCTATCTCTATGTAATATAGAAATTCTACACTGATACGATATGATGCAAAAAGCTATAAGTGAAAGCCATACATACCATGGTCTTTTAGACATTACCTACCACCTCACAAATTTTATCTTTTTATGAACTCATTATATCATATCTCATACAAAAACACAAGCACAAAAAACACGTTACCAAGTCGTTTTACGGCGAAAGTAACGTGAAATTGAATGGTGGAGCTGAGCCGTACGTGTCGAGTTTCACGTCTGAGTAACTTCATTTCATCGGTCACGTGACCGCCATATGAATATATATTGCTTACAACATATCAAATCCTTTATTTATAGATAGGTATGTATGCTCGATTTTCTATTGGACACATTGGACAGATGAGCCAGTTCTTTTTTTAGCTATATAAAGATAGCTTTTTAATCAATATTAGATTTGTTGTCTTATTATAATCAGTATGACTTCTTTAATTGTTCTATTATATTTTTTAGTCTGTTAAGCAAATCGTCATAAGTCATAATATCAACAATGTTTTTATGCTGTCTTTTAATGATTTCGAAGTCTTCAAGCTGATTGGGTGATAAATCATTGCTTCTTCCCATTAGCAACATTCCCTGTGGATTTATAATATTAACAGTTAAATTTTCGGGTAAGTCTTTTTTTAAAGCTACTTTTAATCTATCTATATAGTTATCCTGCTTATTCAGACAATAAACATATTTTTCTATCTGAAGAATAGCACCAGACAAATCCCTGTCTGCTACATAATTATTTCTATATTCTGTTTTAGTCATGATTTTCATATCATTCGGTTTTTTTATTTCTAGAATATCTACATAACCAGTAGAATCTACTAAAATAAAATCAGGCTTCTTTTTGTGTCTGCCATCGCTGCCGATAATCATTTCTCGTTTGGCTAATATGTATTTTGGATATATCATACATACAATTTTGCATACTTTTTCTTGCCAATTAGCTTCGTTGTAGGCGCTAGCATTTTTCAACATTTCTATCATGTCATAATAAACTTTTTCGAATAATTGAATCTTCTGCACTCTAAGTTCATCGTACGTTGATATCGGATAACCTTTTTTGTTAAGATAAGTTTCGTAGTCTGCTTCTTTTTGACCCAGATGATCAAAATAATTTCTAAGAATCAAAGAAATTCGTGCGTTGGAATATTTAGTTAATTCTATTGAATTGGGAAAAAATTTCACTAATTCTTTAAATTCATCGTATGGTAAATATCCTTTTTTATCAATCCAATCTGTTGATATATAGATATCCGAATCAACTAAATTATCAATATGCCTAATGATTGAAATATTTCTATTAGCAACGAATAGTTTATATGTAATACTAATTTTCTTTTCTATATATACATTATGCTTTATTCCAAAAATATCTTTGTCAAGTTTATAAAAACCATCAGATTCTGTGCCGACCACAAAATATAGGCTATCTTCATAATAATCTTCATGTCTTATAGGATTAGATAGATAAAATAAGTTTTTGAGATGATATACTCCTTCTTTTTCTATCTTTTCTTGGATTTGGTCAATTCCATAATAAGGAGTATATTCCATTATTAAACAATCCGGTTCTTTTATAAAATTTATACTCACATAATCACTCTTTTCTTTATATATCACTATAACAACAATTAGTGTGGCATATTTCTTTATAGTGATTATAACATATATTATCAATTTTGTAAATAATGTTCTAGTTACAGTGATTCTTTCTTTAATCATCAGTTCACAAAAAAGTTACAATAAAACCAGAATAAAACACTTGCATTCCGTCAAAACTTATGTTATACTATGAATACAAATCATTCATACGGGGCTGCAATGGCTTCGACGGGGATGATGAACCAGGAATAGCGAGTAGTGGATGAGTCAGCCACTTTAATAAGGCTCAAACTTTAAATATAAACGCTAACAATAGAGTAGCTTTAGCTGCCTAAGCAGCTTCATCTCCCCTGTGAGTACCACGGCACAGGCTGAGGTGTATACCAGTGGTGAACGTGCATCGGAGAGTGTCACGACTCTGATCACGCACTAGTGACTACTAAGCTGTCGACTTTGGTTGTGGAATCGGCAGTGAGGGAATGTAGACCATAACCTGCACTCGGAGAAGTTCTTGCGGATTTGTTTTCGGACACGAGTTCGATTCTCGTCAGCTCCATTGAGAAGAGGTAATTATGTACTGATGCATAATTACCTCTTTCTATTACTATTCATGTAAATTTATACTATTTAATCTTGTACAAAATTATACATTTCGAGATTCTTATGTAAATATTCACGATATGTATAATCTTTTATATCATCCCAATGCTGAAGATCCTGATAAAATAACGATGTATTTACACTGAATATTTCATCAATTTCTACGCTTTGTGAAACTGAACGTTGTCTGGGATTAAGTCTATAGGATATTCTATCGCTTTTTACTTCTGTTATGTACGCTTTTGCACTCCCCTCTGTTTTATCGGTTCCGTCAAAGGAAAATGCATATTTATTATCTGCTATTTTTTCTTTTGTATTCAAACCCCAAAATGAGTTGCTAATCCAAAGATTATTATCTAACAACTTCCTTACTAAGGGAAAATCAATAAATAACTCACTGCCTACAGATAAATTTTCTAAAAAGATTTTGTTAAAAATTACCGGATATTTATATTTGAGAGTTAGATAAAATAAATAGATTATATGAGCACCTAAATTTTTATAGTTTTTTAAGAAGTTATCAAGCATAATTTTATAGCTTTGGATAATTGTATCAAAATCTCTTAATGACATATTGAAACTGTTATATGTGTCTACTAGAAACGCTATAATTGAATCAGATAAATTGCAATATTTAGGGGGCTCTTGCTGAACCAAAACATTAATCAGCGGTATGGTGTTTATTGTCTTAATAGTTTCTTTTATGTATGGCTGTACATCCGGAGATGGCATTTTAGCAATATAATCAAAAAAACGGCATAAATAACCTATTGAATCCATATCTTGACCGTAAACGCATTTAATACTATGGCTCAATTGATGTATATCTATGGTAAATAAGAACACAAGATTTTCTATATTAAAGATATGCTTAACAATTTCGAGCGTTTGTATTGCGAAAGTAGGCTTACAACGGTCGAGTTCATCTATAATGATGACCAATTTGTGATTTCGGTCATTAAACCACTCCGTAGCACTTTTTAATATTGTACTGAATTGTTCAAACGCCTCCCTTTCATTCCTAAGATTTTCCATGACGGGGATTTTTTCAAAAATCATATTTTTAAGGGTTTCTCCAGTTTCAAAAGCGGCATCAACAAAATCATCTAATCCTGACGCACATTTAAAAGCACTTTTAGCGAATGCAGGAATCAATTTAAATATTGTAGAAAGTAATATTTTTTGATTTTCAACAGACACTTCAGAAGCAAAACAATCATTACTAATAATATCATAAAACAGTGGGTTAAATGGATTTTCACAATAATCATTTTTCCATGCATTATATAAAACCACTTTGATGTTTTCGTTGTTTTTTTCGATATCATCTATTAATAAATCCACAAAATAGCTTTTTCCTGTTCCCCACGGAGAATCTAACGCTATGACATAGGATTGAGTGTCATTATGACGCTTATACTTTTCGGAGTTATCAATCAAATTTTTTATAAACTGAATAAATCCATTTCTGTTAAGTTTATCTATTTTTTCTTTCATGTTCATTCTCCTATTTGAAATTATTCTTTTATACTATAATATCATAATTCATAGTTTTTTTCAAGGAAATAAAAGAATCTCAATTAGAAAACCGAATTCACCGAATCTACAACATAATAAAATATATATTATATCCGTGATAGCTATCAATTAATATTACGGAGGTAAAATATGGACAAATACAAGGACATTGGGATTTGCACCGTTCCGCAAGACGTGGTACAATACCCACAAGAGGTGATTGAAATGAGTCAATACAATACAAATCTGTTTCACAAAGTGTACAGAGAGATAAGCGAGGAGCTTGGGATTGAAGCGGCTCTTACCATCCACCATATGTTCAAGGGAACGCAGGTATGTTTCCCGGTTCGTTTTTTAGATACTCAATGTGTAAAGGAGATGATTCTACAGGAATATGATGGTACTAATATTGCCGTACTAGCAAAAAAGTACGATTACTCAGAGAAAACTGTACGACGAATAATCAAAGACAGTGTAAAGAGAAAATAAGGAGGATTGTATATGGGATTTTTAGATTCTTTGGGAAGTGCAATGAGAAAGCAGCAGGAAAGCATGCGTACACAGCGTTATAGAGCTGAGCAGAATGCTTACAGGAATTATGAAAAACAAGGCAGAGAAATGTCACATTCAAGCGATGCGACAACTGCCAAGAGAGGTGAGCAACTTCAACGTAAAGCTCAAGAGGCAAGGGCGCAATCAACTGCAGAGAGACAGGCATATTTGAAGGAAAAGAGAGAGAACGAAATTCTTGAACGTGAAATGGAGTTTCAGAGAAGATTGGCGGAGGAAGAATAATGTCTAAATCAAAAGATACATATTTAAAGGTGGCTGAGACCTATGAGAAAATGGGTAAAAAGAAATGGGCAGCCGCAAAAAATAATCCTGATGAAGGCTATAAATTCAAACAAGCAAGAGATAACTTTGAAACTGCACGCAGAGCGAGAGAAGCTGCTGCAAAATTAAAATGATAATTGGAGGACTGATAAAAATGAAAAGAATATTTAGAACAATAATTGCACTGGTAATGGCAATTTCATTATTCACTAGTAATATTGCGTTGGCGGATGACATTAAGGTAACACTTAACGGAACACAGATTCAATTCGACCAGCCGCCGATAATTAAAAATGACCGCACACTTGTTCCTGTAAGAGCTATTTTTGAAGCGATGGGTATGAGTGTTTCGTGGAATCCTGAAACACAGCGAATTATGGCAGTTGGGGACAGTATTATAATAATTATGCAGATTGGTTCTGTGGGTATAGCATATGGTAGCAGTGAAGACTCTACAGGTATTACAATGAGTGATGTTGCACCGTGCATAGAAAATGATCGTACACTTGTCCCCGTAAGAGTTATTGCTGAAACAACTGGATATACTGTAAATTGGAATGCAGATACAAGAACTGTTGAAATAACAGGTGAACAAAGACCTGCACCATCAACAGTAGAGGAAGAAGAAACTACTTCTTATGACCTTAAAGGTACTGATTATGAACTAAAAGGAACAATGTCATATTATTCGGGTACAGAAAACTGTATTGATTTTGGAGCTTTTGATGATAGCAGATGCAACTATGACAACGGTGACATCAGTGATCCCTGGTATGGTAAATATTTTGAATATACTACAAATATAGAAAGTGCTGTGAATTATGTTCATGCATTAAATTCTATTGGTTTTACACTTAATGAGAACACATCACGTTATGATGGAGATGAATATTCATTTAGCCTATCAAAGAAAAATTCAGCTGGCAAAACAGAATATGTGACCATAAAATCTTACAAAACATTGGATGGTAACTGTAGAGTAACTATAAATGCTTATTAAGGTAGAATTATAATAACTGAAGTAGAGTCATAGTACATTAACGTCCTATGGCTCTTTTTTAATGCAACGAAAGGAGCAAAAACAATGGAAGAATTAATTTGTGATATCTGCGGCAAAAGCTATCCGGAGGACAGTGGACGTGTGATTGACAATCAGAGACTTTGCCTGGATTGCGTAAGCGAACATACTTATGAATGCAAGGGAATGTAGATTATACCCTGCATTCAGAGAAACTCTTGTTGATTTGTTTTCGGACACAAGTTCGATTCTCGTCAGCTCCATTTGGAATCACGGTACTATTACTATAATGGCGTAGTAACGTATTTTTTGTATCGAAAAGTTAATTTTAAATTAGCTAAATATGCCAGTTTTAGCTACAGCAAAAACTTATTGACAAAATTATAAGGCTGATGATATAATAAATATATGTAATTGATTATATTTAAGATAAATAAAGGTAGTAGTAACGATTATGTTAAAAGAAAAAAAAAGAACAACGGGGTCATTCTATACCTGTCATTCTATAGCTGACTATATAGCTAAATGGGCAATAGTTGATGAAGATACTATAGTTTTAGAACCTTCATTTGGTGATGGTAGATTTATATATTCAGCATTAAAGCGTTTTAACGAGTTAGAGAATTTAAATCCAGATATATATGGAGTAGAGTTACAAGAAGAACCATTCAATAATTTCGTTAATTATAATGATACTGTCAAATGTACTCTTACAGATTTTATGGATTATAAACCGGATTTCAAGGTTGATGCTATCATAGGAAATCCTCCCTATGTAAGTTTACGTAACCTCTCTGAAAAAAGTAGAAATAAAGCTGTAATGCTAATGAACAAATATGGTATTGATATGCCTACAAGTAGTAGTTTGTGGATGCCTTTTGTTGTCCACGCCACGGAAATGCTTAATGAAAATGGTAGATTAGGATTTGTGCTTCCATATGAAATTACCTATGTGCGATATGCTATTAAGTTATGGATGTATTTAAGAAAAAATTATGGGAAATTATCTGTATACAGAGTTTATAAAGATTTTTTTCCTGAAGTAGATGTTGAAACTATTGTTTTTCTTGCTGAGGATAAAGGCAATTGTACAGACAATGTTGAATATAGGGTATTTAGGGATATTAAAGATTTAAATTATGGGAAAAGCATTGTAAGTAAATCCATTGCAATAGATGATATTATATCTCTAAGGAAGCCATTTGAAAGAGAGCTGATCTCAACTAAATCAAAAACAATAATATCATCACTGCGAGCAAAAGGGCAACTTACTCCTCTTTTAGAAGAATGTAAATTCAAGATTGGCTATGTGTGCGGAAATAAAGATTTTTTTCACCCATCACAAGATATTGTAAAACAATACAAAATAAAGAAAAACAATCTTCTCCCTTGTCTGATAAATTCTAAGGATATAAATGGTCAAAGTAAATTGGGTATAGATACTATAAATATTGTATCTGAAAACAATTTATTTTATCCAACAAACATTGCAGAAGGTGAAAAAGCATATATATCCTATGGTGAGACAGAAAAAATTCATTTGGGATACAAATGCAAGACTAGAAATCCTTGGTATATCACTCCGAATATAGAAATACCAGATATTATTCTTACTGTTTTCGGTGATGTTCCTAGAATGATAACAAACACAAAAAAATATATAGTATCAAACAGTCTACTATGTGGCGTGATTGATCCTTCAAAATCAACTACCGCAAAAGAAATTATATGTAGATGGTACAACAGCTTAACACTTCTTCTAATTGAGATATATATTCATTCCCTTGGTGGTGGTACTTTGGTACTGATACCCGGTGAAATGGACAAAATGGAGCTTATATCTAATTACCCTAAATCTAAGATTGATGTTGTTTACAATAAACTCAATGATTGTATGACTTCTAAGGGCATATCTGAAACATATTCTCTCGGTGATGAAATCGTATTAAAACAGCTTTATAATATGTCTGATACAGAAATATATGAAATACGAAAGTCTCTTGAAGAATTGCGTTCATGGCGCAGACCTGATTTTCGCAGATAAAAAAACGTGTATGCAATGTATAAGCATACACGTTTTTTGTACCAAATTATATCGGGTTAAAAAGGTTTCTGTCATTATACGTAGCTATGAGTTTGTCAAAAAATGTTTCAATACTCAGTTCTGAACAGGTTGGAATTATTGTTGGTGGATCAGTAGAAAAATCAACCTTGATAAAGGCAAAATGTTCATATTTATCATTTGGCTCGTGCCAGTTTTCGCGATTAGTTATTTTCTTGAATAGCTTTTCAGCACGGTCTAAATCTATTTGTTCGCTTCGTCCAGGCTTTATAGAATTATGGGGCAACAAGTAAACATAACCAAGCGTAGCCATAGGAAATCGGTCATGCAAAGATATGCATTCACCAATAATACCCTCATAATAATTTTCAATATTCTTTCCGACCGATGACATCTGACTTCTTACTCCAATTGCTATCTGCGGTCCGTTGGCAAAGTGAGTTAGGACAATATCTTCATCTTTATTCTTGTGAGACCCAAATAAAGTCGCCTCCTGCATTAACTGGAATTTTTTTGGATCTATCCTTACAGCAGGATAATGAGGACGACCAGTTGGTTTTTTCATTTCAGACAAGTCAATTAATTGCACCTTGCTCTGATCTAACGCTGCATAGAATTCATTAACACAATATTTATGCAATTGATAAATAAAAGACGATCCACGAACAGAAGCTGTAGGATCACTTAAATATATGCTTTTCATATTAGCTAAACATTGTTGCAACTTTTCCATATCTGCTGGCATTACTTATCCTCCTCATTATCATCAATTAGTAGTTTATAGGGTTCAAGCCCAAGAGCATCTGCTATGCGCTGAATATTTTCAATGGAAATATTACGTTGGTATCGCTCAACAGTACTAATATAAGTACGATGTAACCCGCATTTCTCAGCAAACTGTTCTTGCGAAAGACCGAGAGCAAGACGGTATTTTCTTAGATTAGCACCAAATACCTTTACAATATCCATAATACACCACCACCTTATCAAAAAAATTATATCATGTTGTAGTCAATAAATCTACATATTATGAGTAACATCTACAAATTTCATCTTTACAACCATATTGATTAAGCAGCTACAAATCTATCAATACAAAAAACGTTCTTAACACAAGGACATTGATTTATTACAATTTTTTAACAGAATGTTTACATTGATTGTTTGACTAACATATGTAAATATGGTATAATATTGGTAAAAACAAGGTAAGGAGCCCACTATGAATAACAATAAAAAGTTTTATGATGTTTCGGCAAGACAGCACAATAGTAAATGGAGTTCACTAATACGCAGAGAGATTGAGTTGTATAATAAAGAACATGACATCAGAACACCGTTTGAAAGAGATTATACCAGAATCCTACATTCTCTATCGTATAGAAGATTGAAGCATAAGACACAAGTTTTTTTCACAACAAATAATGACCATATTTGCACAAGAATTGAGCATGTCAGTCATGTCGAATCAGTGAGCTATACTATAGCTAAAGAATTAGGATTGAATGCTGAACTCACTAAAGCTATTGCAGTAGGACATGATTTAGGTCATGCCCCGTTTGGTCATGCAGGAGAAAGTGTATTAAAAGAACTTACTGAAAAGTATTTGAAAACTCAGTTTTGGCACGAAAAAAATGGACTCCGTTTTGTAGATAATGTAGAACTTTTGGAAGATGAAAAAAGGCATTTTCACAATTTGAATTTAACATATGCAGTCAGAGATGGAATTATATCGCACTGCGGAGAAGTAAATGATACATGCATATTTCCACGTGATGAGTATATAGATTTAAATGAATTTATAGAAAGTGGTCAATACCAGGCATACACTTGGGAGGGATGTGTAGTTAAACTTGCCGACAAAATTGCATATGTCGGACGTGATATCGAAGATGCGAAACGTTTGAAAATACTGTCTAAAGAGCAACTATATGATTTGAAACGATTAGCACAGAAATACAAACTAGATTCCTTGAATACAACTAGTATAATACATGATTTAATAATAGACATATGCAAAAATAGTTCACCTGAAAGTGGTTTGAAGCTATCTCCTATGCATGCAGAAATGCTATTAGCAGTAAAAGAATACAATTACAAAAACATATATGGAAGTGATCGATTGCTTGTGTGCAAAAATTACATTAAATTAGTCATAAATAGCATTTTTGAAACATTGTTAAGATGTTATTCTGGAAAAGATACCTTAAAGGTCATCAAAGATCGATTAGTTGCATTTCCTGAATTAATGAGCGGTTTCTCATTATGGTTGCTTCAACGAAGTGATATAGACGCTAACGCATCGGACTTTCCATCAAACATTCAAATGAAATGTGAAAATATAAAGATATACAAAAATATAGAAACCAAAAACATTTATATACAAGCAATAATAGATTATATTGCTGGTATGACAGATCAATATGCATTAAAAATCTTTGACGAACTAGTTAGATTTTGAGTTGACTATTTTTGTAACAACCCATACCTCAAAAATATATAATAAAAATGATAGATATTATCACATTAGCCCTATGCAGGTCAAGCCGCATAGGGCAATTTTTATATATTTCGGAAGGAGAAAAAAACAATGGAAGAATTAATTTGTGACATCTGCGGCAAAAGCTATCCGGAGGACAGCGGACGTGTGCTTGACAATCAGAGACTTTGCCCGGATTGCGTAAATGAGCACACTCGTGAATGTGAGGGCTGTGGAGAGCATATATTTATTGATGATTTAATCAATGGATATTGCGAACCATGCTATAACAACACTTTCACACACTGCACCTATTGCAACGATATAATCAGATATGATCGTGCTTGCTATTTGGCTGATGATAGGTATTTCGAATCGCCGTACTGCGATCAGTGTGTGTCAGAGGTACAGGAAGCTATTCACGGCTACTACTACAAGCCTTCACCTATTTTCTACGGAACAGGTACACGATATTATGGCTGTGAACTTGAAATTGACGGAGGCGGAGAGGATTGCGAAAATGCCTCGAGCATCCTGAAATGTGGCAACGAACAAAAAGAACATCTCTACATCAAGCACGATGGAAGCCTTGATGATGGCATGGAAATTGTCACCCACCCAATGACACTGGACTACCACACCAACGCCATGCCCTGGAAGGAAGTTTTGTCAAAAGCCATTTCCCTGGGCTATCGCTCGCACCAGGCTTGCACCTGCGGACTCCATGTGCACGTCAACAGAAATGCATTCGGAGACACAGAGGAACAGCAAGACGACGCAATCGCACGCATTCTGTTTTTCATCGAAAGGCACTGGAACGAGCTGCTGAAATTCAGCCGCCGCACGCAACACCAGGCAAAACGATGGGCAGATAGGTATGGGATTTATGATAAACCTAAAGAGACTTTGATAATAGCAAAGGAATCAAATGTTGGAAGGTATGTAGCACTCAATCTCAATAATCAAAGTACAATAGAATTTAGAATTTTCAGAGGTACTCTTAAATATACAACATTTATAGCGACATTACAGTTAGTTGATGAAATCTGTAATGCCGCTTTTTTATTGTCTGATGATGACTTTGATGCTATGACATGGAGTGAGTTTGTCAGTAAGATACCATCAACAAAACAGGAGCTTATTAACTATCTAAAAAGCAGAATGCTATATGTAAATGAACATCAAACAGAGGAGGAAGAAATATAATGTGCGGATTAGCCGGAATTGTACACTATGGAAACAGATATAATCTTAACCCTTTAGCAAAAGCATTATCTATCAATTGTATGGTAAGAGGTACTGATGCAACTGGATATGCTTATGTTGTTCAAAATAATATTGAGGTCAGAAAAAGAGCAGTAAAAGCGGACAAGCTCTGTTTTAAGATACCTCTCCACAGTAAGAGTGTAATAATACATACACGTCATTCAACACAAGGCAATGCAAGAAAGAATATAAATAATCATCCATGGACAGGTCGTACAGATAATGCTACATTTGCCCTTGCACATAATGGAGTTTTGTATAATGACAATATTCTTAGAAAAACATACCCTATTCCAGAGCCTAAAATAGAAACGGATTCATTTATAGCTGTGCAACTACTCGAATATAAAAACAGACTTGATTTTGAAAGTATAAAATTCATGGCTGAAAATGTACTAGGCAGCTATTCATTTTCTATAATGGATAATCAGAGTAATATATATTTAGTCAAAGGTGACAGCCCATTATCAATAGTTCATATTCCGGAATTGAAGCTATATGTCTATGCTTCAACCCAGGATATTCTGCATAAGGCTCTCAAAAGTGTGAGATTATCGCATTTTAGATATAAAATAGTATCAATTACAAATGGTGATATTGTAAAGATTTGTACTGATGGAAATATAGAACGCAGTTCGTTTGATTTCAGTGATTCATCATTACATGGATTTAATTGGTGGGATTATGGGTTAAGTAGTGGCAGAAGTCGATACATCAAGGAATTAAAGCAGGTCGCTAAATACGCCGGATATACAGAAGATGATATAGATGCACTTCTTGAAATAGGCTACACACCTGACGAGATAGAAAACTACATATACAACATGGAGGGATATTATGTTTAATAACAAAAGATTTTTAACTGCAAGGATAGATTCAGAGATACCACTTTCTTTACAATGTTTTCTCTGGAATTTGATAGATACAATGTTAGTATCATGTAAAGATTATCTGCAAGTATTTAAAATCACAAGCAAAGATAATAAGCTGAAAATCGTTCATTCACAGGAATGCCCCGATTACACTAAAAGCTATATCATAGAGAACTGTTTCTCATTTCCTGTAAATATAAAAATATTTGTTATAGATAGCAATGATTATAGCACTATGTTATTTGCAGATGAATACTAATCAGAAAACAACGAAGAAGCAAAAGGGACTGTTGCTTCGAGCTGTTGCATTTGTCACGGAACTGCCCGAAGAATACTCCGGAAAGCTCGGAGCGGCAGTTCACTTTTGTTTCGAGATGATATATGGCAGTGGCACATTAAAGCGCCACTGCCATATTTTTTGTAAGTAAGCACTTTACAGCTATATATTATATTCTTGATACGTATAGTACCCATGTGGGGCTATATGGAACATAGACAAGGAGGAACACAGAAATGATTGATTTACAACAAGGATTAAGAGTTGTTCTGTATGCTCGTTTTTCATCGGATAATCAGCGTTCAGAGAGTATTGATGCCCAGATAAGAGCCATGAAGAAATATTGTAAAGAACGTAAGTATATGATTGTAAATATCTACACTGATGAAGCACGTTCTGCAACAACAGATAAAAGACCATCATTTCAGAGAATGATAGCTGATTGTAAATTACATAATTTCGATGCAGTCATCGTACATAAGCTTGATAGGTTTTCAAGAAACAGATATGATTCTGCAATGTACAAAAGGGAGCTTAAAAAGAATGGTGTTAAGCTCTTCTCGGTACTTGAAAATCTTGATGATAGTCCGGAATCAGTAATGATGGAAGCAATGCTTGAAGGTATGTCAGAATAC
The DNA here is from genome assembly GCA_045542415.1 of Clostridia bacterium. GTDB lineage: Bacteria > Bacillota > Clostridia > UBA1381 > UBA1381 > UMGS1958. The sequence continues at coordinate 21,634 of JAZQKZ010000088.1, forward strand.
TATTCTAAAAATTTAGGAAGAGAGGTTATGAAAGGTTTGAAAGAAAATGCTATGCAGTGCAAACACACTGGCGGACTTCCGCCGTTTGGATTTAAACTTGATGCTAATAAGCATTTGATTATAGATGATGAAAAGGCTCATATTGTAAAAACCATATTTGAGATGTACGATAAAGGCTTAGGCTATAGTAAAATATTATCATACTTAAATTCAAATGGATATATGACACAAAAAGGTAAACATTTCGCAAAGAATTCCCTTAATTCAATATTATCGAACGAGAAATACGCCGGAGTCTATACCTACAATCGTTCAGCCTCAAAAGACGACAGAAACAAACGAAGCGGCGGCATCAAAAATGATGAAGAAATCATCCGCATTCCCGGAGGCTGTCCTCAGCTCATCGACAAAGAGCTGTTCGACAGGGTGCAAAAAAGAATGCACAGACAAACCAACAGAGGCGGCAAATTCAATGCAAAGATGAACTACCTGCTGTCGGGCATGGTGGTCTGCGGACACTGCGGCAGAATGCTCAACGGCAACACCAGATTTTCAGGACGAAGCAAAAGGCAGCACTCGACCTACCGATGCACCACGCACAGAGATTTCTGCAACATCAAGGAAATCAACAAGATGTATTTAGAGGCATATGTTCTCGAATTGCTAGAAAAGAATTTCTTGAATGCCAAGACGCTTAAAAAGCATATTGTAAAAGCAAATGCATATATTGACAGGCTTAATAAGAACATGGATACTGAAATCAGTAAATATGAAAAACAGCTTATGGAGATTAATAAAGCACTGTCAAATATAAGTTCAGCTATTGAAAAAGGTGTTGCTGTAGATATGTTTATCGATAGACTTACGGATTTGGAATCAAAGCGAATCAAGGTTGAGAATGACATTTTGGTTTTACAGCAGAATGCTTCGAGCAGAATATGTCTTGATGATATAGATAAAATGATAAAAAGACACAAATCTATGTTATCAGACCTATCAAGTGATAAAGCTAAAGAGTTCATTGGCACTTATGTTACATCAATGATACTTCATAATGATTGCATTGAAATTACACTAAACACAGGTTTTGGAATATCTGATACACTTAACAAGACCTTGAAGGTTTCAAGAAATGATATATATTCTTTTGGAACTAAAAACAAACGTAGATATGCGGAATTATATTACAGAAAGGGCGATAGAAAATGATAAAATTGGGAACTTTAAGTGACATGGATAAGGTGGCACATTTAGATTCTGAAATGCAGTTACGCATTAAAGCTTGCCTTGCGATACTTGACGATTGCTACGGTGCTGATCGTGACATAGACCGTTCTCTTGGAGGATTTGTAGCTGTTATTGAAACAGAAGCAGATATTGACGCTTTAAAGGCATATAACCTTGATGTCAGAAATGATACATACGAATACAGTGATGTTTACGAGCACTTTGAGGAACGTATGTATTTGCTTGGCAGTGATTATGTTGTTATGGTATTTTTTAAAAAATAACTTTACAAACACCAAGAAGATGTATTATAATATATTCAGAAAATACATTTTGAAAGGTGTGTGTAATAATAGATATGACATACGACACTACTAAAATACAAACCTTAAAAGAAATTAGCTCATCTATTTTCGAACGATTGCAGAAAAAAGAAGACATTGACAATTTAGAAAAAAACACTAACTCATATGTAGGAAATCTGAAAGAAGACTTATATAAAGAACTTTCAAAAATGATAAATGGCTTGAAAAAAGACTTTTATGTAAATACTGATAAAATTTCTCGTTCTGACAAACATCCGAAAAATAAAAAGACATATGCGTTTATAGATAGTGAAGATGAAATACTTACTATGTATGAATTATATAATAAACCAATAATAAAGAAATTGCGAAAGGATAAAAAAATAAAACTAGAGGATTTACTTTCGGAATCAGATGGAATGAAAAATGTTGATATACTTAGTGAATTCTTTTCTGCATTAAAAAGCTTTCAAAGAAAAAACATACAACAAACATCAGAATATCGACTTAATAACGCTGACCCTAATGCATTAAGTAAAATGGATTTAGAAGAAATAGTTGAAAAATATTCAGAAGATGTTGAAATCGAAAAATCTATAAGATGGACAGATGGTTTTTTTATTAAGTACCTAAATGATGAATATTTTGAGATAATAGAATTACTTAGAAAGATTTTTTTGTATGCGGATACAGTTCTGTCTAACGATTTTATATCGCAAATGCCTTCCGAAACTTTGCCTGAAGATATAATTAGTGATATACGAAAGAAATTAGACGATACCTGTAAAAAAATCCCTGAAATTGTAGACAAACGTGCCTCTTTTTATTTACCATGCAGTATAAACATAAATCACTTTATGTAATAACTATCAAAGCGACTATAATCAAAATAGTCGCTTATTTTTTGTCAATCGCAATTTTCAAAAGAAAAGATGCGAGTGACTTTTTGATTTTGATGGTTTATAATGGAATCATAATCAAATTTTGATGCATCTAATTGGATTAGTAATTTGAATGTAAGGAGGGACTGTATATGTCCAGTGTTAAAGATTTAATCAAAGGATCAATCTCACCAAAAGAGATTGAGGTTCCAATAACCGAGAAATCCAGTAGAGGTGTTTACAGCGTAAGCATCACATACAACCGCAATGGCAAACGTTTAAGTATCACAAATGCTCTCGCTTCTCGTTTGGAGTTAGAGGGGTATGTTAGAATAGGGTTACTCCCAGATAAAAGGTATTTGATTTTATCGAAAGATTCAGAAGAACTTGACGAATACGAGTATAGCGACACGTCAAGTCGACCGATCATCTATGATAGTGGTCTCGTTGAAGGGATTGTATATGGCTTTGGGCTCGAATCTGTATATGAGAATAGGACATCCGTATCTTTTTCAAATGTGAAATTTGACGACAAAAACTTAGCCGTAGTAATCAAAATTCCTGAGGTTGATGAGATTGATTAAGTAATCAAAACAAATGTTGTCAGGCTTGTATATTCAAGCCTGACAGTTACCTAAAAGACAAGGAGGTTTACAAAATGGGTATACTAGCAGAGTTACCGAAAGAACAGCTTAAGAAACTACCTCATCCTAATATTGTAGAAATGAAGGGCAAGGTTTATTTTGAGTATTCTGACAAAGAAGGAAATGTACACTATGAGTATGTTTGCATGCCTATAAACGTACCGTCTACAACGTATGATATTTTTACAGGCAAAACCGTTTATTTCTTTGAAAATCCATATGGCAATCTGGTCGAAATCAAGCCCGATAAATTGTGTTTTAAAGAAATTCTTTCAATTGCAAACTATGGATTTGAAGTTACTATTTTCAACTCATCTTATTTCATACAATACCTTTACAATTTAATTTCACTTAGCGAACACAAGAAATCATACAAAAAACTGGGTTTCCAATTTTATAACGGTCAAGATAGATTCTTCTGGAATAAGATGATTCCTTCAGGGATTAATAAAAGTACATATAACGGAGAGATTAACATCACAGCTAAGGGAAGGCTCAGAAATTGGAGAAAAGGGATTATCAAATTGGTCGAAGGCAATCAGCCTTTAGAACTTACGATTTCTGTTGCCTTTGCATCTATTATTTTGGGATATATAGGTCAAGAGCGTGCGATAGATAGCTCAATCATTCATTTTTGGGCAATGTCATCTACAGGTAAAAGTACGGCTGCAAAGCTTGCTGCCTCGGTATTCGGTAGTCCTAACATCTCAGACAACTCACTTATCAGCTCGTTCTTTTCTACTGGTAATGCCCTGGTTCAATCGCTTAGTAATCTATGCGGAGTTCTAAAAATAATTGATGATACTTCCTGTGCTACCGTAAAGGATATGCAAAGTCTAGTATACAAGTTAGCAAACGGTAGAGATAAAGATAGACTGACAGGCGACATCGAGAGAATGAAGTCCGGGACGTGGAGATGTCTTGTGCTTACTACGGGTGAAAAGCCCCTTCTCGATGATAATTCAAATCCTGGTGCAATAGCGAGAGTTGTAGAGTTTAATTTCCCGTTCACAAAGGATGCTAACCATTCTCATCTACTAAATGAGTTTACGAATCAAGAATATGGAACAGCTGTTGCGTTTTTTGCTGAAAAATTAATAAAGGTTGGTAAAGGCAAAGTATTAGAGTTATATGATAAAGAATATGCACGTATATTGTCATGCTTGGGTTCAAAATCCTTGAATGAGAGACTTTGTAAGGTATATACGTTAATAGTATTAGCATCCAGATTTTCAAATCATTTCTTTAACTGGAAATTTGATTATAAAAAATTAAGAAATCTAGTTATTCATACGAATGAAATTAGAAAAAGTAAAGAAGATATCTACGAAGAAATTCTTGATAAGATATTGTCACAGATTACAGTTAGGCAAAACGAGCTCGAAATAACACACAACGGAAGGAATTATATTACACCTTCGTTTACTATTCATAGCTCTGGCAATAATATCGTAAATTCTCCTAGACACAAATTTATCGGTAAGCTCAAATTGCAGGGTGCAGAAAAAAGAATCTGTGAGCTTTCAATTGATAGATATGTGATAGATGATATAATTGATTCAGAAGTGAATTATAATCATACAGAACGTCAGCGTATTTATAAGTACTTTAAAATCAAGAATTATATTGAAACGCCCTCTGGAGGTACAGGTTATGCAATGAAGCATACATTGGGTGGTGTGAGAAGTTATTGTATAAAATTTAATTGCTCGGAAGTGTTTTATAATCGAGATGAACAGGTAGATTTCGCAAAAAATATTACAGAACAAATTTTGAATCAGGAGGTGTCACAATGACAGCAACAACATTACGGTCGGAATTGATTAACAAGAGAGTTAAGAATAAAATTCATTTCGAACCTGATGACAAGAGGCTAGATAACGATGCGTTGTTCAAACTTTTATTAGAAATTTTACAAAAAGATGAGGAGGGATAATTTATGGCAAAAATAAAAGCAGCAGTATATACTAGATACTCAAGCAACAACCAAACCGAAGCTTCCAACGCTGCTCAGTATAGAGCTTGCAAAAAATATGCAGATGAGCATGATATTGAAATTATAAAAATCTATGCAGATGAAGCAAAGACAGGAACGAATGATAATCGACCTGAATTTCAGCGAATGTTAAGTGATTCAGCAAACGGAGAATTTTCAGTTTTATTAATTCACAAAACTGATCGATTTTCCAGAAACAAAGCTAATTCGATATGTGCCAAAGCACAGCTTGAAACGAATGGTGTTTCAGTGATAAGTGTAGTGGAACAATTTGGTGATGGTCCCGAAGGCATTATCATGGAATCACTGATGGAGGGTTGGGCTCAATATTATTCTATGAATCTTAGCAGAGAAGTTAAGAAAGGGCAATACGAATCAGCCTTAAAACAGTTGTTCCTCGGCGGAGTTCCACCCTTAGGCTACAAGGTTAAAAATCAGAAGTACATACTTGATGACTTTAATGCAAGAGCTGTTAAATTAATATTTGATATGTATTGTTCAAGATACTCACATAAAAAAATAGCCGATGAATTAAACAGACGTGGTTATAAGACACAGAGAGGTAAAAGATTTACCAAGAACGCAATTAGAAATATTATTATGAATGAGAGGTACACTGGTGTATATATTTACAATCAAAGACAAAGTAAAGGCAAGTACAGCGGCAAGAGAAATAATAGTGCCCAAAAAGATGCCTCAGAGATAATAAGACATGAAGGGGCTATTCCTCAGATAATATCAAAGGAGCAATTTCAGAAAGCTCAGGACATTTTGAGAAAACATGAACATCTGAGAGGCGGTAAAAATCATAGGTATTTGCTCACAGGAAAAGTCAATTGCGGTTGCGGCGGCTTGATGTGGGGAAACACAAGAAAGTCCGGCAGAAATAAGATTCAGCATTCGTATTATAGATGCGATAAATGTGGGCATGAAATAAATATAAAGTATCTTGATGAATTTACAATTAATTCCATCAAGGCAAATATCGTATATTCTTATGATAAATCGTTACCCAAAATAACTAAAGAATTTAATGACTACGTTAAAAAGAATAAGGAATCACTTAATGGTGAAATTCACTCGTTAAAAGTGAAAATTGATGGTTATAAAAAGAAAGTCGAAAATCTTTTAGATAAGCTTTCGGATACAGATGAAAATAATGCAAGTACACAAGCTGTATTAAATAAGATTTCGGAGTTACAGAAAACGATAGAAAATTTAGAAGCTAATAAATCAGACTTAGAAAGAAAAATGAATGTTACATACGCAACATCAGAGATTAATAAGGCTTTTAAAAATCTTATGCCTTATATTATTGAAAATGATACTATTGCAGTTAGAAATTTTATTGATGAAAACATTAGAGAAATTAAAGTTGATAGAAAAAATAATACCGTAGAGGTGATTACAAGATAGATTTAGTCCCTGTGTGTCAAACCAACAGACACACGGGGATTTTTTCGCTCTGTCGCCGGACGGTGGGTTGTGGTGTGTTCGCTCAACTCCACCATCAGACAACACGTCTCGATGTGACACGGCTGAAATCCAGGAGAAACCAGCATTTTCGACCTTGTCAAAAACGCTGACCTAACAGTAAAAAAAGCCTGACCTAATGTTCCTTTTTACACGTCATGATTTAAAGAAAAACATAAAAAAAACAGGCTATCTTTGCCTGTTAACGTGTGACTGGGTATGTATGGAGAGGAGAATCGAACTCCTGTCCGAAAACAAATCCGCGAGAACCTCTCCGAGTGCAGGTTATGGTCTGCGTTCCCTTACTGCCGATTCCACAACCAAAGTCGGCAGCTTAGTAGTCACTTGTGCGTGACCGGAGCCGTGACACTCTCCGATGCACGTTCACCACTGGTATTCACCTCAGCCTGCGTCGTGGTACTCGCAGGGGAGATGAGCTGCTTAGGCAGCTAATGCTACTCTATTGTTAGCGTTTATATTTAAGTTTGAGCCTTGTTGAAGCGGCTGACTCATCCGCTACTCGCTATTCCCGGTTCATCATCCCCGTCGAAGCCATTGCAGCCCCATATAGATGATTTCGTTATTACATTATAACATAAGTTTAGACTGATTGCAAGTGTTTTATTCCTTGCTGCTGTAAATATTTTATGAATAATTTTTTAAAATGTATTGACAAACACTGTTTTTAGTGCTATACTAACTGTACTAATACAATTAATACAGTTAAAGGGAGGTGTGAATATGATAAGCTTGGACTATAAGGACGGCAGAACTATCCATGAGCAGATAGAAGCCCGGTTTCGTGAGTTGATAGTTAACGGGATTTTGCAGCCGGATGAGCAGATGCCGTCGGTGCGTGAATTGTCTGTAAGTCTTACGGTAAATCCGAATACCGTACAAAGAGCATATAAAAAGCTTGAAGCGGAGGGATTTATATACAGCGTAAAGGGTAAAGGAAGCTTTGTTTCAGCGGTCGGGGATGTAAAAAATACCGAGAGAATCAATGAAATTTATAACACCTTGACGGATGCGGTCAAGGAATTAATGTATCTGGGTGAGGATAAGGAAAAAATCGATAATATTATAAGAAATGTATATTTACAGAAGGGGGAAGAATTATGATAAAGGTATCAAACGTAACAAAGCATTTTGATGACTATAAGGTGCTTGACAATATAAGTCTCGAGGTAAAAAAAGGTACAATTTACGGTCTTGTCGGACCGAACGGAGCAGGAAAAACAACTATTATAAATCACATCACGGGAGTATTGCAGCCGGAGGAGGGTGCAATTACAATTGACGGCGAGCCGGTGTTTGAGAATGAGAGTATCAAACGCAGATTTTTAAGTATTTCGGATGATTGGTTTTATTATAGTGTATATACAATAAAAGAAATGGCGGCATTTTATGCGGCAATTTATCCGAGCTTCAGCTATGAACGATATAATTCGATTAAGGAAATATTTAAAATAGAAGAAAAGCGTCAGATAAGGAAGCTGTCAAAGGGAATGAAAAAGCAAGTGGCATTCTGGCTGTCATTGTCGGCAAAGCCTGAAGTGCTTATACTTGATGAGCCGTTGGACGGACTTGATCCGGTAATGCGTAAGCAGGTGCTTAACATGGTTATAGCGGACGTAATAGACCGTGAAATGACAGTGCTTGTATCGTCACATAATCTGCGTGAGCTTGAGGATATATGTGACTGGGTTGGCGTTATACATAAGGGAAAAATGATAATTGAAAAGCCGCTTGATGATTTAAAAGGCAGCGTGTGTAAATATCAGGTTGTGCTGAGTGATGAAATTTGTAAGGAACTTGAGAAAAGTGATGATATACTGCATATTTCAAAGACAGGTGCGGTGTATAATGTCATTATCAGAGGTGACATTGAAAAGAATGATATCAGAATGAAAGAGCTTTCACCGGTACTTTGTGAGCGTGTAAGCCTAACATTGGAGGAAGTGTTTATATACGAGTTGGGGGGACTTGGTTATGATTTTACGAACATCATTGTTTAATCGGGGGATTTATAAATCCGTATTGAAGCGATTCTGGTGGGTGATGATAGTGCATCTGCTGTGCTTGCAGGGAGGTCATTTATTATGCGATATAGATGTGATTGAGCTTACATCGGCTTCTGACAACAGCAAAAATCTTATTCAGGATATGTGGTATGGCGGTGTGTGTTCAATTGTATTTTCAATAATAATAGCATTGTTTGCCTATCAATCAATTCATTCAAAGAAACAAGCGATTTTTATTCACAGCTTGCCAATAAGCAAAGAAGCAAATTTCATTTCGTCTGCACTTGCAGGACTGACGATGTTAATAATTCCTATTATAATAAATGGGCTTATTATGCTGTATTGTGAGCTGAATTGGATAGTGGGCTATTACACGGCTGGCTCGGCATTTATTTGGGTTGGCATGAATTTATTGTTTGCGTTCATTATGTTTGCATATGTAACGCTTGCGGCAGTGGTGACAGGAAACGGTGCGGCAACGGTTGTGCTGAGCGTTGTAATTTTGATTGCAACCTACAGTCTGCCGACAACATTTGAGCTTTTGGCAGATAAATATTTATTGGGATATGAGGTTTATATCGGTGAGAGAGGTAACTTAACACTGCATTTACTTTCGTGGCTTACAGTGATGGCTTGCAGATTGCATATAAATTCCTTGTCAGTGAAGTCGGTTGAGATTATGGACTTTGTTCCTCATATAGCAGTGGCGGTTATACTGTATATAACATCATTTGTATTATACAGAAAAAGAAAGCTTGAAACAGCCGGAGAAGCCGCAGGCTTCAATGTACTCAAACCGATTTTGAAATATTTAGTCACTTTTCTGGCGAGCGTATTTGCCGTGAATATATTTTTTGGCGACTCGATAAATCCTGTATTCCTGATTATAGCGGTAATTATGGTAAGTGCTGTAGTTTATTTTGGTATAGAGATGGCAATAAACAAAACACTCCGTGTTCTGAAAAGCTACAAAGGATATCTTGTATTTGTGGTAGTTATGGCAGTTTTTACGGTGTTATTTACTAACACGAGCTTTTTCGGTTATGAAACAAGAGTACCCGATGTTGAGGATATAGAAAATGTTGCATTGTATGACTATAATGAAACCAATGCGTGGGGTACATATATTCCGTATGTGGAAAACGAAGAATTAAAGCAGTTTACAACAGAGCTTCATAAAGAAATTATCGAGAATAATATGATAGTAAGCGGTCCGGATTCGGAGTATTATTTGAAGATAAAGTATAGGCTGAAAAACGGCAGGGTTATCAGCAGAAAATACGGAATAGACCGACAGATTTATTATAAGGCAATGGACAAATGCTATGAATATGAGGATTGGAGAGTAGCGAGACATAAATTGTATAAGGATGAGAATTTTCTTGAAGATGTCAAATGTATAGGAATCGGCAATATTGTATATCTTTACGGAGATGATTGTCAGAAGCTACTTGACCTCCTGTATCAGGATGCAATAGAATTGCATGATGATTATACAGGGATTACGGGAAAATCGTATGATGTAATGATGTATTATAAAAATGGTGAATATGTGCAATTGAACAGTATAAACAACTGGTGTGAAAACACCGTGGCGTGGTTAACAGAAATTGGAGAATGGCAGAAGCTGAAATGACGAAATAAAGGAGGGAACAAACATGAAAATATTCAACAAAGGAATATACAAATCAACAGTTAAACGGTTTATCTGGGGGTCGGTATTCTACCTTGTAATTCTGTTTCTGATAACAGGTATGCCTATTATGATGAATGAAACGCCCAGCATTGCTGCAACTGCGGAGGATATACATATCCTGCTCCGCTACGGCACATATGTGCTGCCGTCGGTGGTAATCGGTATAGGCGTAGCGGCGGTTACGGCAATGCTTGTGTATCGGTTCGTGCATTCAAAAAAACAGGCGATATTTACCCACAGTCTGCCCATAACACGCGAGGCAAACTTCATTTCAACCGCACTCGCAGGACTTACGCTTATGGCGGCACCGATTATATTAAACGGAATTGTACTAATAATAATGGCAATATCGGGCTACGGATATCTGTTTACCGTCAGTGAATGCATGATATGGATTGGCATAAATCTGCTTTGCGTGTTTGTAATGTTTGCATATTCCACGCTTGCGGCAATGCTTACAGGAAATACATTTGCGGTTGTGGTATTGAATATCCTCCTGCATTCGTTTATAGTTCTTATCATACTCGGCTTCAGCTCGATTGCAATGGGATTTTTGTACGGCTATTCCGATACAAATACAGTACTGAATTTTGTTGCGTCGAATAATCCGGTTGTATGGATTATTGAAGTAACTGACGACGTATGTAATGTTCCGGTGAGCGTAGATGTGTCAAAAATGATACTGCACATAATAGCGGCACTGGTGCTGTACGCACTTTCGCTTGTTATCTACAAGCACCGTAGAATGGAAACGGCAGAGGATGTTGCGACATTTAAGATACTGAATCCGATTTATAAATATTTCATAACTGCTCTGGTGACACTTGCGGCATTTGGGTTCTTCATGAATATAGGCAGAAACCTTGCTACAATTATTACGGTAATGGTTATAGTTAGCCTGCTTGCATATTTCGGCAGTGAAATGGCACTTAAAAAGACGCTTAAAGTATGGAGAAGCTACAAGGGATATTTAGGGTTCGGAGTGGTTTTTGCGGCTATGCTTGCAGTATTTGCATTTACAAGCTTTTTCGGCTTTGAAACAAGAGTTCCGGATATTGAGGATATAGACCAAGTGGCGGTATATCAGTATTACTACAGAGGTGAGGAGCCGTTTGTTGATAATGCGGATATTGAAGAATACACTCTGAAACTTCATGAAGAAATCATAAACGGTGCCGATGCATCCGATAGATGGTGTGCAGGCGATGAGAAGAATACGAATATTCATATCAAATATAAGCTCAGGAATGGACAGATAATTCATAGACGTTACGGTGTGGATAATGATAAAAAGAATGAGATACTAAATGTACTTTACAAGTCCGATGTCTATAAGATTGCGAATGAGAAAATCTTTGACGAGGAAATAAAGAACATCAGGAATATCCGACTTAATGGTGAAGAAGTGGGCGGTAAGGAGTTTGAGGGACTTCTGGAATGTGTACGCAAGGATATTCTTGAAATGGATTATAACCAGATTGACCAGCTTTTTACATGGCATTTTTCACTTGCATTTGATTGGGTAAAGGAAGAGTCTGTGTCAGAAAAAACTGCATTAATTGATTCCAATACATCGCCATCAACACAAACATATATGTCTAATTCCGCTGTCGGTGTGCTTGGATACACATATATGACAATAAATGCAAATTACAAAAATACAATTCAGTGGATAAAGGAAAACGGATGTTGGGATAAGGTTGCATTAAAGCCGCGGGGAATATGGTATATTTGCAAAGGTAAAGGAACATATGATTTGGATAATGCTATAAAATATACGGATATAAGAGAGAGTTACATTCCAATTTATAGGATTTATACTGATTCGGATTTACACAGGGCTGCGGATTTTGTTATGAGCTATGGCATGAGAGAAGTGGATATCAAGGATAATTATTGGATACTTCAGGATATTGACGGTGCCGAGTTTTCGAGTACGGCTAAAGAGGTGACCTGGATAGATAAGCAGGCTGTCGAAGCACTGCTTGGACAGGTAAATGCAGAGATAATCACGCAGTAGGGTAGGGGCTTGCTCCTGCCGATTACATGATAAAGGGGGGACCAAGGGGTTGCATTGGCAATCCCTTGGTTTTTTATTACAATTCAATTACAAGCCTTGAATTGCAAGGGGGTTTATGATAAAATTACACTATTATAGTTTGTGTATGAAAAGGGAGAAGAAAAATGGACGTATTCAAGCTGAATCTCAATACAAAAATCATTTCACAAATAAATACAAAGCCGGTACAGTATGCTATAAAAATGTTTACCCGTGATATGGCAAAGGTGCTGTATGAGGGTGAGGAAAATTCGATAGTTCTTGCCTATGACAAAACGCTTGGAGCAGAGGATTATGTTGTGCGTTTTTCTCAGGATAATGAAACTATGACGATATATGCTGCGGAGGATCTTGGCTTTGTGTATGCACTTTTGTACATCAGTGAGACCTTTATGTATGTGGATGCGTTCTGGTTCTGGATGGATCAGACTATTGAAAAACGAGAGGACGTGTTTATACCTGCAAAGGACTATTATTCACTTCCGGCTAAGGTAAAATATCGCGGCTGGTTCATAAATGACGAGGTTATTCTTGCAAAATGGACTGTTGACGGCGATAACTTCAAGGCATGGGAAATGGTGTTTGAGGCATTGCTCCGTTGCGGCGGTAATATGGTGATTCCGGGTACGGACGAAAACTCAAGAAAATACCGTCAGCTTGCGTCTGATATGGGATTGTGGATTTCGCACCACCATGCGGAGCCGTTGGGAGCAGAAATGTTTGCCCGTGCATATCCCGACAAGGAGGCTTCGTTTGATAAGCATCCGGAGCTTTTCAGGGGATTGTGGAAGCAGGGAATTGAAGAGCAGAAAGAAATGAAGGTTGTGTGGAATCTCGGCTTCAGAGGTCAGGGCGACAGACCGTTCTGGGCAGATGATCCGTCATATGATACTCCCGAAAAGCGAGGAGATCTTATAAGTGCTTTAATTAATGAGCAGTATGAGCTTGTTAATGAAAATATAGAAAATGCGGTATGCTGTACCAATCTCTACGGTGAGATTGCAGAGCTTTATCGTGGCGGCTATATTCATTTCAGAGATGAAATAATCAAAATATGGGCAGATAACGGCTTCGGCAAGATGGTTACAAGACGTCAGGGAAGCCATAATCCGCGTATTCCGGCTGTGCCGGATGACGGTGGAAGACATGGTATATATTATCATGTATCATTCTATGATTTGCAGGCGGCAAACCACATTACAATGTTCCCGAATACCGTTGAATTTGTAAGTAATGAACTGCACAACGCATTTGATAAGGGTGTGCAGGATTATCTGATTGTCAATGCCTCAAATATAAGACCGCATACCTATTTTCTTGATGCTGTACGCCGTATATGGTTCGGTGAGAAAATTGAGGGAGAAGAACAAAGCGAGAAGTTTTGCGGCAAGTACTTCGATTACATTGATGGCGTGGCATGGTGCTATGATGAATACAGCGAAAATATGATAAGCTACGGCGAGCATGAGGACGAGCATTGCGGAGAGCAGTTTTATACATATTCCGTAAGAGACCTTGCATCACAGTGGATGAAGGATGTAAATTCGCCGTGTAAGCAGTTGAACTGGCTTACAGGAGCTGACAAGACCTTTGCACAGCAGATTGATATACTTTATGATATATGCAAAAACGGTGAAGAGGGCATCAACAAGATATATAACCGCTGTACGGATATGCTTGATGACATTTTTGAGGAAAAGCGTGATCTGTTCAATGCAACCATTTATCTTCATGCCAAGATTCATTATTACGGAATGTATGCTGTGATGGATTTTTGTAATGCATACCGTGCATATGCCGAAAAGAGATACATGCGTGCATTCTATCTGCTCGGAATGGCGGCAGATAAGTTTGAGCATATCAATAATGAGATGCGTAATGCCGAGTATGGAGTATGGAAAGATTTCTATGCAAATGAATGTCTGGCAGATGTAAAATTCTCAGCGTATATTATACGTTGTCTTATGTCAAGAGTAAGAGCAGAGGATGACGGAAACGGATATTTCAGGTGGCAGAGAAATGTAAGCTACAATGAGCAGGACAGAAACGTTGTTCTTATAACAAATTGGGAAAACCACATGACTGACGCAGAAATATTTGACAGGATGAAAGAGCATACAGACAGGCTGTGGAGTGAATAAAAAAACGGGAGGCAAAAATCCGGAAATGGAAACAAAGAAAAAGCCGGGCGGCGTTCATGCGGGACATAGAGAACGGCTGCGAGGCAAGCTGTTAAAAACTAAGGATAAGGATATGTTGCCTCATGAAATCCTGGAAGCTATACTGTTTTATGTAATTCCGATGAAAAATACCAATCCGGTGGCGCATTCACTGCTGGACACATTCGGGAGTATAGACTCAATACTCAATGCTGATGTAAATGAGCTGATGACGGTAGGTGGTATCGGTAAAAGTACAGCAGAGTATCTGAGCTTGCTCGGAAGCTTCATGAATGTGCGTGAGCTGAGTGTGAATGTGGATATCAGATATGAATTCGGAAGTGAGAAAACAACACAGTATTTGCACAGGCTGTTCACTGATATGAACAGGGAGATGGTTTTTATGATCGGTCTGGATGCATATGATTACATTAAGAATAAAAATGCGGTCTTAAAGGGCGGCTTTGAAAATGTAGAAATAGATGTGGGAGAAATTGCAAAGAGTGCGATAAATGCAAATTGTAAAAAGTATATTTGCGTGCATAATCATCCAAGCGGAATAGCAAAGGACTCGGAGGCGGACAGAGAGGCGACCTTTGCCTTAAGAGCGGCATTGACTCTTCTTGATATAAAGCTTGTTGACAGTATAATTGTGACTGAAAATGAGATATATAGCATAATTTCAAAGCAGAGTGCGTCGGTAAAGGGCTGATATTTAACCAAAATAAACAAAACAACATAGCTGTTGAAAAGTAAGTTTTGTCAATCAACGTATTGACTTTAGCGTAGTGTTGTGCTAAAATATTTTAATATAATAGAAAAATATTCGCAAAAAGATGAATAAATAATCATCTGCGGATGTTTTCAATAGATAATGCGAGGAGGCAAAAAGGAATGGCTAAAGTTGCAATAATGGGCTACGGAACAGTAGGAAGCGGTGTCTATGACATAATTAAGCTTAACGCCGACAAGCTCAAGAGCAATACCAATGGAGAAGCGGTTGAGGTAAAGTATATCTTAGATATCCGTGACTTCGATGACCATCCTGAAAAAGAGCTTTTTACAAAGGATTTCAACGATATTTTAAATGATGAAGAAATAAGTGTGGTAGCCGAGGTTATGGGCGGCTTACATCCGGCGTATGAATTTACAAAAAGCCTTTTACAGAAGGGTAAAAACGTAACAACATCAAATAAGGAGCTTGTGGCGACATATGGCAGTGAGCTTCTTGCTATTGCAAAGGAAAACAATGTAAATTACATGTTTGAGGCAAGTGTGGGTGGCGGTATTCCGGTTATAAGACCGATGCACCAGTGTCTTGCGGCAAACAATATTACGCGAATTGCAGGTATTTTAAACGGTACAACAAACTATATTCTTTATCAGATGATTGAGAACGGAAAGACCTTTGAGGCTGCGTTATCGGAAGCACAGGCAAACGGCTATGCGGAGAGAAATCCCTCTGCGGACGTTGAGGGCTTTGATGCTTGCCGTAAGATTGCAATTTTAGCTTCTTTGGCTTCGGGTAAGGAAGTTGATTATAACAATATAGAAACAAAGGGTATCACGGAAATTACGCTTGATGATGTAATGTGTGCAGGCGAGGGTAACGGAGTTATCAAGCTTATCGGCTATGCTAAGTTCATGGAGGACGGTAGGGTTTACTCAACTGTATCGCCGATGTTCATCAGCAAGGAAAGTCCGCTTGCATCAGTTAACGATGTATTTAATGCAATTATGGTAACAGGCGACTGTGTGGATGATGTAATGTTCTACGGTAAGGGTGCCGGCAAGATGGCGACTGCTTCAGCGGTTGTTGCAGATGTGCTTGACTGCATAAGAAGCAAGAACAACAAGAACATTATGTGGACAAAGCAGGAGAATGATATTTTTGCAGGTGCAGATGATATCAGCTTTGCATACTTTGTAAGAACAAAGAGTACTCCGGAGGCAGTTGAGGCTGCTATGGGCGAGGTTACCTATATCAGAAAGGGAACTGAAACTGCATTTATCACTGCTCCGATGAACGGCAGTGAGGTATCAGACAAGCTTGCAAAGCTTGATGTTATTTCGGCGTTAAAGGTTCTTAGCTGATGATAAGGGTTAAGGTTCCGGCATCAAGTGCAAATATGGGAGCCGGTTTTGATACTTTGGGCGTGGCATTGAGCATGTATTCAAGACTTGAAGTTGAAGAAACTGAGAGTGGCATAAGAATAGAAACGCTTAATGCAACAGGATATGTGCCGCAGGATAAGTCAAATCTTGTTTATCGTGCTATGGACGAGGTCTTTAAGGCTACGGGAAGGAATGTCAGTGGACTGAGGATAGTACAGGACAGTGCAATTCCCATGACAAGAGGACTTGGCAGCAGCAGCGGCTGCATAATCGGCGGAATGCTTGCGGCAAATGTGCTGACGGGCAGGACGCTTGCCTATAAGGACATTTTAAATCTTGCCGCAAAAATGGAGGGGCATCCGGACAATGTCGGACCGGCATTGTACGGGGGAATGTGTATATCCATGATGAACGGCGGCGAGGCTCTGGTAAAGAGCATAAAATTGGACCCTAAAATAAAGTTTGCCGTTATGGTTCCGGATTTCTTTGTGGCAACGAAAAAATCCAGAGGTGTATTACCGGATTTTGTCAGAAGAAGCGATGCGGCGTTTAATATACAACGTTCATCAATGTTTGTTGCTGCAATGTCGTCAGGAGATATGGATATGTTGAAATTTGCGGTTGAGGACAGACTGCATCAGCAGTACCGCAAGGCATATATTGACGGATTTGAGGATATAATGAAAATGAGCTATGAGTGCGGTTCGAGAGCTACCTATTTAAGCGGCTCCGGTCCCACAATAGTTTCAATAATAGATAAGGATTATCACGAATTTACGAACAGAATGCACGAGTTCTTTAAGGAGAACAGCCATAAATGGATATGCAGGGTTCTGGATGTTGACAATGTCGGCAGTGTGGTATCCGAAGTGGTCTGAATGAATTTTAGTATCTTACCATTTTGCGGAACTCGGAGTATCAGCATACACCGTTGTTCCTTAAAACGGAAATCCACGAAGATTTCTTGCAGACCAAGGATTGATATAAGGTAAAAACCGAAGAAATATTCTTCGGTTACAGTAATACAATATGGAGGTAAAGAATAAAATGGCTTTAGTGGTACAGAAGTACGGCGGCACATCAGTAAGAGATGCTGAGAGAGTTATGAATGTCGCAAGACGTATAACAGACACATATAAAGCAGGCAACAACGTGGTTGTTGCGGTATCGGCACAGGGTGATACAACAGATGATCTCATCGAGAAGGCAAAGGAAATTAATCCGAACGCGTCAAAGCGTGAGATGGATATGCTTCTTGCAACAGGTGAGCAGATCTCAATCTCACTTTTAGCAATGGCTATTGAGAAGCTGGGTTATCCGGTTGTTTCGCTGACCGGTTGGCAGTGTGGCATGAAAACAGATTCACGCTACGGTGCAGCAAGAGTTCGTTCAATTGATACAGAAAGACTTCAGAATGAATTGGACAAGAACAGAATTGTAATTGTTGCAGGTTTCCAGGGAATTAATAAATATGATGATATAACAACACTCGGAAGAGGTGGTTCAGATACATCAGCAGTAGCATTAGCGGCTGCACTTCACGCAGACGTGTGTGAGATTTACACAGACGTTGATGGTGTATATACAGCAGACCCGAGATTTGTTAAGGGAGCATTCAAGCTTGAGGAGATTTCATATGATGAGATGCTTGAGCTTGCATCACTGGGTGCAAATGTACTTCACAACAGAAGTGTTGAGATGGCAAAGAAATATAATGTAAAATTATCGGTTAGATCAAGCCTGAATAATAATGAGGGCACATACGTTAAGGAGGTAAATAAAGTGGAGAAGATGCTCGTTAGAGGAGTTACAAGAGATAATGATGTTGCAAGAATTGCACTTTGCGGAGTAGAGGATACACCGGGTAAGGCATTTACAATTTTCAGCCTTTTAGCAAAGAAGGGAATCGGTGTTGACTTAATCATCCAGTCAATCGGTGACGGCGTATCAAAGGATATTTCATTTACAGTAACAGAGAGTGACCTTCCGGCTGCTTTAGACGTACTTAACGAAAACCAGGATACAATAAAGGCTCGTGAAATCAACACATCAACAGATGTATCAAAGGTATCAATCGTAGGTGCAGGTATGGTAAACAACGCAGGTGTTGCAGCTACAATGTTTGAGGCACTTTACAATGCACATATCAACATCAGCATGATTGCCACATCAGAGATTAAGATTTCCGTTCTTGTTGACAGAAAGAATGCAGAGGCAGCTGTTGTTGCTATTCACGATAAGTTCTTATCACAGAAATAAATTTATTGAACATATCAGATTCCACAAGGAGAATAATCTCCTTGTGGTTTTTGAGCATATACAGACAAAAGATATACTGCGTATCTTATCGTTTTTCAAAACTCGGCGTATAAAACATACGCAGTCGGTTTTCAAAATGATAATCTACTTGCATCTCTTTTGCCTGATGAACGGAGAAAAAAGTATGGAAAACATCATAATCGGAAGAAACCCGGTACTTGAAGCAATTAAATCCGGCAGAACCATTGAAAAAATACTTATAAAAAAGGGTAAATACGAGGGTTCGATGGTACCGGTTGTCAGAAAAGCAAAGGATTCGGGAATTATCTTACAGGAAGTAGATAAGGCTAAGCTTGACGCACTGGCAGAGGGCGGTAATCATCAGGGTGTTATTGCTTATGTAAGCAATTTCAACTATACTTCCGTAAAGGATATAATGGAATATGCAGCATCAAAGGGTGAAGCACCGTTTGTAATACTTTGTGACAAGATAACCGATCCTCATAATCTCGGTGCGATTATCCGTACTGCCGAATGTGCGGGAGTGCATGGAATCATAATTCAAAAGCGTGGAAGTGTCGGAGTAAATGCAACGGTTGAAAAGACTGCAGCAGGTGCAACAGAGCATATGAGAGTGGCAAAGGTAACGAATCTCGCATCTACAATTGATGAATTGAAGAAGCAGGGAATGTGGTTTGCGGCAGCTGATATGGGCGGTGAGCCGATGTATAATATAGATTTAAAGGGCTCATTGGGGATTATAGTAGGCTCCGAGGGCGACGGAGTGAGCAGGCTTGTAAGAGAAAAGTGCGACTTTATCGCAACAATTCCGATGTACGGAAAGATAAATTCATTAAATGCATCCGTTGCCGGCGGTATATTGATGTATGAGGCACTTCGCCAGAGAATTAAATAAAAAGAGGGCAGGAGCTTACTTCTGTCGGAAATAAAGAGGTACAATTATGAAAGCAATAGTAACAGTAGTAGGCGAGGATCGCAAGGGTATTATCGCCAGAGTCAGCAATGTTCTTTATGAAAACGGCGTAAACATTCAGGACATTTCACAGACAATTATGCAGAGTATGTTCACAATGATAATGCTCGTTGACTTACACAGCTCGGATATTTCGGTACAGGGCTTATCGGACAAGCTGAGCGTAGTTGCTGAGGAAATGGGATTGTCAATTCATGTGCAGAGAGAAGAGATATTTACATCAATGCATAGAATATGATTCGGCTGAATAAATTTCCGCATCTTACTATTTTTCAAGGCTCGGAGTACCATCGTACGCCGTCGCCTTTCAAAACAGCAATCTGTGGAAATTTCTTGCAGCCGAAGGTAATTACATAAATAACAAGGGAGAAAAGCAATGATAAATCCTTTTGAAATAAGAGAAACCATTGACATGATTGACAAGGAAAACCTTGATATCAGAACAATTACAATGGGAATCAGCTTAAAAAGCTGTGCAGGTCCTGACATTGATGTGGTTTGTGATAAGGTATATGAGAAAATCACAACTTACGCAAGGGACCTTGTAAAAACAGGTGAGGATATCGAGAAGCAGTTCGGTATTCCAATTATAAACAAAAGAATTTCGGTAACTCCGATTGCAACTTTGGTTGATGCATTGGATCATCCGAATACATATAAGTGTGTAAAAATCGCAAAAACACTTGACAAGGCAGCAAAGGCGTGCGGTGTAAACTTTATCGGCGGCTACTCTGCTCTTGTCCACAAGGGCTATACAAATGGTGAAAGAGTGCTTATTGATTCGATTCCGGAGGCACTTGCATCAACCGATCTTGTCTGCTCAAGTGTAAACGTAGGTTCAACAAGAGCCGGAATTAACATGGATGCAGTTGCACATATGGGTAAGATTGTAAAGCGTGCGGCAGATCTTACAAAGGATACGCAGGGTTTTGCGTGTGCGAAGCTTGTAATCTTCTGCAATGCTGTTGAGGACAATCCGTTTATGGCAGGTGCATTCCTTGGCGAGGGCGAGGGCGAATGCGTAATTAACGTAGGTGTTTCGGGTCCGGGCGTTGTAAAGTGTGCCCTTGAAAAGGTAAAGGGCGAGGATTTCAGCGTTGTTGCGGAAACAATCAAGAAAACAGCATTCAAGATTACAAGAATGGGACAGCTTGTTGCTATGGAAGCATCAAAGCGTCTTAATGTTCCGTTTGGTATCGTTGACTTATCGCTTGCACCGACTCCGGCAGTAGGTGACTCGGTTGCGTATATTTTAGAGGAAATGGGTCTGGAGCAGTGCGGTACTCACGGTACAACTGCGGCATTGGCGTTGCTTAACGATGCAGTTAAAAAGGGCGGAGTTATGGCGTCGAGCGCGGTCGGCGGTTTATCGGGAGCATTTATTCCGGTAAGTGAGGATGCAGGCATGATAGCGGCGGCAAAAGCAGGTACGCTCACATTGGAGAAGCTTGAAGCTATGACGTGCGTATGCTCTGTAGGACTTGATATGATAGTAATTCCGGGAGATACAACAGCGGAGACGATCTCGGCGATTATCGCAGACGAGGCGGCGATCGGTATGGTAAACAGCAAGACAACTGCAGTGCGTGTGATTCCTGCACCGGGTGCGGTTGTAGGCGACGTTGTGGAATTCGGTGGCTTATTGGGTACAGGTCCGGTTATGCCGGTGAACAAGTGCTCAAGTGCGGAATTTATAGCAAGAGGCGGCAGAATCCCGGCACCGTTGCAGTCATTGAAGAATTAAGAACTTTGAAATAAGAAGAACTCAAATGCTTTGCTTTTGAGTTCTTTGTGTCTTGGGAGAAAAACAATGAACATACAAAAAACAACTTACAGCGAAGCAGGAATATCCGCATCATGCGTCCTTGATTTCGTGAACGAAATCAAGGACATCTGTATGCACAGCTTTATTATGCTTCGCAATGGAAAAATATTCAGTGAAATGAGCTATCACGATATAACTCCCGATACACCGCAAAGACTGTACTCGGTCAGTAAAACCTTTACGGGTGCGGCAATCGGTATGCTCATATATGAGGGCAAGCTCTCGCTTGATGATAAAATCATAGACCACTTCGGCAAAAAAAGCGAATACAAGTGGGTAAACGATATGACAATCCGCGACTGCCTTATGATGGCGACTTGTCATAACGGTACTACATATAAGGTTACGGACAAAGAATGGGTTGAGACTTTTTTTAATACAAAACCGACACACCCCTCGGGGACAGTGTATCATTATGATACGTCTGCTTCACATACGCTTTCGGCGTTGGTGGAGCGTATCACGGGAATGCGACTTATGGAATACCTTCGCATGAAGATGAATTTGAGTGACGGCGTAGATTGCGTAAAGGGACCGGACGGCTATTCGTGGGGCGGCAGTGGAGTTATTGCTAATCTTTACGATATGGCAAAGCTCGGACATCTGTATATGAACGGCGGTGTACTTGACGGAGTACGTCTGATGAGCGAGGAGTATGCAAGAGAATCGACAACTAAGCAGATTGACAACGATTCGGGATTTAACCACCGCTGGACCAAGGGGTATGGCTATCAGATATGGATGACAGAATACGGCTACGCATTTTTTGGTGCAGGCTCACAGGATGTTCTGTGTGTACCGGATAAGGATTTTATGTTTGTATGTACTGCCGATAATCTGGGAGACGGAAATAACGGAGTAAGACTTGAAAAGGCACTTATTAATAATATTATAAACAAGCTTGACGTGGTGACGGAAACTGATTTGGAAGCAGAAGCAAAGCTTGCGGATATGAAACCGGATTTGCCGCATTTGGAGGGTGTCGGTGAGCATCTTGACGGCAAGGGCAGATACATATTGGAAGAAAACACAATGAGCTTAACTGAGATTGAGTTGGACTGCGAAAACGGAGTGCTGATTTATAATACGCCGAGAGGTGAGAAAAGACTTGAATTTGCAATGGATTGCTACAAGGATTCTCTGTTCCCGGAAACGCATTATTTCGGCAGACAAATCGGCGTAAGCGGTAACCGTGAATACAAGTGTACATCAATGGGTGCGTGGACGGAGTATAACAAGTTTGAAATCAAGACATGGATTCTTGACGACCATACCGGCGGAGTTTATTTTACGCTTGTATTCAAGGGTGATGAAATCTCGGTATGCTTCCGTAAACATGGCGAGTGGTATCTGGAAGAGTATAACGGATTTGCAGGAGGTATGAGATTGTGATAAACCAAAATTCGCATTCCCGTTCCATATTTTTTGACTTTTTCAAATATTCTCTTGCAAATGATGCAAAAATATAGTACAATAATATATAATACTATTTTTATGAGGTGAAAAAGAATGGCATTGATTCTTACAATTACTGCCGCATGTTTGCTGTTGGGCTACGGAATATGGCAGTATGCACTGAGTCCGGGGCTTAAAAAGCCGGGCAGAGGTGACAATAATGCACTGTATATTATCGGTGTTATGGTAATATCTTTTATTATCCATATCATATGTGCAGCATCCTATCACGGACATAAGACTGATATGACATGCTTCTCGGCATGGTCGTCGCAGGTTTTTACTAACGGAATAGGCGAGTTTTATGCGTCGGAAAGCTTTCATGACTATCCACCGGGTTACATGTATGTTTTATATGTAGTTGGTGCATTGAAGCAGTTGTTTGAGCCGTCAGGAGCAGGTCTGGACGTTCTTATAAAGCTGCCTGCAATAATATGTGATATGTTTACCGGCTGGCTGATTTACAGAGTTGCCGATAAGAAGCTCGGCAATGCAAGAGCCGCACTTATAAGCGGACTTTATCTGTTTAATCCGGCGGTTGTTATGAACAGCAGTGTCTGGGGACAGGTGGATTCGGTTTATACGCTATTTGTTGCAATAATGATTTATCTTATCAGCGAAAGACGTATGATTGCATCATATTATATTTTTGCACTGTGTCTTTTTATTAAACCGCAGGCACTTATATTTACGCCTGTGTTGATTTTCGGAATAGTTGAAAATGTGTTTTTACCTAAGTTTGATAAGGACAAGTTTGTTAAAAATCTTCTTTGCGGTCTGGGTGCAATTGCAATGCTTTTTGTACTTGCCCTACCGTTCGGAATCACACATGTAATCGAGCAGTATAAGGCTACGCTTGAATCGTATCCGCATCTTACCGTAAATGCATTCAATATCTGGGGTGCGGCAGGACAGAACTGGACTGACCTTACTCCAATAACAACAGCTGTGGGATATATCTTCATTATACTTATTGTGATATATTCCGTATATCTCTTCTTCAAAACAAAGAGCAGAGCAAAGTACTATTTTACGGCGGCGTTCCTTTCGCTTGCAACATATATGCTTTCTACAAAGATGCATGACAGATACGCTTTCCCGACAATGGCAATGCTTATACTTGCATTTATAGAGGCGAGAGATTTAAAAACCTTTGCCCTCTATATCCTTAACTCGGCGGCACAGTTCTTTAATGTCGCATGGGTACTCTTTATCTATGAGCAGGATATAAACAAGTATTTCAAGAGTCCGGTAATTGTGAGTGCATCGGTAATTAACATTCTGATTTTCGCATATTTTATGTATATATCACAGAAAAACTATGTTGCAGATAAAATTAATACAATTGAACCGGATGCACCGGTTATCGGAAAAAAAGGTGCAAGGGGCAAGGCTGCAAATGCTGCAACAAAGCAGACACATATACCGTCAAAGCCCAAAAAGCAGCTTTTCAGAACGCAGATTCTTGCAAAGCTGACAAAGGTTGATATAATTGCAATGATTATAATTACTGTAATTTACAGTGGTATTGCGTTGTATGATCTGGGAGATATGGCAGCACCGGAAACAGAGGCTGCAATTGCGGGTAATTCGCTGACTGTTGATTTTGGTGAAGAAACTCAGATTGCCGAGCTGAAATTTTTCAACGGGTCATATCATCTTGAAAAAAATAAGGTGCTTGAGCTTTCGTTCAAAAATGCGGACGGAGTACAGGTGAAAAAAGAAAACTGTAATTCAGGTGCAGTATTCTTCTGGACCGAGAAAAATATTAATATAGCTGCAAGATATGTGACAATATCCACAAAAGCAAAGGAGAATCTGAACATAAAGGAAATGTGCTTCCTTGATGCTCAGGGTAATATTATAACGCCCGTGAACGCACAGGATGCATCAATTGCGGCATTATTCGATGAGCAGGAGCTTTGTCCGGAAGCGGAGAACTTCAGAAACAGTACCTATTTTGATGAAATATATCATGCCCGTACAGCATATGAGTTTATTAATAAGCTCTCGATTTATGAATGGACACATCCGCCGCTCGGCAAGCTGATTATGGCTCTGGGTATAATGGTATTTGGAATGAATCCGTTCGGCTGGAGAATTTCGGGTACGGTAATCGGCATATTGATGATTCCGATTATTTATATATT
This sequence comes from Clostridia bacterium, assembly GCA_045542415.1. Taxonomy (GTDB): domain Bacteria; phylum Bacillota; class Clostridia; order UBA1381; family UBA1381; genus UMGS1958. Next base: position 46,896 of record JAZQKZ010000088.1, read on the forward strand.
TGCAAAGAAACTGTTGACACACAGCTGGCTTGCTATAGTAACATGCCTGCTGTTTACGTTTGACTTCATGCACTTTGCACAGACGAGAATTGCGACCATAGACGTGTATGTAACGTTCTTTATCATGCTGATGTATCTGTTTATGTTCAAGTACTATACCATGAACTTCTATGATGCATCGTTCAAAAAGACGCTTGTACCGCTGGCACTGTCCGGAATATGTATGGGTCTCGGTGTTGCGGCAAAGTGGACGGGTGCATATGCAGGAGCAGGACTTGCAGTGGTGTTCTTCTATACAATGCTTCAGAGATACAATGAGTACCGTGCAGCATTGAAGAACAGGCAGGGAACATCAAATGAAATTCCCAACAGACGTATTATCGATGAATTTACGCCTAAGTTTACAAGAACATTGATGTGGTGCGTGCTGTTCTTTGTGGTTATTCCGCTTGTTATATATTGGTGTGCATATATTCCGTATATGCAGACACCGAGCAGTGATGGCTTCAAAACAGCAATAACAACTGCGAATTCAATGTACACATATCATGCAAAGACAGTGCTTGATTCAACGCACTCATTCTCATCTGAATGGTACAAGTGGCCTATTATGACAAGACCTATATGGTATTATTCGGGAACGGCAGATAACGGACTCAAGGAGGGCATAAGCTCATTCGGTAATCCGGCGGTATGGTGGACAGGTATTGCAGCATTGCTGTATGTGATTTATATAGCAGTTAAAAAACGTGACAGGAATGCACAATTTTTAGTGATTTCATACTTTGCACAGCTTATCCCCTGGATGGGCGTATCGAGACTTACATTTATCTATCATTATTTCCCGTGTGTGCCCTTTGTTGTACTGATGATAGGATATTCGATTTATGATATTCATAAGAATGCAGGAAACAAGAAAGCGGTATTGGGCGGAGCGATAGCGTTAACGGTAATTGCAGTAGCGTTGTTTGCATTGTTCTATCCGGTTCTTTCGGGACAGCCATGTGATCCGGAGTTTGCGAAAAACTGGCTCAAATGGTTTGACAGCTGGATATTGTTATAAGCCTGATTGGTTAAAATCCGATTGTAAAGAAAATTTTACAATCGGATTTTTTATGTAAATTCTACATTACTTTAGGCATAAAAAAGAATTTTTACATTGACTTTACAAAAAAGTAATGTTATAATATGCTTTGTAAGGTAAATTTATATTTGCCGACAGAAAGTTACACAATTTTTAATTAGGCTTGCATATAATGAATATGTTTTTGCGGATAATTTTATAATCTGTACTATATAATTATATTGCTTGCGTACGTTAAGGAGAAAACACATGACAATTTTCAATGTATTTGTGCTTTTAGGCGGATTAGCGATGTTCCTTTACGGAATGGAGGTTATGGGAGACGGATTAAAGCGTCTCGGCGGTGGTAAGCTTGAAAGAATTTTAGGTGAGCTTACATCAACACCGATTAAGGGAGTTCTTTTAGGTGCCCTTGTTACTGCGATTATCCAGTCATCATCGGCAACTACTGTTATGGTAGTCGGCTTTGTTAATTCGGGTATCATGCAGCTGAGTCAGTCTGTGGGCATTATCATGGGTGCCAATATCGGTACAACGATTACCTCGTGGATTCTGAGCTTATCGGGAATTGAGGGCGATGCATGGTTCGTTCAGATTCTCAAGCCTGTAAACTTTACTCCGATTCTTGCTTTTATAGGTATCATTATGATAATGATAACAAAATCGGAAAAGAAAAAGAATATCGGTACAATTCTTATTGGTTTTGCGGTTCTGATGTTTGGTATGGAGCAGATGTCGGGTGCGGTTGAGCCGTTAGAGAAAGAAGAATGGTTCAGAAACATCCTTCTTATGTTTGAGAATCCGTTACTGGGTGTTCTTGCCGGTGCAGTGCTTACTGCGATTATCCAGTCATCATCGGCATCAGTCGGTATTTTACAGGCACTTACGGTTACGGGTGCAATTACATTGGGTTCTGCAATCCCGATTATCATGGGTCAGAATATCGGTACATGTGCAACCGCTTTAATCTCATGTATCGGTGCAGGAAAGAATGCAAAACGTACAGCAATGGTTCATCTGTACTTTAATATTATCGGTACAATACTTTTCCTGACTGTATTCTACACGCTAAACGCTATATTCCGTTTCGATTTTGTGGCAGAAACAGCAGGTCCGGTTCATATTGCAATTGTTCATTCAATCTTCAATATCTTTGCAACAATAGTTCTTCTGCCGTTTAATAAGCTGCTTGAAAAGCTTGCAAGATTTACAATCCGTGAGGGTGCAACAATAGATATATTCGCAAAGCTGGACGAGCGTTTTCTTGCAACTCCGTCATTTGCTATTGACCAGTGTATGACGATGGCAATCAACATGGGTTATATCGCAAAGGAAACCTATGAGATGGCTGTAAGCTGCATGGAAAACTACGATGAAGCGATGGATAAGAAAATTATTGAAAATGAGACGTTATCTGACGAGTATGAGGATGCGTTGGGGTCATATCTTGTAAAGGTTTCATCGAGAGATCTTTCGGAAGAAGATTCAAAGAGAATATCATTCCTGTTACATGCAATCGGCGATCTTGAACAGATAAGTGATTACAGTGCAAATATTCTTCACAGTGCAAGAAGCAAGTATGAAAAGAACCTTGCTTTCTCGGATAAGGCTGTAAATGAAATGAAGATTATGTCAAATGCAGTTGAGGAGACAATTGACGTACTTATGAGTGCGCTCAGAGACTTTGATACAAGCTGTGCAATCAGAGTTGCAACACTTGAATCAGTTGTTGACAGTCTGAAGAGATATTTGAAGAAGCGTCATATCGGAAGAGTAAGAGACGGTAAGTGTACTGTAGATACAGGCTTTGTCTTTACTGACTATATTACTGTTCTTGAAAAGGTTTCAGACCACTGTGCAAATATCGCAGCTTCGGTTATTGAGCTTAATGAGAATGCATTTGACCTCCACCATTTTATGGGTGAGGTAAAGGAAATGCCGGAATACAAGGAAATGTATGCTGAATATGTGCAGAAGTATGCACTTCCGTTTTCGACAAAATAATTTCAGATGACAGGAGGAACAAAAAGGGGATTTTTGTTCCTCTTTTCTTGAGGGAGGAAAGGTATGCAGACTATTTTTTGTGTAGAGGATGATGAGAGCATACGCAGTCTGATAATGTATGCATTGAAATCCAGCGGCTTTGAGGCAGAGGGGTTTGAAAACACAGGCAGCTTTGAGGAGGCGATTAAGGACAGGATTCCCGATCTTGTTCTGCTTGATGTGATGCTTCCGGACAAGGATGGAGTTACATTGCTTGGTGAAATGAGAAAAAATCCGGCTACAAAATCGCTTCCTGTAATTATGCTTACAGCAAAGGGGGAGGAGAGCGATAAGGTCAAAGGGTTTGAAGCAGGCGCAGATGATTATGTTACAAAGCCGTTTGGAGTTCTGGAGCTGATATCAAGAATAAAGGCTGTTTTGCGCAGAAGTGCAAGACAGGATGAAGAAGTGATGAGCTGTAACGGTATAATTATTAACCGTGAAAAACGAACGGTTATGGTTGACGGTGAAGAGGTATATGTCACATTCAAGGAGTTTGAGCTTTTAATGTACCTTATGAAAAATCAGGGGACCCCTGTATCGAGGGAGGTTTTGCTTGACAGGATATGGGGATATCATTTTGAGGGCGAGTCGCGTACTTTGGATGTACACATCGGCAGTCTCAGGCATAAGCTTGGTGAAAAGGGTAAACTTATTGAAACAGTGAGAAATGTCGGGTATAAAATATGAGACTAAAAATATACAGAATCATTTGTGTTATGATGATTGCGGCAGTGGCGGCAACTGCATTCGGATTTTTTTATGTGTCATTTTCGCAAAGGGTAAAAGAACGTGAGAAACATGTAAAGATGCGTGCGGTTGAGATTGCCTCGTATTTAAATGTTACAGATGGATTAATAGATGAAAATAGATTTTTTGACGAGATTTTTTTCGACAGCTCAAAGCTAAGGGTTACGGTCATTGATGAAAACGGAAAGGTTATCTATGATAATGAGGCGGATGCCGGAGTTATGGATAATCACAGCGGTAGGCCGGAGGTTGAAAAGGCTTTTGCGGAGGGTATCGGCGAAAGTAAAAGAATGTCATCAACGCTGGATAAAAGCATCTATTATGCTGCAGTCAGGCTTGACGGCGGTAAGGTGCTCCGTGTGGCGGAATCCAATACTTCCATTCTCTGGGTTGCGATTGCGTTCGTACCGGAGTTATTGTTGATAATATTGCTTATTTGTATAGCGGCGGTTTTTATCGCAAAGCATATGACAAAAAAGATAATGAGGCCTATCAATGAAATTGATATAAATAATATCGAGAGTACAGAAATATATCCTGAAATACGTCCGTTTGTTGAACGGATAAAAAAGGATAATGAGGCGAGAGAGCAGACAGAGCAGATACGCCGTGAATTTTCTGCAAATGTATCTCACGAGTTAAGAACGCCGCTGACAACCATATCGGGATATGCACAGATGATAAATAACGGTATGGCAAAGGCGGAGGATGTCGCTTTTTTTGGTGAAAAGATTGAAAAGGAAGCCGACAGGCTTATACTTTTGATAAATGATATCATCAACTTATCAAAGCTTGATGAAACAGATAAAGTAGTAGCACCTGAGATTATTGACCTTGCGGAGTTGGCGAAAACAGTTGTAACGGATTTGCTTCCCCATGCAGCGAAGAACGGGATAAATATATATTTCGGCGGGGAGGCCGTTATGGTAGCGGCGAACAGAACTCTGCTTTATGAGATGATATACAATGTTGTAGATAATGCGATAAAGTATAACCGGGAAAACGGTAATGTTACGGTTACAACTATTCCGTATGAAGAGGGTAGTGCAATAAGTGTTAAGGATACCGGAATAGGAATAGCCGAGGAGGACAGGGAGCGTATATTTGAACGCTTTTACCGTGTTGACAAAAGCCATTCCAAAACCATAGGCGGCACCGGTCTGGGGTTATCTATTGTGAAGCATGCGGCAATGATACACAAGGCACAGATAAAAATAGAAAGTGAGCTTGGAAAAGGGACGGAGTTTACTATTGTATTTCCGTCAATTTTATGAGAGGATTGATTATGTATAAGGCGGTAATATTTGATTTGGACGGCACTTTGCTTGATACCTTGGAGGATTTGTATCTGAGTGTTAATTACGCATTGAAAAACTTCGGCAGGCGTGAAAGAACACTTGATGAGATAAGAAGCTTTGTCGGTGACGGCGTAAGAAAGCTTGTTGAGCGTGCGATCGGTCCGGATGTTACGGAAGCAGAGGTGCAGGCTGTGCTTGATGTGTTTAAAGAGTATTATGCTCTGCATAGCAGAGATAATACCGCACCGTATGCAGGAGTAAATGACTTGCTTGAAAGGCTTGTCGGTGCAGGGATAAAAAATGCAGTGGTTTCAAATAAGCTTGACGGAGCTACAAAGCTTTTATGTTGTGAATATTTTGGAGATAATGTTTCTGTAGCAATAGGTGACAGTGAGGAACGGAATAAAAAGCCGGCTCCCGATTCTGTGTTTGAAGCCTTGCGTGTTCTCGGGCTGTCTGCCGAGGAAGCAGTTTATGTGGGTGACAGTGAGGTTGATATTTTAACAGCCCGCAACTGCGGCATGAAATGTATATCCGTTACATGGGGATTTCGCTCAAGAGAGGTGCTTGAAGCAGCAGGCGGTACGGTTTTTGTTGGGGATACAAATGCACTTGAGGCTGTTATTTTTTCGCTTGACTAATATTACAGCGGATTTTCCGTCAGAAATTATGTTCTGACGGAAATTTTTTTATAAAAAATACAATTTTTTGCTGTATTTTGCTTGAATTTTGGTTGAAAATGTGATAAAATTAAAATAACTATAGTATTGTCAAAAATGGTATTTTTGAAAGGATAGGTTATAAAAATGGGATACGCTCAGGGGAATATTTATGATTTAAAATATGGCAGAGTAACGCTTGTAAAAAAAGAGGACAGCTATTTAATTGTCTTTGCAGACGGCGGTGTCGCAGATATCATAGGATATATGTCAAGTGAAATACTTGACAGAGATATTTGTGAGATGGTTCCAGAGAATGATGTAAAAACATTTATGGAAAAGCTGGATGCTCTTAAAGATAGCAAAGCGGCTTTGTTTGAGGCGTCATTGCTTGTGAAATCTGGTCATACAAAAAGATTTCTCATTTATGCCCAGTGCAGCGGAGGTAAGGTTGAACTGATCGTTGCTCAGCATGACTATGCACAGAGAAGCGGACTTCCGTATGAGGACATAAGTGCAATGTTCTCGTTCATGGGGGCAGAGCGTGTCAAGGAGGAAATCAATACTTTTCTTGCTGAGTGCCCGGATAAAGAAAAGGAGCATCATCTGATGCTTGTGGATATTGATAACTACAGTAAGCTTTTAAACAGCTACGGCAGGCAGTTCATCGGAACGGTAATTAAAAACATAACTGCCGGAATGACAAGACTTTTCAAAAATACAGACGTTATAATGGGTCTGGTGGGCGAAGATATTATTGCGGTTATGCTGAAAAATGCAACAATGAGTCAGACTAAGGAGTATGCTGAAAAAATTCGTGCAATGGTCGCAAAGACTTACATGGGTGCAGAGGAATATGGTGTCATAGCCGGCTGTAAGATAGGTATAGCAAGAGCGTTTGTTGACGGTGACAGCTTTGATGAACTTTCTTCAAAGGCACAGATGGCACTTGATGAGGCAAAATATACCTACAAAGGAATTGGGATATATAGAGAAGATACGAGAGTATCGGCGAATTATAAGGAACTGAAATTCAAGGATTTTGACAGCGTTGAAAATAATGATTATGAACGTGGCTTTGTAGCATTTGCGTCAAGCCTTGTAACACATTCAAGAAACAGAGACTGTTCAATCAATCTCCTCATTGAATGTATAGGCAGAAATCTTAATATAGATACAATAGTATTGAATGAGCATATTTCTGAAAGAAAATGTATGCGTATGACAAACTATTGGGACAGAAAAAACGGTATTTGTAAGACCAATGGTGAAGAGTCGGATTATACACAGTGGGAAGGCTTTATGAAAGGCTTCAACAAAGACGGCTTCATGTTTATAGAGGATACGTCAAAGGTAGAATCTGAAAAAGACAGGGAATGGTTCCGTGTGGCAGGTGTTGAAAGCTGTGTAAACTGTATGCTTTATGACGGAGCGCAGATGCTTGGATATATTGCTTACTGCGCAGGCCGAAAGGATAAAAAATGGTCAAAGACAGAGCTTGAGACTCTTTCAGAGCTTTCGAAGATAATAACAATGGCGGTTGCGGTTCGTATAAGTGAACATAATCAGATGAATCTGCTTGAAAAGGATGATGTAACAGGACTGCTTACATACCAGGCGTTTTTAAAACGGCTGCCGCTGTTGCTTTCGCAGAACGGAGCAAATAAGAGTTATGCAGTAATATATGCCGATATAAATAATTTTGCTTATGTTAATGATAATTTCGGATTTTTTGAGGGAAACCGACTCTTATACGAGGCAGGCGAAAGACTTAATTCGCTCAAAGAGGTGATTGTATGCCGTCCGGGTGCGGACAGATTTGTTTGCTTCATGCCGCTGGATAAGGCTGACCGAGAGCTTACGGATATACTTGCAGAGCTTTTTGATGAGATTGATAAAATGTTTACGTCAAGATATCCGATGAGTGATTTATCAATGACGGCGGGTATATGCGAAATGATATCGGGTGTGGATGATATCATGACTGTAATTGAGAATGCAAACTCAACGAGAAAGGCACTCAAGGAGGATAACGGAGCGAGAATAGGTGTATTCACACCGGAGCTTCGTCGCAGGCGCGAAAAGGAAATGGAAATAATCGGCAGTGTTCATCAGGCGATAGCGGATGGGGACATAATTGCATATCTGCAGCCAAAGGTTTCGCTTTCTAACGGAAAGGTTATCGGTGCAGAGGCGCTTGTAAGATGGAAGAAGAAGGACGGAACACTGGTATTTCCGGGAGATTTCATACCAACTCTTGAAAAGGTGGGCTATATCGTAGATGTGGATTTCTGCGTGTATGAGCATGCTTTAAAAACATTGGTAGATTGGAAAAATAAGGGCTATGACCTTATACCGGTATCGGTAAACTTCTCGCGTCAGCATCTGAAAAACAGCGGCTTTGAGGAGAAGATAAAGGAGCTTGCGGAGCAATATGGTGTTTCGCCGGAATATATAGAAATTGAGGTTACTGAGAGTATGTTTGCGAGTGATGTGATGGCTGCAATACAGTCACTCAGTAAGCTGCGTGAGTTCGGCTTCAAGATAGATATCGACGATTTCGGAACGGGATATTCATCCTTGCATACATTGGTGGAGACTCCGGCAGATATTGTAAAGATAGATAAATGCTTTGTTGACAGAACCGATACTGAGGAGGGACGCAATTATACAAAGAAAATTGCAGAGATTGCAGTTGCGTCAAATAAGGCTCCGGTGTTCGAGGGTGTTGAAACAAATGATCAGGCGGATTTCCTGCGTGAAAACGGCTATGACGTTGTTCAGGGCTACCTGTTCTCAAAGCCTATTCCGGTAGCGGAGTTTGAAAATAAGTATATGAAATAAAAAGATTGGAGTTGTAAGGTAATGCCTGATATAAATATAAGCACCAAGCTGTATCAGCTGTTGAAGAAGAAGCATGACGGAATGTTCTTTGAATATGACATAGAAGCTGATTCGATGAAAATATACAGGGATTACTATCCGGGCGATGAGGGTGGAATAGTTGTTGATATAGACAACTATTCAGAGCTTATACTGCATGGTGATAAAATAAGTGAAGCATCAAAGCAGGCATATGTCCGTTTTCTTAAAAGCTGTTTTGACGGAGATATAGTCATCGAACGCAAAAGCGGCACAGAAGTGTCGGAAAATAATGATTACGGCAGCTTCAGAATAGAGGGCTACTTTACAACGGTAAATTCCCGTTCCATAAAGGTGGGTCATATCAGCGATATTGATGAAAAGAAGCGTAAAAAGCAAAAGAAATATATCGATACAGATACCGGTCTTTATACAAAGGCATATACAGACGAAAAGATGGATGACCATATCAGAATTGAAAAGGGAGAGACGCACAGCTCGCTTATTCTGATAGATATCGATCGTTTTGCTGATATGAATGATGCATACGGAGTTAAGTTTTCGGATGCGTTTCTTGCGGAATTTGCAGATGTTTTGAGAATAGTATTCGACAGGGATTATATAATCGGTAAATGTGACGGTGATGTGTTTGCGGTTCTTGCCAAAAATGCTCTGTCGGCAGAGGTTGTTGAACGTGCTTCGCAGGTTCTTTCGTGTATGAAAGAAATGTACTTCGGAGAAAATGAGACGATAAAGCTCGGTGCAAGCATAGCCATAGTTGATACTAAAGATGCAGAGGGCTACTATGAGATGTATGACCTTGCGGCAAAGGTACTGTCGTACATAAAGGCAAACGGCGGCAGTTGTGTGAAAACATACCGTCAGGTTAATAAGGAGCTTGACGCACCGGTGGAATATCTTTTTCCAAGACGTATGGTAGCAAGAGGGCGTGGAATAGAAAAGCATTCGGTATCGCAGGAGAATATGGTATCATATGCGATGTCGCTCATGGAGGATACGCATGATATCGAAAGCTCGCTCAATATGCTGTTAAGACGTATCGGAAAGAGATACGGTGCAGACCGTGTATCGATAGTGACAATAAATTGGGAAACTCTTGATTTCAGGTATGCATATCAGTGGTGTGTGACTCCTGAAAATGACACATCTGATCATATTTCGAAAATATCAATCAGGGACTACTATACCATTTCAAGCAGCTATAACGAATACGGACTCCGTGAGGGTGGTGCCAGGTTCGAGAAGCTTATGGAAAACAGTATAGAGTCGGCTATATACAATAAGGGACGTTATTCAGGAGCTCTGCGAATAGAGGTTGACAGAAAGAACAACCGGTGGATGTCGGAGCTTACTGATGATCTTCCTCTTCTTGCAAATCTTGTAGGAACATATCTTGGAAGAGTTGAGGATGAGAAGACTTTGCAGCTCAAGCAGTTTGAGATGGAGGTAATGTCAACAGCTATCAAGGGCGGAATGAAGATTGTGCTTGATGACCGGGACAGAACAATACTGAATATAAGCGACAGCCTGTGTGAACTGTTTGGCTACAGTGTTGAAGAGTTTTTAGGTATAACAGACGGTGTAGAAACGAATATAATATATCCGCCTGATATGGAGTCAGTTCTGGCAGAGACAGGAACAAGACTAATACATGATACGGATTCATATACACTTAAATACAGGGTAAGATGCAAAGACGGAACTCTTAAATGGGTGCTTGATTACGGAAGACGTGTAAGGGATGAAGAGGGCAGAAGTGTGTTTTATACTACCTGTACTGATGTGTCTGAAATAGAAGAATCGGCTGCACAGATAAGAGAATTATATAAGCAGTCAAAGACGGCAGAGGAATGTACAAGAATAGCGTTGCAGAATACAAAGACAGCGGAGTTCTTTTATTATCCTAAGGAGCGAAAAATGGTGGTGCCGCCAAGAAGCTGTGATATTATTTGCTGCAAGTCTGAATATAATGATATGCCGTATGACTTTGCGGAGGATATGGTTGCATCTCAGATGCAGAGAAATATAATCCGGGCATTTAACAGTGTTATCGAGCCGGGTTCAACAGCCTCATGTGAATTTCGCATAAAGGACAGTGAACGGTGGATAAGAATAACTCTTTCAGCAATGAATGAGGAAAGCGGAAATATAGTGGTCGGAATCGCTGAGGATATCAGTGACGAAACCAGTATTGCACAGGAAAGAGTGAAAATTATCAATAGTATTTCCGACAGCTACTTCGCTATGTATCATATAAAGCTCAGCGAGGGTACATATTCGGCATTTACACAGACGAAGCGTTCAAAAAAGCTGATTGGAGAACGGGGAAGTATTGGGCATTTCATGGATGTGTTTGAAAAAATTGCACTTACTGAAGATAGCTCCGGATTATTTAAAGAAAAGCTTAACAAAGATATAAAAGAAAACTTTATAAATGAAAAACACCGCATAAGAAGCTATGAATATATTCATAACTACGGTACGCATAAGGGTTGGGTTCGTATCAGCTTTATACTTGTAGGTATGAAGGACGGAAAACTGGATTCCTTTATGATAGCCTTTATGGACATCGACGAAGAGCGGAGAAAAATGGAGGAGCAGAAAAAAGAGCATACTATTTTGAGCCTTGCTATTTCCGGTTCGTATGATGAAATACATGAAATAGATCTTGATTTAAATGAAGTATTTGATGTAAAGATTATAGACGGATATGCTGTTCGCAGAAAGAGTAATATCGGATATACAGAGCAAGCTAAGCTTATCGGAGAAAAATATATACATCCGGATGATCTTGAAGCATATACAAAGCTTACGGACAGAGATTATGTAGATAAGAGAATAACGCCGGAGAATCCGGAGCTTTATATGGAGTTTCGTCTGAGAAAAAATATTGGTTCGGAGGAATATGTGTGGAAATCATTTTTGCACAGGCTTGTTCCCGATTCTCCGACAAAGACTGTGATGCAGTTTACGACGGATATTACAGTCCGTAAAAAAGAGGATATTGAGACGAGAAAAGCACTCAAGGATGCGTTTGATATGGCAAATAATGCCAATAATGCAAAGAGTGATTTCCTTTCGAAAATGAGTCATGATATCAGAACACCGATGAATGCAATTATCGGAATGACATCAATTGCTCAGAAGCATATTTCAGATACTGCAAGGGTAGAGGACTGTCTTAATAAGATTGATATATCATCAAAGCATTTGCTTAATCTTATAAACGATGTTCTGGACATGTCGAAGATTGAAAGCGGAAAGATGGACCTTGCTCAGGAGGATATAAGTATATCGGAAATTATTGACGGACTTGTTACAATGCTGCGTCCGTCAATAGACCAGAAAAAGCATGCCTTCGAGCTGGAGTTGAACAATGTTGAGCATACAGACGTAATCGGAGATGCACTGCGAATACAGCAGGTGTTTGTGAATCTGTTATCGAACGCAATAAAATATACTCCGGAGGGCGGAAATATAAAGCTTACAGTGACGGAAAAACCGTCTGAGTACAGCGATATGGCCCATTATGAGTTCCGCTTTAAGGACAGCGGAATAGGAATGACACCGCAATATCTTGAAAAGATATTCGATCCGTTTACCCGTGCGGAGGATTCGAGAACGAGTAAGATACAGGGTACAGGTCTTGGTATGACTATTACAAAGCAGATAGTCAATATGATGGACGGAAGCATCAGTGTGTCGAGCGAGGTTAATAAGGGTAGTGAATTTGTGGTGACTATGTTCTTCAGGCTTCAGGATAAATCGGTAGCTGATGCTGCGGATGATAATGTGTCGCTTGATAATACAGATTTCACAGGTAAGAGAATATTGCTTGCTGAGGATAATGAAATCAACATGGAAATTGCTCTGGAGCTTCTGTCGTTCACAGGAGCAGAGGTTGAAACGGCGTGCGACGGACAGGAAGCATTTGAAAAAGTAAGAGACTCGGAGCCTGACTATTTTGACTTGGTTCTTATGGATGTGCAGATGCCCAGAATGACGGGATATCAGGCAACGGAAGCAATACGAGGTCTTGACAGCTCTTATGCAAAGCAAATTCCTATTATTGCATGTACGGCAAATGCCTTTGTCGAGGACATCCGTGATGCAGAAGAGGCAGGCATGAACGGACATGTCACAAAGCCGATAGATTTTGAACAGTTGTTAAAGGTAATGAATAAATGGATAAATTGATAGGGGAGCTGTTAAGCTTCATAGACAAAAGCCCCGTAAGCTTCTTTGCGGTTAAAAATATTACAGACAGACTCGATGCAGTGGGTTTTTACGCTCTTGACGAAAGAGATGAGTGGAAAATCGAATGCGGAAAAGGGTATTACTGTGTGCGTAATGATTCATCGGTAATAGCATTTAAAGTGCCGCATAGGAAATATGAGTCGCTAATGATAGCAGCGGCACATTCGGATTCACCGTCATTTGCCATAAAGCCGAACGCTGAAAATGTGCGTGAGGGTGCATATGTAATGCTTGATACAGAGTGTTACGGCTCGGCGATAATGTCAAGCTGGTTTGATATACCGCTCTCTGTTGCCGGACGTGTTGTAAGGGATACGGAGTATGGAATAAAAACGGAGCTTATTAATATTGACCGTGACAGTCTTATTATTCCAAATGTGGCAATTCATATGGAAAGAGATATAAACAATGCTCATAAATACAATCCGCAAAAGGAGCTTGTTCCGTTGTACGGAATGCAGGAATCACAGGGCGGTTTTTATGAGGAAATAGGCGATAATATCGGGTATGATATGTATCTTTATAACCGTATGAGTGCAAGAGTGTGGGGAAATAATAACGAGCTTTTCAGCGCTCCGAGAATTGATGATCTGGAATGTGCATACTGCATTGCAAAGGCTTTTGAGGACAGTGAAGAAACAACAGCATTGCAGGTTATGGCGGTATTTGACAATGAAGAGGTGGGCAGTTCAACCATGCAGGGAGCAAACTCAGATTTTCTCAGCAATGTGCTTGAACGTGTAAACGAATCTCTTGGATATAAACCGTCACATCTGATGCGTACAAAGGCAGCAGGCTTTATGATAAGTGCCGACAATGCACATGCTGTTCACCCGAATGCAATGGAGAAAAGCTGTCCGTCAAACAGACCGGTTATTAATAAGGGTATTGTGATTAAGCGGAATGCAAACCGCCGATATACAACGGATGCAGTATCGGAAGCGATGTTCAGAAAAATATGTGACACTGCTGATATTCCATATCAGTTTTTCACTAACAGAAGTGACATGCCGGGTGGCTCGACATTAGGAAATATTTCAAATGAGCAGCTGTCGCTCGCAACGGTAGATATAGGTCTTGCTCAGCTTGCAATGCATTCATCGTATGAAACGGCAGGCTGTGCGGATGCGGAGTATCTGTACAGGGCGATAAAGGCGTTTTATGAAAGTAATTTAGGAAAAAAGGAGTCAGCAAATGAATAGTTTTGGTTTTCTTGTTCTTTCGGGAGCATGTGTAATGACTTTGATTATTGTTATTACTGTTGTTTTGAGAAATTATTATGCTCTGAAAAAGATTCAAAGAGATAAAATCAGGGAGCTTGGCGGCGAAAGAAAGCTTTATGAGACGGTGTATAATTCGGGAAGCGAATTATATGTAGTACTGGGTGCTTCGGATAAAATTCCGAGATATGTAAGCAGCGGCTCGCTGGATTTGCTCGGTATAAAGAAAGCTGATATCATGGCGGATGTATATGCACTGAAGAGGGGTGTCACACCAGCGGATATAAGCGGCTTTGAAAAGGAGTATTCGCAGTGGAAAAAGGATTCTCCGATTGAGCGTGAATTTGAATATGTACATATGACCAGTGGTGACAGAAAGGTCGGAATGGCAAGTATCAGCTATAACAGAATGGATGACAGCTACTGCGTTTTTATCCGTGATATCACATCAGAAGCAGGCGAGAAGCAGAGAATCCGTAACGAGCTTGAGCAGATAAGAAATATGAATAAATACCGTAATGAATTTATTTCAAATATTTCTCATGAGATCAGAACACCTATAAACAGTATTCAGGGTCAGCTCAAGCTGGTAGAGATGAACGCGTCAAATGCAGAGGAAGTAAAGCGTTATGCGGTGGGTATTACCGAGCAGACCAATGTACTTCTCGGATTACTTAACGATATGTTTGACATTTCAAAGCTTGAAAGCGGAGACGTTGTTCTTGATAACAATGAATTTGACCTGATGACACTTGCACAGCGTATGAAGGAAGCATACGGAGCATCATCAAGAGAAAGAGGACTTGAATTTAACCTTGAAATGAGCGATTTCAATGTCCGATTCCTCATGGGCGATATAAAGAGATTACAGCAGATACTTATCGCATTTATTTCACATGCGGAGAATGTGACTCCTTCGGGCGGCAGTCCGTCGCTTAATATTCGTCAGATGAACAGAGCAACCGATAAGGTTAATATTCTGTTCAGAGTAAAGGACGGAGGTCCGAGACTCACGCAGCATGAAAGTGCGGCAATGTTTGAAGCAGGAACATCAGGAAACATTGCGCTTACAGTAGCAAACCAGCTTATAAGAGTTATGGGCGGTCAGCTGATGTTTGACAGCCGCGAGGATGGAAACGACTTCTCGATATTCTTTACGTTCCCGTTAGCTGACAGGGTACAGGATATGAGTCTGCCGGTGGAAAGTGCGGAAGAACTTGTAAATAAAGAATTTACATTTGATGGATGTAGAATTCTTATGGCAGAGGACAACAGCACCAATGCGGAGATAGCAAAGGAATTGCTTGAAATGATGGGTGCAGAGGTTGATATTGCGGAAAACGGTGCGGTTGCACTTAATAAGTTTATGAACGGCGGAGTCGGAAGATATCATGTAATATTGATGGATATCCAGATGCCGGAAATGGACGGTCTTGAGGCTGCGAGAAGAATCAGAGCGCTTTCGGGTGCAGAGGCAAAGGTAATACCGATATTTGCATTGTCGGCAAATGCCTTTGTTGAGGATAAGAACCGTTCGCTTGCAGCAGGTATGAACGGACATATAGCAAAGCCGATTGATTTCGAGGTTTTGAAAGCTGAATTGGCAAAATACTTATAATATTGTATATTAACTATGAAAGGAGAAATCCTTAATGCCGGATAAAAAGAAATTTAAGCTGAGCAAAAAACAGGGATTATATGCGGTGGCAGGAGTGGCATTGGTGGGTAGTCTCGCAGCAGCGGCAATTACGTCACCGGATATGCTCTACAGTATATTTGACCCTGATAAATACAGCTTTACTGATACCGGAAAAAACGGAAATGTAGCATATAACGCCTCTGAGGGGGTAGGTAACGGTTCGGGAGATGAAGACGATTCATTAAAATCCAACCAATCAGCACAGAAGCCGGAGAATAATGAGTCGGACGATAAATCACTTGCCGACTCTCCGGAACAGAATGAGGCTACAATGAAGCCTGATGAGGAGCAGAACGAGAAGCCGGAGAATGCCCAAAGAGATAAGGACAAAGAATACAAAGGCAGCTCAGATGAGCCTTCAAAGCAGGCCGGTGTAGATAAGGACGGCTATTCAACCGTTAATACGGGAATAAGTACCGACCTTGCATCAAGCGAGGAGTCTGACGGTGAGGATCTGGGAGCAGATTCAGAGAATATGGTTGACTTGGGTAAGGATGATGGCAATATTGAGAGTGTGGTGGAGCAGATGACTCCGATGCCGAGAGTGACGCCAAGACCTACGGCTGTACCCGCACCTACGAAAAAGCCGAGTGATACAGTAGCAAAGCCTACTCAGCGACCTATGTTTGACAGCAGCTCTTCGGGCGGATCGGGTAACAAGTCGGAATTGCCGCAAGTAAGCACACAGCCTGCAGTTACGGCAGAGCCTGCTCCGACAAAGGAGCCGGAAGTAACTCCGGCACCGACAAAGAAGCCGGAGGTAACGAAAGAACCCATGCCTACAGAGGCCCCGGAGCCTGTGAAGCCGTCGGAAATTATCAAGGATAATGAAGAGGCGGGGAACGAGGTTCAGATTTCAAAGGGTGAAATCGGTATAACAAATCATACGGGTGGCGGAGGCTCGGTAACATCGGGCGGTGCCACAAAAATTGATTTTACAAAGTTTACGGGTGACCAGTCGGAGGTCGAATACATACAGGTGTCATCAACAATAAAGACCATAGATTTTGAAACTGCAAAGGTGCTGTTCCCGAATCTCAAGGGCTATGTTGTAAGTGAAAAGAATAAAAATTATATGAGTGTTGACGGAGTTCTGTATTCAAAGGACGGAACCACATTATATGCATGTCCGGCAAAGGTTACGGAAATAACAGAGTTCCCGGAGGGACTTGAAACAATAGCAGACGGTGCTTTTATCGGTTCTTCAATTGAAACATTGGTTATCCCCGAAACGGTGACGGAAATAGGTGAAAATGCCTTTGCTGAAGCCTCGATTGACACTATAATATTTGAGGGAGACTCAATCAATCTCGGTGCAACGGCGTTTTATAATTCAGCGGATGACGGTCTTTCGGTAAAGAAGCTTGTATTCAAGAGTACAACTCCGCCGACTGTTGATGATAACAGTGCTTTGAAGTTTAAAAATCCGCATACGGGACTTGACACATCGGGAATGGTGATAGAGGTGCCTGATTCAGAGGACGACAGTGTGCTTTGTGCATATATGAAAGCATGGGGCGAGACTATTGACGGTCTGTACGGTTCGGGAATGACCTCGTATCTGTTTGATACTCCGTCCGGTGCAGGTGACGGATATTCATATGAAAACAAGGCACTTTATAAAAAGATAGAAGCCACAACAGACTCCGACGATTCTTCAGGTGATGTATCGGGTGACGGAGAATCGGACGGTACTCAGGATACGGATAAAAAATATTCGGGATATGAGCTGTTATATGTAGCACCGTCAACGGAGGGAGAGTTTACTCCTGCATACGACACAAAGCTTATTGCAGCGGATGCATTTGCCGGCTGTGATAAAATAACAGCGGTAAATATCCCCTCAACCGTAGAAAGCCTTGAGGACGGATGCTTCAAGGGGCTTGACAGCCTGACTTCGATTGTGGTTGCAGGTACAACCCCTGCTCAGATTGGTGAAAATGTATGGCAGGATATAGATCCTGACGAGGTTAAAATATATGTATATCCCGATGCGCTTGACAGCTATCTTGCAAGCTGGGGAGCTACGCTCGATAAGCTTTTCGGAGAGGGCAGCGGCGAGAAGATAATACAGGGTGCTGCTGAAAGCTATGTATATATAGACGGGGCACTTTACTCTGTAGCAGAAGATGGAAAGACCCTCGTGGATGCTCCGCATACAGATATGGACAACTTTGCACTTGCAGAGGGGACTGTAAAGATTGCAGACGGAGCATTTGGAAGCAAATACACATATAATTATGTGCTTATTCCAAATACAGTCAAGGAAATCGGAGCAAATGCATTTACATCGGCAAGTATTGAAGTGCTTGTAATGACATCTGCGGAGCCGTTGGAATTGAATAAAGACCTTACGGCAGCAGGAATAAAGAAGATATATGTACCGTCAGCATCACTTGATGCCTACAAGGAATCGTGGGGAGAAATGTTTGAAGCTATAGAAGCACCCTCCATGAATTATGTGGCTGATTCGCATGCTATTTACGGTGTCGATGTCGATGACAACTATACATTATATGATCTTTCAACATTGTATCAGGGTACATTTACAATGCTTGACAAGGTAAAGGAAGTAAGAGAAAAGGCTCTTTATGACTGTGACGGAGTTGAAACGATAAACTTCTCAGTAATCACGGAAAAAATCGGTAAGGAAAGCTTTGCTGAAATGGATTCGCTCAAGAGTGTTGATATGGTGCGAATGACGGCATTGACAGAACTGCCCGAAAGAGCATTCTATAACAGTAAGTCGATTACAGATATGCAGTTGCCGGTGCTTATAACAAAGATTGGCGACAGTATGGCAGAAAATTGTACATCTCTTATTACGGTGAATTTTAATAAGCTTACAAAGCTTGAGGAAATCGGCGACAGAGCGTTCTATAACAATTCTTCGCTTGAACAGGTGAGCCTCAGCTCAGCAAGAAGTCTTGTAAAGGTCGGCGAAAGTGTATTTGAAAACTGTACGTCGCTTACAACGGTGAGAATGCCGCTTAATCTTGAAAAGATGGGAGACCGTATGTTTAAAAATGCTTCGTCACTGGGAAGAGTTGCATTTGCAAGTAATCTTAAAGAAATCGGTGATGAGGCTTTATACGGAACTGCACTTGAAACAATGAATATAGCGTCATTGTCAGACCTTGAGACTATTGGCGAGGGGGCTTTTGCTGAGTGTAAATCGCTCAGAGAAATCACTCTTCCGCCAAGGGTTACAAAGATAAGTGACAGAATGGCAGAAAACGACACCTCACTTACTAAGGTTGTTATGTCAGAGAATACAACCGAAATCGGTTCGGCAGCATTCAGAGGCTGTAGCCTGCTTGAGGAAATTATAATACCTGCGGCAGTGGAAAAGATTGGTTCGGATGCATTTGCAGGCTGTGACAGCTTAAAGAATATAACCGTTGAGTCTGAAACACCGGCGGAGGTTGGAGAAAATGCTTTCGGAGAGAATCTTGACGGAATGAAGATATATGTTCCGAGAAATACATACGGTATATATGTTGCTGCGTGGGATGGTGTACTGTACAACCGTGCGGCGGAAATTATAGTTGAAGCAACGGAGGAGCCGGAAGCAACAGCAGAACCGGGAACAACGGAGGAGCCGGAAGCAACGGCAGAGCCGGAAACAACAGCAGAGCCGGGAACAACGGAGGAACCGGAAGCAACAGAAGAGCCTGTCGATGAGGAGTTGTCACAGGAGGATGATTCCGGCAGTGGTGACAGTGCGACAGATGGCAGTGCAGCAGAGGGCGAAGCATCATCGGAGAATAACAGCGGTAATTCGGATGAAACGGGAGAGACTGTAAATAACGAAGAGACCGCCGCTTCATCAGCTGATACAGCAGAGTCGGATGAGGAAAAGGCTGTTGTGAAAAAGGAAGAAGAGACTGTTGTGATAAAAGAGGAGTCGGAGGACTCTGCACAGGAGTCAACCGA
Source organism: Clostridia bacterium (assembly GCA_045542415.1). Taxonomy (GTDB): domain Bacteria; phylum Bacillota; class Clostridia; order UBA1381; family UBA1381; genus UMGS1958. The sequence goes on from JAZQKZ010000088.1 coordinate 66,725, forward strand.
ATCGGAATAATGCCGTACGGTTTTTGAAAGGAGTTTGTTTATAAATGATATCAGAAAAATCAAGACAGATAGTAGATGAAATAAGCAAGGTTATTGTAGGTAAGAGAGACGTTATAGAAAAGGTACTCATGACTATATATGCAGGCGGACATATTCTTTTGGAGGACTGTCCGGGTGTCGGTAAAACAACACTTGCGCTTGCCTTTTCAAAGGTGATGGGACTGGATTATAAGAGAATCCAGTTCACACCCGATACAATGCCGTCAGATATTACCGGCTTTACAATGTACAACAAGTCAAAGGAAGAGTTTGAATTTAAGCAGGGTGCGGTATTCTGCAACATGCTTCTTGGAGACGAGATTAACAGAACCTCCGCAAAGACTCAGTCAGCTTTGCTTGAGGCTATGGAAGAAAGCCGTGTGACGGTTGACGGAATTACATATGAGCTTCCGGATCCGTTCCTGGTTATAGCAACACAGAATCCGCTTACATCAGCAGGTACACAGCCGCTTCCGGATTCGCAGCTTGACCGTTTTATGTCGAAGCTCAGCATAGGATATCCGGAACTGAATGATCAGATGGATATTTTAAAGCAGCGTCAGTTCTCTGATCCTCTGGATAAGGTATCTTGTATCATGTCAAAGGATGATATTTTTGAAACAAGACAGTATCTTTCGTCAATCAATATGAATGATAATGTTATGGAGTATCTGATCAAGCTTTGTGAGGCGACCCGTAACGAGTCTATGGTTGCTTTGGGTGTCAGCCCGAGAGGTGTATATGCTCTTTCAAAGATGGCAAAGGCGTGTGCAATTATGCATGACCGTGACTTTGTCACTCCGGAGGATATCCGTGAGGTATTTATTCCGGTATGTGCACACCGACTCCAGATGAAGCCGCAGGCAAGAATAGAGGGACTTACTGCTGAAAAGATTTGTGAGCAGATTCTTGACAATGTCGGTGTTCCGGGAAATAAGAGGATAAAATAAATGCTTAAATATAGAATAATGTATGCAGCGGTATTAGTGCTGTCTGCTGCGGCGTTTATATACATAAATACGGCATTGTCATTACTGCTTTTGTTGTTGGTTCTTGCTATACCTGTATTTATCAAGCTTTCAGTATTTGACAATGCGGGGAAAATAAGTGTGAGCTGTGATATATCTGAATATTGTGTTATCGGTAAGGATGATGCACCGCTGACTATGACTGTGAAAAACAAAAGCCGTCTGCCGATGGGAAGCATTGAGGTTGTGCTGCTATGTGAAAATCATATGTTTGGTGAATCCCGTGAGGAAAGAATAAATCTTTACGGGAGCGGAAAAAAACAGGTATATAAAATTCCGATAGAAAATGAAAAGTGTGGAAGAAGCTCTGTAGAGATTAAGGAAATATACTGCTGTGATATGTTTAATATTACACGCTCAAAGCTTAATTTTACATGGAAGAAGAGCTATACTGTTTATCCGCCGCTTCCGGAGGTTCAGGTGCATGCGGAGAAGCTGCTTAATGCTGAATTTGGCGGATATAACTATGATAAGGCGAGACGAGGTAATGATAACAGCGAAGTTTTTGCAATCCGAGAGTATGCAGAGGGTGATGCACTCAGTGCTGCACACTGGAAGCTTTCGGCAAAGGCTGATGAAATTATCATCCGTGAATGGAGCCGACCAAATAACTTCAGAATACTCTTTATTTTTGATTTGATGAAAACAGATATAGAGAAAAAAGAGGTTGAATTTGATACGCTTGCGGCAATTATGGGACTTGCCGCAGCAACCTCAAGAGAGGTAATACGTCAGGGAATGGGTCATAATGCGGCTGTATTGAATCAGGGAATGCAGCTTGATATGAGTGTGCATATGCTTGATGACAGTACAACACTGTTTGATGAAATGATGAGTGTTGTTATTCCGCCCACCAGTGATAATTTTATAGATGAATTTTTGTCGTTGGATTTACATAACAGCTATTCGAAGCTTATTTATATCGGACCCCGTGCCAATGCGCACCGACTTTCGCCGATTGCGGCATGTATGGATGTTACAGCGATTGCGATAGAAGCGGAAGGGGAACCGTCATATGGCAGAGAAGAGGGATATCCCATTTATTCGCTGTCAGCACAGAGTATTAAGTTAAAGGCACCGTTCATAGAATTGTGATGCCCGGAGGAGTGAGTTTATTTGCAAAATAGAATTTATGTCGCAGATAATCATATAAAGAACGGCAACGTGCTCTCAGGTATGATAGTCTGTGCTCTGTTGAGTGCAGGTATTGCCGGAGTATTTGCTTCGCTTACCCACGATGTTTTAAGTACTGTATTTATATTGCTTGAAGCAGTGGTTTTGAGTGCAATATTGGCTGTTCTTGAAAGAAAAGATGCGGCACTTAATATTTTCCGTGCAGCAGCAGTAATAGTGTTTGCTATATGGGTAATGCTTGATTTTACAGGTATTCGCAGAGCGATGCTTAATACTGTGAATTCGGTTGTAGCATATGCGAATGAAGCGTTTTCGAAGGATATTGTACATCTGGGAGTGCAGGAAGCATCAAGCGGAGATTATATAGCGCTCTTTGCGATTTTAAATGCCGTTACAACAATGCTTGTGCATTACTTTGTAAGCAAGCGTGCAGTAGTATGGCTTACGCTGTTGAGCTTTATATTTCTGATAACCGCACTCGCATTGAGAGTAACCGGCTCGGCAATGATTTTACCGTTGATAATAACAGGCTGGGTAGGTTGCTGGAGTAAATGCAGTGCAGGTGATGCAAAAAGTGTTGCGTATATCTGTATCGGTATGGCGGCGGTGTTTGTTGTCGGAATGTTTGTAACCGGTTCGACAGGCTTTAATGGCTTTGGAGGGCTTGAGGAGCTTCATGATGATACGTCGGATTTCATATACAAGCTTAGATTTGGTGAGGATTTACTGCCGGAGGGCGATTTGTTTGAGGCGGATACAATGCTTGATAACAGCAAAGCAACCATGACGGTAACATTTGAAAAGCCGGAAGCGGTTTACCTCAAGGGCTTTACCGGTGGAAGCTTTACGGAAAATAAGTGGATTGAATATGACGAGGGTACCTATCTTGGCGAATGGAGCGGTATGCTTGATTATTTCAGAATAAATAAGTTTGGACCTAACAATATATATTCACAGTATAAGGCGGCAGATGGTAAGGATATTGATACGAATATAATTACCGTAGAGAATACGGGTGCAGACAGAAGCCGTGTATATCTGCCTTTTACAGCGGAAGCTGTTGAAAATGTGGGAGTGTATTCCTACAGAGATCTGGGTATAAGGTCAAATAAGCTTTTCGGTGCAAAGAAGTACAGCTTTGTGAATATAGCGATTGAAGAGAAGCCGGAAAGACTGAGTGCAGATTCATGGGTAGGCGGAACTTCGGATGAGAAGAAAGCGGATTATCTGAAAAAAGAAAATGTTTACCGTGCATTTGTAAAGGATACATATCTTGATATTGACGAAAAGACTAAAAGTGAAATTGACGAGATTTTTTATAAGGATTTTGACATGGATTCAGAGGAAGTCGGTGTTTACACAATCACAACCCGTATCCGTTCAATATTAAGGCTTACAGCAAGCTATACCGAAAATCCGCCGGAGCCGGAGGATAAGGATTTTATAGGCTGGTTCCTTGCAAGCAGCCGAAAGGGTAATGCGGCATATTATGCAACCGCAGCGGTTATGGCGTACCGTGCAGCAGGAATCCCGGCAAGATATGCAGAGGGATACTTTGTATCAGAAACTGATGTGTCAAATCTTAATATGACAAAGAAGAACAGTATTGTACTTTCGGGCAGAAACGCCCATGCATGGGTAGAGATTTACCGTGACGGTATAGGTTGGGTAAGCGTAGAGGTAACTCCGGGCTTCTATATTGAAGACACGGAAGAAATGGAAGTTATAGATATTTCGCATACGGTGGATGCAACCGGCGGTCTGAACGGCAGTGGAAGTGAGAATTATACAGGCTCGCTCAGCATGTACAGTCCTGAGAAAGCAACACGTCCGGCGGACAGAATGAGCAGCGGAATGAGAATACTGTTAATTCTCATCTGCTTACTTACAATATTTGCCATGATTATGTATATTCGATATATCATTCTTATTTATCTCAAGAATGAGAGGATTTACGGTCAGGCAAAGGAGGATACTGCGAATTACATGATGATGTACTTGTGCGGTGCACTTGTTGCAGACGGAGTGGAGGCTAATCCGGATAATACTACTGCATTAAGACGTGAGCTGCTTGACAAATACGAGGAATTTACGCCGCAGGAATTTGACAGAGTGGTTTCGCTTATAAGCCGCTCAAGCTACGGCGGTGCAAGGCTCAGAGAGCATGAGTTGAGAACTATAAGAATATTTATAGAAAAGCTCAGTGCGGAGGTTTATAAAAACAAGTCATGGTGGAAGAAGATTATTCTTCGATATGTACGGATTGTATAAGAGGAGAGGAGGTGTTGTGTCAACACCTCCTTTTGTGTAGTAAATTATGGTTTAGCGGTGTATTGGTTAGCACTTAACCATACGACATAGTAGGGGACTTTGTCCCCTTGAAGACTTTGGTATGATTTGATTTTTTGCTATAACCCCTACTGGCTTTTCTGCCTACAGCAGCAGAAAAGTCAGCAAAAGAGTGCCGTTAAAGAGGGGACGCCCCTCCCTCTTTAAAATCTCCCGCTGCGCTTTACCAAAAGAT
>JAZQKZ010000089.1:0-12645 GCA_045542415.1 Clostridia bacterium
AGGATATTTGAGAGGATCTGTCCCTAGTACGAGAGGACCGGGATGGACGAACCTCTGGTGCACCAGTTGTCATGCCAGTGGCATAGCTGGGCAGCTAAGTTCGGATTGGATAAACGCTGAAAGCATCTAAGCGTGAAGCCAGCCTCAAGATTAGATATCCCATAGCATAAGCTAGTAAGACCCCCGGAAGACTACCGGGTTGATAGGCTGCATGTGTAAGCGTGGTGACACGTTCAGCTTGGCAGTACTAATTGGTCGAGGGCTTGACCTTCTTTACGGAGTAACCACCATTGCTCCTCTCGATTCACCTTCGCATTGTTCGGTTTTCAAGGCTCGTTCCTTGAATTTGTATGCACCATTAGCTCAGTTGGTAGAGCACCTGACTCTTAATCAGGGTGTCCTGGGTTCGAGTCCCCGATGGTGCACCAAATGGCCCGTTGGTCAAGTGGCCTAAGACTCCGGCCTCTCACGCCGGCAACATGGGTTCGAATCCCGTACGGGTCACCATTTGTAAGAATCGGTCGACAGATCGTTCTCATATTTAATAGATTGTACGTCTATAATATAGATGTATGATAAGTCGGTACTAATGGCTGTGAGGGTCCACCTGTTCCCATCCCGAACACAGAAGTTAAGCTCACACGCGCCGAAGATACTTGGGTGGTGACGCCCCGGGAAAATAGGTCAGTGCCGACATTTTTTGCCCTAATAGCTCAGTCGGTAGAGCACGCGGCTGTTAACCGCGGTGTCACAGGTTCGAGTCCTGTTTGGGGCGCCAAAAGATACAAATCCGATCTTTTCATTTTTCTGTGATTCGTTCGGGTTTGTTTTTTATTTGTCATAAAAATTGAAGGGAGCAATCGCTCCCTGCTTTTTCTTTTGCTGTATGTTAAGAGATTTTTTTATTATGTTTCCAATCTTCAAATTCTCTTTTTCCTTCTTCGCTTCCGTAGAAAGCTATTATTTCAGGCAAGAATGTTCTTGCCAAATCTATAACCCTATATGGGAAAAGAATACCAGCGATGCCTGAAGGCACCAAATAAAATCCCCATCGGACTTGCATTTAATTTTGCAAAACCAACGGGGCAATATTAATATTCATTTCACACATTCGACAGGAAAAAGATGGTGATTTATAATTAAAATAAACTGTCAATTTCTATAAGGATTTTATCGGTTTTGTTTTTTACATGTTAGCATAATAAATTGAAGTTTTTACGAAAAAAAGCAGATGATTTGCGTAGAACTAACAGTTCTAAAATAGTAAAAATATGCAAAAAGTTGTTGAAATTTGGAAATATTATAACATTGCATTATTAATATGTCAAGCAATTTTGTTTTATTTGAATTTTAAATTACAAAATTGTATTAATACTTTATTTATGTTTATTATGAATTATGGTCAGGACCGTGGTCAATTATTATAAACAGAAAGGAAATGGATTATGTCAAGAAGAGGCGATAACATTCACAAAAGGAAGGATGGCCGTTGGGAAGGCAGGTACAAAAACGGGTATAGGAATGACGGTTCCGTAAAATACAGCTCTGTATATGCAAGAACATACAAAGAATGCAAATTGAAATTGGAGCAATCAAGAACAGAAAATTCTCAGAGCATGTTGTATCCGAAAGCTGTCAGGTTTTCCGACGTTATGAATTTTTGGTTGGAGGCCAATATGATTCATCTGAAAGGTGCAACTCAAGCAAAATACCGCAGTCTAATACAAAGCCATATTATACCGTCGCTTGGCGGTTTATTCGTTTCGGAAATAAATTCGATCGTTATAAATTCTTTCTTGAACGAAAAAATCAAAAATGGCAGATTATCCTCCGGCGAAGGATTATCGCCTTCGTATGTAAAAACAATCGCAATAATTATCGAGTCTGCTATCAAATTCGCTTGTGCCGAGGGATGGTGTCAACCGTTAAAAACTCCGATTAATAAGCCCGTTGTCCCGAAGAACACGCCAAGGATTATGAATAAAGAAGAAGAAAGCAGGCTTTTAGAACTTTTGGTGAATGAGCAGCACCTTGTGGCTATAGGTACTTTAATTGCACTCAATACAGGTATGCGCATAGGGGAGGTTTGTGCCTTAAGGTGGAGCGATGTTGATTTTAATAATCGTCTTATTCACATAAGACATACAATTTCCAGAGTTTATGATGACACCTCAAAGAATAAAACCAAATTAATTATCGACACACCCAAAACGCTGTCATCACAAAGAGATTTGCCTATGACAGAAACCTTGATAAACGCTTTAAGCACGGCATATGAAAAGCGAAATTCAATATTTGTTGTTTCTGAAAATGAGAAATTTGTTTCGCCAAGAACATTCGATTATAACTTCAGAAAAATGCTCGTAAAGAATGGATTTACAGTTGTTAATTTTCACGTACTAAGGCATACTTTCGCAACCAGATGTGCTGAATCCGGAATGGATGCCAAAGCATTAAGCTGCTTGTTAGGTCATTCCACCGCAAATATATCTTTAAATGTGTATGTTCACCCGACGTTTGATACGATAAAGCAGCAACTTGATTCAATATATAACCCAACCTTTAATGGTCAGCCTTGTGGTCAGAAAAAACAAATTCCGTAGGTTTCAAGTACATCGGTGGTTCTGCTGATAAGAACTGTTAGTTCTTCACGAAAACTGTTGAAACTCAGCTTTGCTTGTTATTGCGGCGGTGTGACCGGTATGTTACCGATTACATACACAAATTATTTATGTACGGAGGATAAAAAAATGAAGATCAAAAAAACAAATAAACACCGTTTGATTTGTCAGGCAATCTCAGTGATTATGTCTTTGTGCATGATTCTGGGCATGGTTGTCTTTGCAAATGCAGCAGAGGCAAACCAAGCGGTAACAAATGCGAGAAACGGTGTTGTTCAGGTTCAGCTTTGGTTCAACGATACAGATTATGCACAGGAATATCACCTTGCTAACGGCACAGGTTTCCTTATCAATGAAAACACGGTTGTTACTTGTCAGCATGTTGTTGCCGGATTTGACGGTGAAACATACAGCCAATGGGCAAAAGAAACGAATGCAGAGTTCGGCACCAATCTTACTGCTTCTGATGTAAAAGATAATATGGAGTTAAGAATAAGCGTATACCGCGATGTTTATGTTAAGGCAACTATCAAAAAGGCAAGCTACGAGATGGACTATGCTGTTCTGACATTGAATGAGCCTATCGTTAACAGAACTCCCTTAAAACTTCGTAACAGCACTGAACTTGTTCAGACTGAGGAAGTTTTTGCTTTAGGTTTCCCTGCGGATATGGAAGATCTTCAGGTTGACGGAGTTCAGTATTATGAGCCCAAAGACGTTACCATTACTAGCGGTAGAGTTAATAAGGTAGGCGAATCGGATTTTGGCGTTATAACTCCGAATAGTATTATGTATTATGAACATGTAAAGGTTGTTGAGAGCAGCGCTTATACTGCCAGCGGAAACTCCGGTGGTCCTTTGGTAGATACTCACGGTAATGTTGTAGGTATCTGTGCAGCTGGAACCGATACAAGACATTATTCCGTAGCAAGCGTAAATCTTATAGATGTGTTAAACGCATTGGGCATTTCTTTTATTGAAGCAGGTGATGTTGGTTCTGCTGAGCCTCCCGTTTCAGTGCCTAATAATAACGATGATGATGTTACATCTGCTCTCGATACAAGCGTATTAGCTTCACTGATTTCTGAGGCGGAAGACAAAGATTCCGCTGCTTACACAGAGGAAAGCTATAAAGAGCTTGCTGCTGCAATCAAGGCAGCAAAGGCCGCCATGAACGCTTCTTCTCAGAACGAAATTGATGATGCAGCTGCAAATCTCGAGGACGCAGTTGATGCGCTTGAAGAAAACAGCAATAATAATTCACTTGTTATAATCGGTGCTGTTGTTCTGGCTATAGTTGTTATAGCAGCAGTTGTTATCGTTGTTCTTACCAAGAAGAAAAAGAATAATCAGACTGCAGCACCTGCAGCCCCCTCAGCACCCGCAACACCTGCAGCACCCGCAGCACCCGCAACAGCCGCAGCACCTGCAACAGCCGCAGCTCCCGCAACAGCCGCAGCTTCCGTTGCTCATGCAGTTCCCGTATCTGCCGAAACAACAGTTCTCAATCAGGGTGCCGGCGAGACCACAGTTCTGTCACAGAATGTTAACGGTGGCACTCTGCTTCGCGTCGCTAACAATGAGCGTATTCCGATTTGCTCTGCTGAATTTACAGTAGGCCGTGAGCGCAACAGTGTAGATTACTGTGTTGGCGGTAATACCAATATCAGCCGTGTTCACGCAAGATTTGTCATTCGTGACGATGCTACATATATTGTTGATAACAATGCTGCAAACGGAACGTTCGTAAACGGCGTCAAGGCACGAGCGGGACAGGAAATCAAACTCAAAAGCGGAGACAAGATTGTTCTTGCTGACGAAAAGTTTGAGTTCAACAAATAATTAAAGATTAGCTTACAATATAGAATAAAGGTGGCTATGCTGCCTTTATTCTATTTGTGGCTTTATCTTGTATTCCGGATGTTCGGGAGGTTGTAATTATGGATTTCATTATTTCTGCTAACACAGATATCGGTATTACAAAAGACACAAATCAGGACGGTTTATCCATAAAGGTTCTTGATACACCTTATGGAAAGATGACTTTTGCCGTTCTTTGTGACGGAATGGGCGGCCTTTCAAAAGGTGAGGTTGCAAGTACTACGGTTGTTTCGGCGTTTAATGATTGGGTTTACAACGAACTGCCCGCTTTGTGCAAAACAGGCATCACGGATTCAGCAATAAGAAACCAATGGGAAAACATTATTTTTAAGCAGAACAGAATAATCAGCACCTACGGTGCTTCACAAGGGGTACGTCTCGGAACGACGGTTGTGGTGATGCTGATTACGCAAACGAGATTTTACATCATGAACATAGGTGATTCGCGCGCTTATGAGATTTCTGATACAATTCATCAGTTGACAGAGGATCAGACTGTTGTTGCCCGCGAGATTAAGCTTGGCAAATTAACTCCGGAGGAAGCGAAAACCGATCCGAGAAGAAACGTTTTGCTCCAATGTATCGGGGCTTCAGACAATATATATCCAGATATGTTTTTTGGTGACCCCAAAAAGAATGCGGTATATATGCTTTGTTCTGACGGCTTTAGACACGAAATTACATCTGATGAAATATATGAGAAATTTCAACCCGACATTTTAACGAACACGGATATTATGTGCGAAAAAGCCGAACAGTTAATCGAGTTGAATAAGCAACGTTCGGAACAGGACAATATTTCGGTTGCTCTTATCAAAACCATTTAGGGGTGGCAGTCATGTTAGAGGTAGGTTCACTTGTTGACGGTAAGTATAAAATTTTAAATAAAGTCGGTCAGGGTGGAATGAGCGTTGTTTATCTTGCCATGAACGAAAGAGCAAATAAACAATGGGCGGTTAAAGAGGTCCGCAAAGACGGCGTTCTGGATTTTGAGTCTGTTAAGCAGGGCCTTGTTGCGGAAACGGATATTCTGAAAAAGCTGAGCCATAAGCATCTGCCGAGCATTGTTGACGTTATTGACACAGAGGATTCCTTTATTATTATCATGGATTATGTTCAGGGTAATTCTCTGGATAAAGCTTTGAAAGAGTTCGGAGCTCAGCCGCAAGAAGATGTTATTGAGTGGTCAAAGCAGCTTTGCGATGTTTTGCATTATCTGCATACAAGAAACCCTGCAATAATTTATCGCGATATGAAGCCTGCAAACGTAATGCTTAAACCTGACGGAAGCATTTCTCTGATTGACTTCGGTACGGCACGAGAGCACAAGGCTTTTAAGGTGGAGGATACAACCTGCCTCGGAACGAGGGGCTACGCTGCGCCGGAGCAATATGGCGGAATGGGACAAACAGATGCAAGGACGGATATTTATTGCCTGGGTGCAACGATTTACCATTTGGTAACAGGCATGAATCCGAGCGAACCTCCTTATGAGATACGTCCCATTACTCAGGTAGATGCAAGTTTATCTACCGGTTTGGAGAAAATTATTCTCAAATGTACCCAGAACAATCCTGCCGACAGATATCAGTCCTGTGCAGAGTTGATGTATGATCTGGAGCATTACAAGGATTTTGAAGACGAGCATATAAAGAAACAAAAGAATAAAATCAAGCTGTTTGCTTCGTCTGCAGCATTAACCCTTCTTTTTTTAATTGTTTCTGTCTGGGGCTTGTGTTCTGCCAAAGGCGCTCAGAAAGAGAATTATGATTATTTGCTGGCCAATGCCAACAGCAAAACAGAATATTATGAAACGATATTAACAGATCCTACCCGTACCGAGGCATATCTCGGTACAGACGATTTCGACGGCCTTATCAGCTATCTTATTTCGGACGGAGAGCTTTCTGCTCAGGACAGCTCGGTTCTTGCGCAGTTAAAGGTTGGTATTGAGAAAATCGGCAGCGGAGGATACAGCAGCACAGTTGACGTGCTGGGACAGCTGAAAAAAAGCGATCCTGAAGGATATAAGCAGGTTTGCTATGAAATAGGAGAGGCATATCTTTTCTATTATAATATTGGTGTGGCAAAGGATAAGTATCAGACAGCCTCATCATGGTTCAAGGAAACGGTCGACAGTTATCCCGTGGCGAAAATCTATTGCGATATTTCATCTTGTCTGCAGAACGTGTATAAATACTCAAAAGCAAACCAGACTGCAAAGCTTTATGAAGAGTATGAAAATCTGTGGAACGAAGTGGTCGTTCTGCATAATGAGGCGGATGATTTGGAGGAGGATCTGAAAATTCAGGTCTGGAACGAAATTGTTGGTATGGTCAACAATAATTGCAAGGAGTTCTGTGAGGTTGCCTCCAAGGCGGAGATTAATTCCTTATTAAAGAGAATATCGTCGCAGGCATCAACCGTTACGAACACATTCCTTAAAGAAAGTGTCAGCTCCCTGCAATCAAATATTGATATAACACTTTCCAAAGTCAGTACGGTTGAAAGCAATTAAGGGGGGCAAGAAATGTCTTACGATTTTTATCAGATAGTTTTTATTGTAGCTCTTGTTCTTTCCGTAATAATGCTGGCAGTAACGGTTTGGCTGTTCTTTGCGTTGAAAATAAGAACGGCGATTGGCGATTTAACCGGTTCAAGTAAGCGCAAGGCTATTGAAAATCTGCAAAACAAAAGCAACGCTTCTCAGACGGATAAGCGGATTAATCATAAAGTCAATTCTGTTGATAATGCCGCAGGAGATCTTGCACAAGAATCAGTGAAAACCTCCAAAATCAGTCCGCAGGACAGGTATGATACTCTGGAAGCTCCCGAAACGTCACTGCTTGAAATTTCGCCCGTTTTTGAAACGTCGGTTCTGAACTCACCGGCAGAATACTTTGAAAAAACTGCGGAATGCAACTCTGTTACGGGCTTTGATAGCGATTCCGGCTTCAGCATAGAAAGCGAAATCACTTTCGTTCATTCAAATGAGGTTATAAAATGAAACTGATATCTCGCTATATAATTAACGTAAATTTATCGCAGGTATTCATAGTGCTTTCGTCGCTTTCTTTGCTTCTGATTATACCTGAAGTTGAAGAATCAAAAGAGTTTCTGATGATGATTATCTCATCTCTGATATTCTGGTTGTGTCTGATAGGTGAACAAGCCTTTTTATGGTATGCAAACAAACAACGTAAAGAGATTGAGCGAAGTATTCCTGACTTCAAGGTACAGGGTCTGCCGGGAATATGTTCTGTTTTTAAAACGCTTCCGGGTAAGATTTCGGATATCGTTTTTGTTGTTTCGACAGTTATCTACATTATATTGCTTGTAGGTAAATGGGGAGAAAACGACGCACAGTATGTATTTTTGTTTTTAATGGTTTTGTCGTTTCGTTTACATTGCGTTGCAAACGGTAAAAACTACAGATATAAACAATATTTGCACAAAAGGAGAGCAAAATTATGAGGCTTATGAAAAACAAATCACGCTTTGTCAAGATAATATCTCTTGCACTCAGCGTCATTTTGCTTCTGACTACGCTCAATGTCGGATTGGTCACAAGTGTTTTTGCCACTACAGATTACAGTCCGTTCACGGTAAGCGTAACAACAGTTGACGGTGCTGCAGTTGAAGGCGCATCGGTAACAATTGTTCCCGTAGACGATTCAATTGAAATTCCTGAGCTTTCGCCCGTGCTTACCGATAGTGAAGGCAAAGCGGCATTTGAATCTGTTTACAATTATTTTGCAGAAAACACTGAGATTACCGAGTTTAAGGCAACTTATACCGTTACAGCCAAAAACTATCATGAAGCTTCGGTTAAAGAGAAAGATGCAGTAACCGTTACGGCAGAAGGTAGCATCAGTGTTACTTTGAAAGATTCCGTAAAGCCTGTTATCACGGTTAGCGGCAATCCCGAAGAATGGACAAATGCAGATGTTACTCTTATAATTGACAGTCAGGATGCAGATATTGAAGCATATAAGCGCGTCGGTCTGCTTACCTCTTGGCAGACAGATAATACTTTTGTAATTACCGAAAACGGTCTTTACTCTTTTAAAGCCAAAGACTCCTCCGACAATGAAAGTGACACAGTTCTTGTCAATGTCACCAAAATTGACAAAGAAGGTCCCGAAATCGAAGACGTTGTTGTTACTCCCTTATCTTGGACCAATTCTAAGGTTCGTATGACGGTTAAGGCTGAAGACAAGGGCAGCGGTGTGGCTGGATATAAAATGGATAACGGCGAATGGCAGGAATCCCCTGATTTTGAAGTTGAAAATTCCGATGTACATGAGTTTTATGTCAAAGATGAACTCGGTAACGAATCTGTTTTCACAAAATCTGCAGACAATTTTGACAACACAAAGCCTGAAATAGAAGATGTTGAATTTGACGAAGATCTGTGGTCGAACACCTCCATCACCTATACGGTAATTCCTAAAAGCGACAAATCGGGCATCGCATCCTATGGTATTATTCCTAAGCAGAACAGGGTGCGCAGTATCGATATTGAATGGCAGGATTCACCCGAGTTCGTTATCACCGATACACAGATTTACAGTTTTATAGTAAAAGACGGAGCAGGCAATGTTTCCGACTACTATCATATGGAGAAGCCCGCAAAAATTGAAAAAGTAAAACCGGTTATTTCAGAGGTTACGCTTTCAAATGAAGAGTGGACAAACCAGCCTATAGACTTCACCGTGACAGCGGCTGATGAAGAGGGTGGCTCGGGAATTAAAGGCTACAGAATCGATGGCGGCGAGTGGCAGGATAACGGCCTCTTTGAAAATATTGCCGATGACAAAGAACATAAGTTTGAGGTTATTGATAATGCGGGCAACGTCTCCGAAATTGTCAAGAAGGCTGCTGATAATTATGACACAGAACCTCCTGTTGTTTCCGTTTCCCCCTCAACAACGGAGCCCACAAACCAGCCGATAACCGTTACGGTAAACGGATCCGATAATAAATCCCAAATCAGCGCATACCGCATGGATGGCGGTGAGTGGCAGCCCACTAATACTTTCACTGTTACCGATAAATCGGAGCATGTGTTTGAGGCGATTGACAATGCAGGCAATATTTCTGTAATTAATGATAATGCAGAATATAAATCAACAAACTATGACGTGAAAGCTCCTGAACTTAAATGGGTAACTTTCACTCAGGTAAACGACGTGTCATTCACGCATATGGTCAACTTCCTCACTTTCGGCGTATTCTTTAACGAAAAGGTTACGGTTACAATCGACGCTGTGGATAATGAGGATGACATCAGTAATGCAACAGGAATAAAATCATATTCCATTTATCTTTACAATGAAAACTCAACAGAAGTTTTTTACAAAGAAGAAAACAGCGTTGAAAACGAATTCGCTTTAAACAACGACCTTATCGATAATTTCAAGGGTACAATCAAGGTTGTGATTACTGACAATGCAGGCAACCAAACCGAAGTTACCGTGACTACGGGAAATTCGAATCTTGAAAACTTCGATTACTTTATGCTCGAAAACGATGCTCCTGTAATCAGTGCGATTACTCCTCCTGCTGAAACTATTCTTAAAAACGATTTTAATTTTGAATTTACTGTTTCTGATGTAGTAGCCGGCAAATATTACTCAGGCATCAATGCTGTCAGAGTAACTGTCAACGATACCGTTGTTCTGCTTGACGATTTCAGTGGAACCGAGGTTACGGAAAAAGTATACTCACTTGCGGTTGACACCGCTGCAAAAACGGTAAACGGTCAAAAAGTTGTCGATTGGAGAAAGGGCACTCTTGAAATAAAAGTTAATGCATACGATAACTCGTGTAACGCTGCAGCAGAAAAGAGCTCGGTCGTTTATCTTGATCAGAGTTCTCCCGTTATCAAAGGATTTGACTTCAGCCTTTCCGAAAACATTGATGTTGAAAAGGATTCCGCAACCGACCTTTACAGCGCAGTCTTAGTTGATGATTACGGATTCTATTTCAAAGAAACCGTTGTTGTTACCGTTTATGCCGAGGATTTGGTTGGCTCTGATGAAACGGTTGCTTCAGGTTTAAAGAGCATAACCTACAAGGCTGTGGATATAAACGGAGAAGTAAAATACAGCGGCATTGATGTGCCCGTCAGCGGAAGCAACAACAGCGTAAGCTTTGAAATCCGAAAAGAAGATAACTTTAAGGGACAGATTTATGCTTACGCTACCGACAATATCGGCAATACTCCCAATGATTGCGTATACTGCACAGACGATAAGATAGTCACAACCGGTGAGTATAAGGGCTATTCTCATCCCAACAGCTCAATCGTTGAAAGCATTTCAAAGCATGCAACAACCTCGAGCATTGAAATTATCGCTCCCGAAAAAATCGGCACGCAGAACAACGCCTACAGCTACAGATATAACGGCACTGCTCAGATTGTTGATGCCGATAAGGCTTATGATGATTCTCAGCTTGTTCCGCTTTACAACACTGAGGGTAATCTTGTTTTCAATGTAAACGTTACGGACTCTTATTCAGGTATCCGCTTCGTTAAGTGGACGGTAATCGAAAACGGCGTTGCCACAGTTGAAAAGCAGCTTTCCGTTAACAATAACGGAGGATTGAGCGGCGATACCGAAGGCTGGAGAATTACCGAAGGCTTAAACGGCGACAATCTTGTTTACAGCGTAAACGGTCAGCTTTCTGTTTCGGGTAATCATAACGATATGGTTCTTCTTGTTGAGCTTACTGACCGCGCCGGTAACACGAGCTATGATTATTATGTATTCGGAATTGACAGCGTTAAGCCTCTGATTGATGTGAGATATGACGATGATAAATCAGAAAACGACGAAGAATTCGTTGAATATTTCCGCACCGACAGAACAGCTGAAATTACAATTACAGAGCGCAACTTCCGTGCAGAAAATGTTGTTGCAGTTATTACCAAGGACGGTGCAACAGTTGAGATCGTTGATTTGAACAGTAATGTTGTTTGGATGGAAAACGTTAATGAAACAAATCTCGATGAGACTACATATACAGCAACCGTCACTTATTCGGCAGACGGCGACTATACCTTTGAAATCTCATTTACGGATAATGCCGAAAACAAAAATGAAACGGTAAATTACGGCAGCTCAATTGCTCCAGAAAAATTCACGGTTGATAAAACTATTCCCACGGTTACTGTTGTATATAACAACAACGCAGCGGAAAACGGAAACTATTATAACAAAGAGCGTGTTGCCACGATTACCGTTACAGAGCATAATTTCGTTGCTGAGAGAGTGAAAATTCTTGAGGCCTCGCCTGCAATCAGCGGATGGGAGAGCTCGGGCGATGTTCATACGGCAACAATCGCTTACAAAGATGATGGCAAGTATAAATTTGATATTGAAATTACCGATATGGCAGGTAATTCAATTGAAGATTTTGTAGCACAGGAATTCATCATTGATAAAACAGCCCCCGCAGTTGTTATTTCCGGCGTTTCTGACCAGTCTGCGAATAACGACGAAGGCAATATAGGCTTTGTCATTACAGCAACTGACGAGAATTTTGACGTATTCTCACCCAACTTAACAGCTGTTGTAATGGTTGACGGCGGCTTTGAGCTGAAAACACTTAAAATCGGCAAAACTGAAGATATTACTAACGGAAAGAAATATACGGTAAGCAACATCGATACTGACGGTGTTTACGGCATAACTTGTGTTGTTACGGATAAAGCGGGCAACGCTTTCACGGCTGTAACTCTTGAGGATGCAAACGGAAAGACTTATTCCAAAAACTGCACTTCAGGCGATAAGATTGTCAGCTTTTCGGTAAACAGAGAAGGTTCTGTGTTTACTGTGGATTCTTATACTGAGAATCTTCTGAAAGACTATTATGTACAGAACGTTTCGGAAAACGTTACCGTAATAGAAATCAATGCTGATACGATTACTCAAAGCGACGTAATGCTCAACGGCAAGACTCTTGTTAAAGATACCGATTATACTGTTACTCTGGACCACAGTGCCGGCACTTGGTATAAATATTCTTACAGTCTGAATAATGCTTTGTTTGATGCCGAAGGAGAATACAATGTTGTAGTTTCTTCAAAGGACAAAGCTACCAATGAGGCATACAGTGACGTCAAGAATGTTAAGTC
>JAZQKZ010000090.1:0-2523 GCA_045542415.1 Clostridia bacterium
AATCAGAGCAGCACAGGCGACGATAACGGCACAATCGGAAACGAAAATAACGAGGTTAAAAATACTTATGTTGTAAGCGTAACCGATAAATACAATGTTATCATTCCAAACTGCGATATTAAAATCGGCGAAAGTAATAATGTTGTGGTTGACCTTCCCGACGGTTTAATTCTCACAAAGGACAGCCCTGCTATTATCACTATCACAAATCAGAATGGCGAGCCTCAAAAAGATGTTTCCGTAATTGTTATTGCGGATAAAGATTACATTGAAAAAGGCTTAACCGACAGATACGGCAAATTAACCGTACCCCCTGTAAATTCCGGCTATACCGATAAAGACGGTAAAGTAAATGTAAATGGATTTAATGTTATTGTCAATGATGAAGCAAAGCAGATTGAAAATGCTTTTGTAACTCTCAATGATGATAATACAATTTCCGTTCTTCTTCCGGCTGAAAACCTGATTGATTATTCTAACAGAATTTGTGTAACTGTTCTTGATAAGGACGGTGCAGCAGTTAAGGATATGACAGTTAAGGTTATTGATGTAACGGAAAATAACAGAAGCGGCGTAACTGATGAAAACGGTAAAATGGTTGTTCCCCCTCTTTCAGAGGATAAGACCGACAAGGACGGTAAAGCAACCGTAAACGGCCTTAATATTCTTGTTACTGATGAAAAGGCAGTTATCGAAAATGCCTTTGTTACAATCGCAGACGGTAAAATCAATATTGAGCTTCCGACTGATAAGGTAATTGACATTGCTAACAGAATCATTGTAACCGTAACCGACAGCGAAAATAAGGCTGTTAAGGATATGAGTGTTACAGTAAAAGACAACACCGAGAGAACAGAAACAAATCTCACAGACGCAGACGGTAAGGCGGTTATACCTCCGACAACATTTGATATTACAGATGTTAACGGCTACGGCGAACTGACAGGCTTTGAAATTGTTGTTACTGATGAAAGCAAGGTTATTGAAAATGCTTCACTCACTTTGAATGAGGATAATTCAATTTCCGTTGTTCTTCCGGCTGAAACTTTAATTGTTCATAGCAACAGAATTACCGTAACTGTAACAAATAAAGCAGATAAAACCCCTGCAAAAGATGTTTCTGTAACTGTTTCCGAAGCTCCAAAAGCTGAAGCCGACGAAAGTACAGAATCGGACAATACTGCTGATACAGAAACGGCAGCACCAAAATCCGTAAGCGGCAAAACCGACGCAGACGGAAAAATTGTTGTTCCTCCGCTTTCAGAGGATATTACCGATAACGAGGGTAATTCCGGCGTAACCGATAAAGAAGAAAAACCGGGTGAAGATACAGACGGCGACGGCAAAGAAGATAAGCCGGGCGAAACTGTAACTACTCTATACAAAGTCGCTTTGAATGATACAAAGGGTGTTATCACAGACGCATTTGTTAAAATCGAGGACGGCAAGGTATATATCACCCTCCCCGAAACCCATACACTCACAACATCTAATCAGGTAACGGCTACAATTACCGATAACGACGGTAAAGCTGTTAAGGGTGTATCTGTTACAATCGCAGATAAAACCACATCAAAGACAGGTACAACGGACGCAAACGGCAAAGTAACATTACCTGTTAAATCTTCCGGCGGCGGTGGCGGCACTTCCAGACCTTCAAGCTCCGGCGGTGGCGGTGGCGGCGGCTCTTATGTTTCTACCACAGTAAAAATCGTTGATAAAGACGGTAAGACTGTAAGTGTTTCAAAATCCGTTTCCACTACAAAGGCAACTTTGACACTCCCCACAGGAAAGAAGCTCACGGACGATAATTATTATACTATTACCGTAACATCTTCCGGCAAAGCAAAAGCTGATTATACAGTAGTTCTCAAAGACAGAAGCGGAAACGAAATTACAGGTACAACAGACGCAAACGGCGTTGTAATGTTACCGGGCAAAAAACATTCTGCGTATATCTTTGGTTATCCCGACAGCACTTTCAGACCTGACGGGGATATGACAAGAAGCGAAGCGGCAGCAATCTTTGCAAGACTTATTGCAGAGGAAAAAGGCGAAAAGATTTCCGGCACATCAACCGACTTTAAGGATATTTCCAAAAAGGCGTGGTATGCAAGCTATGTTTCATATCTTGAAAAGTACGGAATTATTAAGGGTTATACAGATAACACTTTCCGTCCCGATAACAAGGTAACAAGAGCTGAATTTATTGCTATGACGGTTAGATATTATGACCTCTTTAATGATGTTAAGTACACATCAACATCTGTAAAATATACCGATGTTTCAAGTAGCTATTGGGCGGTAAAAGAAATCGCTTTTGCTAAAAATATCGGTTGGCTTAATGGCTATGCAGACGGTACTTTCAGAGGTGATAACAACATCACACGTGCAGAGGTTGTAACTGTTGTAAACAGAGCAACAGGCAGAAATGCTGATAAAGAGTATGTAAATGAAAACTTTACAAAGCTCAATCGCTTTACTGATGTTACCGATAGCAGCAAGTGGTATTTCTATGATGTG
>JAZQKZ010000091.1:0-17283 GCA_045542415.1 Clostridia bacterium
TGCCGTTAAAGAGGGGACGCCCCTCCCTCTTTAAAATCTCCCGCTGCGCTTTACCAAAAGATTCAATCAATTAAAACGAGGCTAAACCATTTGCTGACGTAGGTACTCTTTTGAATCAAAAGGCAAAGCTTACTCAAAAAAACAAGCAAATTTACACCGACACATTTCAATTGCAGCCTTTGGCTGCCGAGACGCATGGCAAGGGGGATTTTAAAGGGGGAAAGCCTTTAACAGCATTCTTTTGGTTCGTTTTCTGTTGCTGCGGACAGAAAATGAACTGGGGGATTACCGAAATAAACAATTACCTCAAAATATCAAAGGGGCAAAGCCCCACAGCGTCGCTCGAACAAGTGCTAACAAGACCGCTAAACCATAATTTATCGGAATCAATCAATTTAAATCATAATTCCCTTATCACACAGAAAAATCCCCCCTATATTCCAAATTCTATACATATGTTAAACTAAAAACAGAAAAAAAGCCCAAAAATCAAGAAAAATCCAAGAAAAACCGCAATTATTTTCGCAAAAACCCTTGAAATTTTTGTAGAAAAATTGTATAATAATAGTATCTATAACTATAAAGGAAATAAAGTATGAAGAAATACATTGCAATAATAGTTGTATCAATATTGTTTGTAGTCTTCTGTATAGCAATGCGTGTTGCTGAATCGGGAATTCTTACCGAAAAAGCAGAGGTGACTACTATCGAGAACAGTGTTTCAACAAAAGGCTTTATTGTAAGAGATGAAGTGACATATTATGCCAGAACAGATGGTACGGCATATTTTAATGTTGCTGAGGGAAACAGAGTTTCCCGTGACGCTCTTGTGGCAACCGTATTTAAAGGCAGCGTTGATGAGGAATCATTGAAAGAGCTTTCAATGATTGATACAAAGCTTACAGAAGCATACAGAGCAGCAAGCAAGAGCGTGCTTCACAAAAGCGATTCCGGATCACTTGAAAATGATATAATGTCAAGAGTGTCGGAAATTTATGATTACGCTGAGGAAAACGATATTGAACAGATAAGGGAAACAAGATACGCCATAAATGCCCTGCGTGAGGACGGTGAATATACTTCTGATGACGGAATAGGCTCACTTGAAGAGCAAAAACGTATGGCAGAGGGGAAAATCGGTCTTGATAAAACGGAAATATATACTGAAATATCAGGTGTGTTTTCTACATATCTCGACGGACTTGAATCGGTTCTTCAGCCTGAAAGAATTGAGGAATATACACCGGAATATATACAGGGGTTAAAGCTTTCCGAAAGAGAAGACACCTACGGTATGAAGGTGGAAACGGGCGACCCGATATGCAAGGTTATGAACAATCATGTCTGGTACACTCTTGCGGTGGTGAATAAGGACAGTGCAGGAGAGTGTGAAGAGAATACAAGCGTAACGCTCAGATTCAAGAATATGGCAAATGCAGAGGTTAAAGGCGTTATTACTTATATTTCCGCGCCTGATGCACAGAATAACATGCTTGTTCTGATACGTTGCTCGACGTATGTTGAAAGTGTATTTTCGTACCGCGAAGCGGATGTTGATATAATATTTAAAAGCTATACCGGCTATAAGGTGCCGACGCATGCAATAAGAGCAGTTGAAAACAACCAATATAAGGTTATTGCACAGGGAGGCTCGCAGACGTTTGAATGTGAGGTGGATGTACTTTATACCGATACAGAGGAAGGATATTCCATAATACAGTCTGACGAAAATGCAAACAACAAGCTTTCAACGGCAGAACGGATTGTGGTAGGTGACAGACAATGAGTATAGCAGAAAATCTGAGAGCGGTAGAGAAAAAAATAGCCGCTGCCGCAGAGAGAAGCGGCAGAAATGCTGATGATATAGTGCTGGTTGCAGTAACCAAAACACATTCTCCCGATATGATGAATGAGGCAATAAGAGCAGGAGCGTGTGACATAGGTGAAAACAAGCCGCAGGAGGTCAGGGATAAATTTGATGATGTACTTCCTGCAAGCTGGCATCTCATAGGCCATCTGCAAACCAATAAGGTTAAATATGTTATAGATAAATGCAGTATGATTCACAGTGTGGATTCAATAAAGCTGATGGACGAAATAGAGCGTCAGGCAGTGCTTAAGGAAGTGAGCATGGATATTCTCATTCAGGTAAATATTGCCAATGAGGAGACAAAGTCAGGAATAAGTGAAAATGAACTGACCGAACTGCTTGAGTATGCAGCAAAGCTCACAAGGGTAAAGGTAAGGGGATTGATGACAATTATTCCCAGGAGTGACAACGAGGCTGACAATGCACTGCATTTTAAGAATATGAAAAGGCTGTTTGACGAAACCGCAAGCAAGACATATGAAAACGTGTCAATGGACTATCTTTCTATGGGTATGAGCGGTGACTTTGAAACAGCAATAGAATGTGGTTCCAATATGGTTCGTGTGGGAAGCGCAATTTTCGGGGCAAGAGATTACGGTAATTATTAAGGGAGGAAAACAATGGTAGCATTCAAGGGAAGAGACAGATATGATGACGATTACACTTATGATGACAGCTTGACTAATGAATATGACGAAGAGTATGAGGACAAGGAAGAGAGAGATTTGTCTCTTTCGAGCAATATTATAAATGGCGTTTCAGCATTCGTAAAAAATGCAAGAGCATCATGGCAGGAAAGAAATGCAAATAAAAAGGCTGAATATGATGACGGCGATGAGGATTATGAAGAGGACGAGGAGTATGAGGACGAGGATGACAATGCTGAGTATAAGGCAAAGAAAAAGTCCCGTCTCAAGAGCAGAATCTCAAAGAAACGCAAGCGTGATACGGAAGATGATTATTACGAGGATGAGGGCGGTGAAGAATATATGGAAGAAGCACCGAAGAAGAGCCGTCAGACAAGAGACAGCAAGGGATATTCCAAAGAGGATTATGAGAGGTTTGACAAAATATACGGAACAAACGGCTCATATGCAAGAGCAGAGCAGGCAGAGAAGAACCGTGCAAAGGTATTTGGTGCGAGAAAGCCTAAGGAAGCTCCTGCACAGAAGAAAAACGGCAACAATGTAACCAGTATGTTTGGAGATAAGGTACATAAGCAGAACGTTAGCGGTCTGTATAAATTCACTCCAAAAAATGTTGAAGATACAAATAATATCGCGGATTATATCATGAATGCGTATGCGGTGGTTATTGATTTGAAGGGCATGCCCAAAAATGACATACTGCGAATTCTTGATTTCATTGACGGTGTTGCATATGTCCTGGACTACAGCTTTGATGAGCTTTCAAAGGAAATGTATATATGCGCTCCGAAGGGTTACTTAAAGATTTTCAGTAATTCGAGATATAATAACAATGATTGATTCATCAGATAAGCTGCTTATAGCAAAAACGGGCGATTTGTTCCGTTTATGTGATAAATATGCAAGTGCACGTTTTTCGGATTTCCTTGACGGCGGAGAGCTTGCTGTGATTGAGGATGAGTTTCATACCCCGTACGGATACAATGTAATGAAGTTCGGCGGCTATGAGAAAAGCGAGAGAAAAATGCTGGGTGTTTTCCCTGAATGGGAGGAGGCATCTGCACAGAGCTTTCCGATAAAGGTACTGAAAATCGAAAGCGGTATAGGCAGAGAGCTTAATCACAGAGACTATCTCGGCACGTTCATGTCTCTTGGAATTGACAGATCCAAGACGGGTGATATAATAGTTGATTCAAAGACGGCTTATGCATATGTATGCGAGGATATAGCACAATATATAAAGACTAACGTACGAAAAATAGGTAATCAGGGTGTTAAAATAGAGATTTCGGAAATATCTGAAATAGATGTCCCTGAGCCTAAGCTGCAAAAAATCAGTGCAGTATGTGCGTCAATGCGTCTGGATGCTGTTGCAGGTGCGGCAGCAGGAGTATCACGCTCTGTTGCTGCAAATCTGATACGGGGCGGAAAGGTGAATATAAATCACCGTCACTGTGAAGACGTATCAAAGCCCGTAAAAGAGGGAGATTTGCTTTCGATAAGAGGTTATGGCAGATTTATTGCCTCAAAGGTTACGGGAGAAACCAGAAGCGGAAGAATACATATAGAGCTGTTGAAGTATATTTAATGTGAAAGGGGAGATAGTATGCTTCGTCCGATTGATATTCAGAATAAGGAATTTGAAAAGAAAATCAAAGGCTACGATGTAGAACAGGTGGATGATTTTCTGGATGCGGTTATCCATGACTATGAGATACTGATGAAAGAAAATCAGAAGATGAAGGATAAAATAACTCTTCTCACAGAGTCTCTTGAGCATTATAAGATTATTGAGGCTACAATGGATAATGCACTGAGTGTAGCAAAGGATACGGCACAGTCAATCCGTGCAAATGCCGAGGCAGAGGCGGAGAATATAATAGCAAAAGCAAAGCTTGATGCACAGCGGCTGTCGAAGCAGATTGACGAGGAGCATGCCAAAAAGCACCGTGAGATGCTGACATTGAAGTCAGAAATAGAGGCACAGAAAACAAGAATAGCATCAATATGCGATTCAATCAAGAAAATGGCAGGCGATATGTAGTAAATTGTTATTTTGGTGCTTGACAGATTAAAATTAGTGTGATATAATTCATAACATAGTTAAATAATAACAAAAGCATAGATGGAGACAGTAGTTGTTTGTGAAAATGCAAAGCGAGCTATGGACGGTGTGAGCATAGTGATTAGTAACAGGCAGACGAATATCACTCCGGAGCTGCCGTGCTGAAAGAGCAATCGATTAAGCACTGCCGGATTTCGCCCGTAACAGCGAACGCATATGTTGGTATGTCGAGTGGTTAAACAAAGGAATTATGCCTTTGTCTCAGCGTACAGAGACAAAGGCTTTTTATTTTCTTAGATAAGAGATAACAGATAATAGATAATAGTTTTGGAAAATTTTCTTCAAAAATTCTTATATATTATCCCGTTTAAAGAAAGGAGAAAGTCTTATGTACAAGAAAGTTTCTACAGATCTCAACTTTGTTGAGAGAGAAAAACAGGTTGAAAAGTTCTGGAAAGATAATAACATTTTCCAGAAGTCAATCGATTCAAAGCAGGACGGTCCTGTTTACACATTCTATGACGGCCCGCCGACAGCAAACGGTAAGCCGCATATCGGACACGTTTTAACAAGAGTAATCAAGGATATGATTCCGCGTTACCGCACAATGAAAGGTGCAAAGATTATCCGTAAGGCAGGCTGGGATACACACGGTCTCCCGGTTGAGCTTGAGGTTGAGAAGAAGTTAGGTATCGAGGGCAAGGAGCAGATTGAAAGCTACGGCTTAGAGCCGTTTATTCAGGAGTGTAAAGAATCTGTATGGAAGTACAAGGGTATGTGGGAGGATTTCTCAGGTACAGTAGGATTCTGGGCAGACATGGACGACCCGTATGTAACATATCATAACGACTTTATCGAGTCGGAGTGGTGGGCATTAAAGACAATATGGGAAAAGGGACTCTTATACAAGGGCTATAAGATTGTACCGTACTGTCCGAGATGCGGAACTCCGCTTTCATCACACGAGGTTGCACAGGGATATAAGGACGTTAAGGAACGCTCTGCTACAGCTAAGTTTAAGGTAGTGGGTGAGGATAACACATACTTCCTCGCATGGACAACAACACCCTGGACTTTACCGTCAAACGTTGCACTTTGTGTAAACCCGAATGAGACATATGTAAAGATTAAGGTTGAGGACACATACTATATCTTGGCAGAGGCGCTTGTAGCTTCAAACTTCCCGGAGACAGAGTATGAGACAGTTGCAACTTATGTAGGTACTGACCTTGAGCGTATAGAATATGAGGGACTTTATCCGGCAGAGAATCTGAAGCAGAAAGCTTATTATGTAACCTGCGATAACTATGTAACATTGACAGACGGTACAGGTATTGTTCATATCGCACCGGCATTCGGTGAGGACGACTCAAATGTGGGAAGAAAGTATGACCTTCCGTTCCTACAGAGAGTTGACGGTGCAGGCTGCTTAACAGAGGATACATTATGGCCGGGCGTGTTCTGTAAGGACGCAGACAAGGAAGTGCTTATGGACCTTGACAAGCGTGGATTATTATTCAACGCTCCCAAGTTCGAGCATAGCTATCCGTTCTGTTGGAGATGTGATACACCGCTTATCTACTATGCAAGAGATTCGTGGTTTATCAAGATGACAGCTGTTAAGGATGACCTTATTAAGAATAACAAGACAATCAATTGGATTCCTAAGACTATCGGCGAGGGTAGATTCGGTTCATGGCTTGAAAATGTACAGGACTGGGGTCTTAGCCGTAACAGATACTGGGGAACGCCGCTTAACATCTGGGAGTGTGAGTGCGGCTGCCGTCATGCAATCGGTTCAATTGAGGAATTGAAGTCAATGAGCGATAACTGTCCTGATGATATTGAGCTTCACAGACCGTTTATCGATGCTGTGACAATCAAGTGTCCGGACTGTGGTAAGCAGATGCAGAGAGTTCCGGAGGTTATCGACTGTTGGTTCGACTCAGGTGCAATGCCGTTCGCACAGTGGCACTATCCGTTTGAGAACAAGGAAATCTTTGAGGAAAATTTCCCGGCTGACTTTATCAGTGAGGCGGTTGACCAGACAAGAGGTTGGTTCTATTCGCTTTTAGCAGAGTCAACACTTCTCTTCAACAAGGCACCGTATAAGAATGTAATTGTATTAGGTCACGTTCAGGACGAGAACGGTCAGAAGATGTCAAAGTCAAAGGGTAATGCAGTTGACCCGTTTGATGCTTTAGAAACTCACGGTGCGGATGCAATCCGTTGGTATTTCTACAGTAACAGTGCGCCCTGGCTGCCGAACCGTTTCCACGATAAGGCAGTTACCGAGGGACAGAGAAAGTTCATGGGTACATTGTGGAACACATACGCATTCTTTGTACTCTATGCAAATATCGATAACTTTGATGCAACAAAGCATACTCTTGATTACGATAAGTTATCTGTAATGGATAAGTGGCTCTTATCAAGATTAAATACAACAGTTAAGCTTGTAGATGAGTACTTAAATGACTACAAGATTACAGAAACAGCAAAGGTGCTTGACAAGTTCGTTGATGAAATGTCGAACTGGTATGTAAGACTTTCAAGAGGTCGTTTCTGGGTAAAGGATATGCCGCAGGACAAGATTAATGCGTATATGACATTATACACTGCACTTGTAACTCTCTGTAAGGCAGCAGCTCCGATGATTCCGTTCATGACAGAGGATATCTATCAGAACTTAGTAAGAGAAATTGACAAGGATGCTCCGGAGTCAATCCACCTTTGCGACTTCCCGGTATATGACGAAGCACAGATTGATGCAGAGCTTGAGGCAGGAATGGGCGAGGTACTTGACATTGTAGTACTTGGTCGTGCGTGCCGTAATACATCAAATATGAAGCAGCGTCAGCCACTTGCAAATCTTTATGTAAAGGCTGATACAGAGCTTAAGGAATTCTATAAGGATATCATCAAGGGCGAATTGAACGTTAAGAACGTAGAGTTTGTTGACGATGTATCGGCATTTGCTTCATACAGCTTCAAGCCGCAGTTAAAGACTCTCGGCAGACGTTTTGGTAAGAACATCAATGCTGTAAGAGAAATCTTGGCAAATGTAAACAGTGCCGAGGCAATGGCAGAGCTTAATGCATCAGATACGCTTACAATCGAGGTTGAGGGCGTTAAGGAGGTTCTTTCAAGAGAGGACCTTTTAATCGAGGCTGTCAAGTCAGAGGACTATGTATCAGACAGTGACTACGGTATCACTGTAGTGCTTGATATTAAGCTTACTGATGAGCTTGTTGAGGAGGGCTTTGTAAGAGAGGTTATCTCAAAGCTCCAGACAATGCGTAAGGATTCAGGCTTCGAGGTTATGGATCATATCAAGGTATATGAGAACGGTAACGAAAAGATCCGTGAGATTCTTATTAATAACGCAGACTTCATCAAGGCACAGGTGCTTGCTGACGAAATTGCAGTAGCGTGTGATGGTGCGGAAATGAAAGAATGGAACATCAACGGCGAAAAGGTTATGCTTGGTGTTGAAAAGTTATAAAAAATTTAAGCTGTCGGCATAGCCGACAGCTTAATCTGTATATAATATATATTGTAAATTATGGTTTATGTGGCGTGATTTGAAAATGTAGGGGCGATTTGTGAATCGCCCCTACAATGACCATCAGCCAAGACCGCTGAACCGTAATTTATCTTATTTCACAATCCCCATCTACAATCGAGGTGAAAACAAAATGAAAATAAAGCATTTCACATATCCGTCATCAAACGGCAGAGATACTATATCTGCAACAGAATGGATTCCGGAGGGTAAAATAAAAGGGATTTTGCAGATAGTTCATGGTATGCAGGAGCATATGGGACAGTATAACCGCTTTGCACAGACTATGTGTGCCTATGGCTTTTATGTAGTCGGTGCGGAGTGTATAGGACACGGAGATACTGCCCCGGAGGGTGAGCTTGGATATTTCACTGACCCGGACAGCTCGGAATTTCTGGTAATGGATATGCGTACCCTCACAAAGTATGCACGCAAGAGATATAAAAAGCGTAAGTTATTTATATACGGTCACAGCTTTGGTTCTTTTCAGACGCGGCTCTATATTTCACGTTACCGTGATATTGACGGTGTTATTCTTGCGGGTACGGGAGATGTGCCGTTGCAGCTGATAGCACAGTCGCTCAAGGTATTGAGAAACGAAATCACGCAAAAGGGCGGAGAGTTCAGAAGTGCGGCGGCACAGAATGTGATTTTTGGCGGTAAGGTGCTGAAATTTCTTCCGATGAAAACCAATTATGACTGGGTAACCCGTGACGAGAGCAAAATCCGTGAATATTTAGAGGATAAAAAGTTTAATTATATGTTTACGTTAAACGGATTTTATACTCTGCTTTCAACGGTAATGAAATGTGATTTTGATGCGACGTTTGACAACGTACCAAAAAATCTGCCGATAATGATAATTGCAGGCAGTGAGGATGCGGTGGGTGACTACGGAAAGGGAACACAGCGAGTATATGACAGATTTATAGAAAGCGGTCACGCAAATGCAGTATTGCACATATTCAACGGTGCAAGGCATAATCTGCTCCATGAAACAAACTTTGAAGAGGTGCAGGTGGAAATCGGTACATGGCTGAAGAAGAATTTATGAATACGGCGTATTTGGAGCCGATATGAGAAAGGAGATGTTAACGTCTCCTTTTTTGTGTGTTCAGGAATAAGAATGGCAGTTCATGTCAATTTGTTGGCAGTTCATGCAAAAAGTATTGACTTTTTACAGTGTGAGGGATAAAATGAAATAAAAAAAGCAGGTGGGAAATTATATGAAAAATCTTATAAAATTAATACTTACAGCAGTAATTGTATTTGCAGCTGCTCTTACTACAGCACAGGCTGTTACATATGATGGGCTTGATATGACCTTTAACGAGGAAACGGGCGAGCTGTATATTACAGGCAGCGGAGCTGTGACAAGAGAAGCACTGCGTGCAGCCGTAAACGGTGATAATGCAATGGACGACAAGGTAGAACACGATATTAAGTCGGTTACAATCGAGGGCGATATTACAGAAATCGGCTACGAGGCATTTAATGAATGCTATGGACTTGAATCAGTTGTGTTAAATCATGGTCTTAAAGAGATAGGTGTTTTTGCATTTTACAGATGCTATAATCTTAAAAGCATAGTATTTTCTGATACTGTAGAAAAAGTCGGTGAATATGCTTTTGATGACAATGAATGGCTGGAAAATGCTCAAAGACCGATTTATGTAGGAAAGGTACTTCTGGACTACAAGGGAGCAGATGAGTCACATGTAAAAATTGCCGAAGGTACAACTATGATTTATGAGGGAGCATTTGAGTATTGTGATGTGCTGGAAACTGTGGAGATACCTGATTCTGTGGTTGAAATCGGAGACAATGCTTTTGGAAATTGCGATAAGCTCCAATCGGTGTATATGCCCGATTCGGTTACAAAAATTGGCAGAGGAGTATTTGAGGGCTGTAACGAGCTTGAAAGTGTGCGTTTGTCGGAAAGTCTGACAGAGCTTCCCTTATTAACCTTTTCCTATTGCGGGTCGCTCAGAAGCCTTGAAATTCCCAAGGGAATAAAGAAAATCAAACAGGCTTTTGAAGGGACGGCGTGGTATGGAAATCTTGAAGAAACTACGGTTATAAACGGTACGGTTATAAAGCTTGTACCGGACGAAAACGGACTTGCAAAGGTACCTGACGGTGCAGAGCATATTATGGGTAGTATATGCGAGGCGAATGAAGATATCAGAGAAGTATATATACCATCAAGCATAAAAACAATAGGCGCAAGTGCATTTTCAGGTGACGGCAGGATTAATCCGACAAGAATAAATAAGGTTACTTTTGAGGATGCTGTTTTTGACGGACTTGTGATAGAGGAATTTGCTTTCAGAACATGCTGTAACTTAAAGTCAATTGAGCTTCCGAAAGGGACAAAAAAATTGGGTAGCGGTGCATTTATCTTTTCGGGACTTGAAAGCATAACACTCCCCGACGGGCTTGAAATTATAGGTGATTCTGCATTTGAGGATTGCAATATAGAAGAGCTGATAATACCTGAGAGCGTACAGGAAATAGGTGAGGAGCTGGTAATTGAAAATAAGAGGGATATAAATATATATGTTCCGTCAACTGTAAAGGATATTGACACTAATGCATTCAAAAAATACAAATATGGTAACGTGACAATAACAGTGCATACTCCTAAAAATTCCGTTGCATACGGAGTTGCCGCAAAATGCGGTGTGGAGATTGTTGAAACGAAAGAAAACCGCATTGGCGAGGTTTACGGTACGCTGATTGAAACGAATGTTAAAACAACAATGAACGGCAATGAAATCAATGCCTATTCGATTGACGGGCAGACGATAATTCTTGTGCGTGACCTTGAAAATATCGGCTTTGATGTGAGCTTTGACGAGAAAACAAGAGTGGCAGAGGCAAGCTATAATCCGGACAAGGCAACGAATATAACAAATGCAGTTGCTCTGCCTGACGATAAGGTGATTTATACCGATATTACCGTAAAAATAAATGATGTAGAGCTTGCAGGCTATAACATAGGCGGATATATGGCAGTAGTGGCAGAGGATATGGGAAGATATGTTCCTGATATAAGCTGTACATGGGTACAGTACGAGCTTACGCTGAGGATGAGTGCCTTTGAGGGTATGGCAACGCTTGATTATTTCATTAACGAGCTTGCAAGAGTTAAGGGATATTCTGCGGACAGTAATTGGGAAAAATCAAGATACTTTGCAGATGCAAGAGGTCCGTATGCAGATGTGCTGGTTGAAAGGAATATTATACAAAAGCGTGAGCATGACGGTTTTCTCTATCCCGATTCGGGTATGACGGTATATCTGTTTGCTACCTATGCAGGCCGTGCGGTATATGGAGAAGCATATGAAAGACTTGCATGGGAAAAGGAATGCTATACAGTTCCCGAAATTGATTATAACAATATTTCATACTACATCCGCAGTTATCTTACTAAGATGTATAAGGCAGGAATATTTGCTACAGAAAACATCAACGGAGTAAATACAATAGACGTAAACCGAGTTATGACTAAATCAGAGGTAACGGCGGCACTTGAAAAGCTGATAGCACAGGAGGGGTAAAAATGAAGAAAATCATATCAGTTTTACTGATTTTATCAATGGCTTTGGCTATGGCGGTTGTTCTGGTATATGCAGAAGAAAGCGGAGTGATTGTAACAGAAACTAAAGTGAATAATGAAAAAGTATGGCATATAACGGGAAGCGGTGTGATTAAGAGGTCAGACCTGCCGTTGACAGGCAACTACGGATATGCGGACAGAATTATTTTAGACGGTGACTTTACGGGCATTGCGGGCGGTGCATTTATGAGGGTATCCGCAAAGGAATTTATCTTAAATGACGGTCTGGAATATATAGGAAGCAGTGCGTTTTATGATTCGGACGGCTTTGAGTATATAGAAATTCCCGATTCAGTAACGAAAATAGGAATCAGTGCTTTTGCAGAATCGAACCTCATTAGTATAAAGCTCCCCGAATCGCTTACAGAACTTAAAAATGGGACATTCAAGTATTGTCACCGTTTGAAAGAAATAACAATTCCCGAAACAGTCAGAAGCATAGGGGATTATGCATTCTATGATTGTACGAGGCTGCACAGTATCTCAATGGGCGAAAATATAGAGTATGTAGGCTACAATGCGTTTGATAAAACAATATGGTTCGAAAATCTTGACAATGAGTATTATCAAGGGAATGTGCTGTTAAAATGCTATACAGGAGAAGAACCGTATGAAGCGAAGATAAAGGAGGGGACCGAGTTTATCTATAATCAGGCATTTTCTCCGAGTATAAAATCTGTAATTATGCCGGATTCGGTTACGGGAATAGGCACATATCTGTTTGATGATTGCACAAACCTTGAAAGGGTGGTGCTGTCGGACGGATTGAAGGAGCTTCCCGAAAATGCCTTTTATGACTGCACTGCATTAAAGGAGATAGAAATTCCCAAGGGTGTGGAATACATATGCAGCAGTATAAAAGACACTCCCTGGTATGAAACACTTCCGGAAACGACAGTTATAAATAAAAATCTGTTAAAATGTAAGATATCCGAAAACGGAGTTGCGACAGTTCCCTATGGAGTAAAAAATATTATGGGAAAAATCTTCAAGGAAAACGACGATTTAAAAAGAGTTGTTTTACCTGACAGCGTAGAAAGAATCGGACAGAGTGCATTTTATGAATGCAGTAGTCTGACAGATATAAATATTCCGGAGGGTATAAAAAGAATAGAGAGTTCAGCGTTTTGTCGGTGTTCAAAGCTTGTTATTGACGGACTGTATCTCAGGGAAGCAGAGTATATCGGTTCGGGTGCTTTTGACGAAGTCGGAGTGACGGAAGAATTAAGAATCGGAAAAAATATTAAAGAAATAGGAAAGTATGCTTTTGAAACTACGGATATAAGCAGTGTCGTGATAGATACTCCCGACGAGCCTTTTGTACTTGGAACCGGAGCGTTCAGGTCATGTGAAAATTTGCAGACCGTGCGTATGCCGGGCTTTACGTCATCAAGCTATGGCGAGGAGTTTTTTATGAATTGTACCGCACTTAAAAGCATAGAAATAGGCGAGGGACTTGAAACGGTATATAAGCAGATGTTTCAGGGCTGCACTGCTCTGGAGGAGGTAACACTTCCGGAGAGCGTGAAGCAGATACAGGAAAGTGCATTTGAGAACTGTACGTCACTACAAAATATAGAGCTTCCGCAGGGTGTGAGTAATATTGAGCTGAATGCGTTTAAGGAGTGTAAGGCTTTAAAGTCAGTTATAATTCCCGAAGCAATGAATGCAATAAGTGAAAGCACCTTTATAGGCTGCAGTTCCCTTGCTTCTGTGACATTGCACGGAAATATTGCCACTATAGGAGAGAGTGCATTTGTGGACTGTACTGCTCTTTGTGAGGTGAGCTTGCCGGAGGGAGTTAAGGATATAGGCAATTCCGCATTCAGAAACACATCGCTTACTACTCTGACACTTCCCGAATCTATAGAATACATCAGGTCAATGGCATTTGCGGGGACAAAGCTGAGTGAAGTGACAATTCCGGACGGGATTAAGAATACCGGTGCAAATATATTTGACAATATAGAAAACACCGTACATATTTATGCTTCATCGGAGGTGAAAGCTATAGACAGCCGTGCATTTAAGGGCAATGATATAGTAGTGCATGCTCCGAGGGATTCAAAGGCATACTTTGCGGCGGCAAGGGCAGGTGCAGATATTGTATTGGCTAAGGAGGACCGTATTGGTGAGGTGTATAATTCGATTATCACAACGGATATTGTCACCACAATGAATGGCAATGCAATAAATGCATATTCCGTCAGCGGAAAAACTATTATTTTAGTGCGTGACCTTGAAAGCATCGGCTTTGATGTGAGCTTTGACGAAGAGGCAAGAATTGCATATGCAAGGTATAACCCCGATAAGGAAATGATGCCCGATAAAGCTGTTGTGCTTCCTGATGATAAGGTCATTTATACCGATATTACGGTAGAAATAAACGGCGTGAGCATAGGCGGCTTCAATATAGGCGGATATATGGCAGTAGTGGCAGAGGATATGGGAAAATATATCCCCGATATAAGCTGTACATGGGTGAAGAGCGAGCGTGCATTGAAAATGCTTGCGTCACCGGAGCTTGCAACAAGGGATTATTTTATAGAGGAATATGCAAGGTTAAAGGGACTTGTGCCGACAAATACATCAAAGTATTTTTCGGATGCAAAGAGCAAATATACAGATGCCCTTGTTGACAACGGAATAATCCTTACAAAGGATTATATTGGACTTTTCTATCCGGATTCGGCACTTACGGTATATTTGTTTGCAACCTTTGCCGGACGTGAGTTATATGCAGAAGATGAATATGAATACTGGGCGTATCGTAAAAAGTGTTACACTATTCCCGAAATTGATTATACGGATATTCCGATTTATGTACAGAGCTATATTACAAGGTTATATGAGGACGGAATATTTGCGATAGAAAACATAAACGGAGTAAATACAATAGATACAACCCGTGTAATGACAAAGTCAGAGGTTACGGCAGCTTTAGAAAAAATAATTCCACAATAAATCAGTATAAAATATCCTAAATACAGTGGCAAATTTATACCTCCTTGTGGTAAAATAATCATTAATCAGATTATTTTACTACAAGGAGGATTTTTTAGAATGAAGAAAATAATCGCAGCAGCATTGTCTGCAATGATGCTTGCATCATCAATGCCGATGACATCTATTGCAGAAAGCGTAAGTATTTCATATCTTGTTAACGATTCAATATCGGTTGCAGGAAAAACAACTTCAGAGGTAACATCAATTGATACAGGTATCCCCGGAATCATCTTAAACTTAGGTGCAGATACATGGACCTATAAGGAAGATTCAAAGACCTTTGGTGATGTGCAGTCGGTAGGAAGAATTTACGGTGCAGCAAACCCGAAGCCGGCAGACGGTACAGGTACATACTATGAATTTGTCTGCGATGATACAATTGCAGAGGGTAAGCTTGATGTAATGTACCAGGTGAATGCCAATAAGCAATTCTTTATTGAAGACAACGGCACAGCATTAGCAGACTTTAACGGAATAACTTTTGCTGAAAAGACAACACAAAGCACAAGCTTTACAGTTGAGCCGGGGCACACATACCGTGTGTATGCAACAGGTACAAAGCTCGGGTTCTACGGATGTACATACAGAGTGATTGACAGAGAGGCAGATTTCGCAGCAGAGATTGCGGCATTCCCGTTTGATACAATCAAGGGCGAGAATGCAGACGAGAACACAATTGACTCGGATCTCGTACTTATCGACAACTATGAATCACAGTTCGGTGCATGTGACGTGCGTTGGGAAAGCTCAAATGAGACTGTAATCAATAACGCAGGTGAAGTAAATGCACAGAAAGAGGAGACAGTTGTTGAGCTGACAGGTATTTTCACTGTTCAGGAGGACGATACTTTAGCGGCAAGCAAGACTTTTACATTGACTGTTCCGGCAGATGCAGACGATGCAACAGCAGTTGCAGCGGCGGCTGAGGCTCTTACTTTAGGCGATACATCAGCTTTAAAGAAAGACTTGACACTTCCGACATCAGGTAAGAAGGGTACAACAATCACATGGACAACAAAAGATGAAAAAGTTATAACAGCTGAGGGTGTAATTACACGTTATCCGGGCGAGGACAAAAGCACAACACTTATTGCAACTGTTTCAAGAGGCGATAAGAGTGTAACAAAGGAATTTACAATAACAGTTTTAGGATATGTTCCCGTAACTGTTGATTCATATGCCTACGGCAATGTTGACGGAAGTGATTGCTTCTCACCGGTTGACGGCGGTACATTAAAGAGAATCAGCTTTACAAGCAGCATAAAGACTCCTGTTGACGGAGATGTTGTAAAGGTAGTTGTTTGCAGTGCAGACGGTACAGAAAAGGCAACAAAGGAAATTGCAATTACAGCGGATAACTATGATGTATCAACATCAGCTGAAATCGGTCTTGCAATGTCAGCAACAGATTACTTCAAGGTAATCGCATTAAACACAGCTTCATCAACAGTATATATTGAAGAAGAAATCAAGAGCGAGCCGGTTGCAGAGGGTGCTACAATTTATGTTGTAGGCGACTCAACAGCAGCGGTTTATAATGACAATAACTACCCGAGAAAGGGTTGGGCGCAGCTTTTACAGAATTATTTTGATGATGTGACTGTAGTTGACTATGCTTTAAGTGGCAGAAGCTCATTAAGCTTTAAGAAGGAAGCTAATTACACAGCACTTCAGAACAATATCAAGGCAGGCGATTATTTAATCGTTCAGTTCGGACACAACGACTCAAAGTCAGATGATGCTACAAGATACACAGACGCTTCGCTTGACCGTTTCACAGACGGTTCATTCAAGAAGTCAATGCTTGAATATATTGAGCTTGCACGAGACAAGGGTGCAAATCCGATTCTTGCAACAAGCATCAGCAGAAGAAAGACTTCAGACAGCAGTCTTGAGAAGTATGTAAATGCTGCAAAGGAGCTTGGTGCTGAGGTAGATGTTCCGGTAATTGATCTTTACGACAGAACAGTTTCGTGGATAAATGAGGTTGGCGTTGAGGAAGCAAAGTCAATGTTCAACTATGTAAAGATTAAGGACTCAAGATTTGTAAGCTATGCAGGCTTTGCCTCATCTTCATATTATACAACAGGAACAACAGACGATACACACATCAATATCTACGGTGCAGACATTATCTCACAGTGGGCATGTGAGGAGCTTGCAGAAATCGTACATCCGCTTGCAACAGAGGTAAATGATTATCAGGCAGTATATCCGTTACCGTCATATGCTGAGGCGACAGAAACAGACGGCACAGTGCCGGCTGCGACAGTAGCCCCGACAGAGAAGCCGGAAGAGACAGTAGCCCCGACAGAGAAGCCGGAGGAGACAGTTGTTCCGACAGAGAAGCCGGAGGAAACAGTTGCTCCGACAGTAGTACCGGTAGCAGATGCAATCGTACAGGCTGACAGAGTTGTAACAGTAACATTAGCTGACGTAGCAGAGGCAGTATTAGTAAATGCTGCATATGATGAAAACGGCAGATTAACAAAGGTAAAGACAACACCG
>JAZQKZ010000092.1:0-1639 GCA_045542415.1 Clostridia bacterium
CGACTACATCACGATGTATGCAGCCTTTGATGATTCTCTTGTCAAACTTCAAACAGAATATGAAATTGACTCGGATGCATTTTTCGAGAAATATGGTGTTGAGCACAACGGCTATGGGTTATTTCTTAAAATGCAGTACGATGTGAATGTAAACGGTAACGGCTGGCAGTATATTCCTGAATGGGATGAAGTTGACGGCTATACTGGAAGTTATGCTGAAGGTTATGATTATACTTCTGTCAGAACAGAAAGATTTTACGATTTCACGCTTGCAGATCTTTACTGGGATGAAGCGAGAGAGCTTTATAAGGATGTAATATACAGCGCAGAGCAAGACGGTACAACTGTATATCACATTGACCTTGAGAAATATTCGGTGCAGATAAGATGCCGATATCAGATGCAGTACTCACACAATTATAATAATATAATCATAAACGGCGAATGGTCGGATATAGCGGTGCTTGGCAAGGGCTCAACACAGATTATACCCGTACAGCCCACCTCTTATGAAGCACCGGTTATATCCAATATGAAGGTCGTTCCGCCTGTAGAACATGAAAAGGAAGCTTATGTTTACTTCGAGCTTGATACACCCGATTCTGTTTTCAGCGCAGACCTTTATTATGAAATGAACGATGAAGCCACACTTAATGAGCTTCAGGCACAGATAAGCGTAAACGGCGGCGAATGGATTGAAGTGTATGTGGGAAACTCCCATTGGCCGCTTGACGAGGGTGACAGGGGAACAAGCACAACGGCGGCTCTTACCTCCGAAAGCCACGTACAGCTCCGTGTTCGCTACGGCGGACCTCTCGGCTATTCACCTTGGTCAAATGTCCTTTCTGTAAATGCTCCGGCTTTTGAAGCGTCGGGCTGGGCACAGGCAGAGCTCTCTCAGGCAGATGCGCTCGGACTTATCCCGGAAATACTTGACGGTGCAGATTTAACCGCCGACATCACAAGAGCAGAATTTGCGGCAGTTGCGGTTAAAGTTTATGAAGCACTTTTGGGAACTCCGGCTATTCCGGCAGTAATCAATCCGTTCACAGATACAAATGATGTTGAAATCTTAAAGGCATATAACATCGGAGCAGTAAACGGAACATCTGCTACAACCTATTCACCAAACGACCTCTTAAATCGTGAACAGGCGGCAACGATGCTCACAAGAGTATTCAAGAAAGTGTCTATCCCGAATTGGACTTTGGCAACCGACAGTCAGTTTGCACTTTCCTTTGAAAAGCCTGCACTTTTCGCAGACGATGCGGATATTTCAGATTGGGCAAAGGACAGCGTTTACTTTATGGTAGCAAACGGCATAGTGAGCGGTGTCGGCAACAACAAATTCGCACCGAAGAATGTAACAAGTGCAGACGAAGCAAACGGCTACGCAAATGCAACAAGAGAACAGGCACTCATTATTGCGGTGAGAATGGTTGAGAATTTGAAGAAATAAGAAAATAAATCGTGTAGGGTTTGGCGTTTACGACAAACCGCCATTCCCTACATAAAGCCTTTTACAAAGGAGGTCGAAAATATGGCAAAGTTTTGTACCGGATGCGGCATGGAGCTTACTGACGGCTTGATGTTCTGCACAGGCTGCGGAACAAAAGTACCGGAAGGCGCACCTGCTGAA
>JAZQKZ010000093.1:0-29138 GCA_045542415.1 Clostridia bacterium
AGTCTGCAAGGGGACAAAGTCCCCTCCAATGTCGCAAGGATAAGTGCTAACTAATACACACATAAACCATAATTTACACTCACAATAAAAGAGGATGTTCATCAAATCACTGAACATCCCCTTTTCATTATTCACATAAAATCTTACGCGCATTCGCTACACGCTCCGCACTCGGTGACGGTGTATCACCTAACGGATAATCATATCCAAGCGACTCCCACTTGTGGATACCTAATGTGTGATACGGCAGTACCTCTACCTTTTCCACATTATCCAATGTATCTATAAACTCACGAAGCTTTATTAAATCCTCATCATAATCGCTTCTTCCCGGTACAAGCACATGACGTATCCATACCGGCTTTTTGATATCCGACAAATATCTTGCCAAATCAAGAATATTCGCATTTGTTTTCCCGGTCAGCACCTGATGCCTTTCGTCATTTATCTGCTTTATATCCAATAAAAGCATATCAGTATATTGCATCAGCTCCTCAAACTTTGAGAAAAACGGCTCTTCTCTTGTAAACGGTGCACCGCTTGTATCAATCACGGTGTGTACTCCCTGCTCCTTTGCTTTCTTAAATAAATCAAGCAGGAAATCAATCTGCATCAACGGCTCGCCTCCGCTTACTGTAATCCCTCCGTCATTTTTCCAGTACGAACGATAGCGAAGTGCTTTCTTTAAAAGCTCGTCTGAATCAATCTTTTCGCCGGTACTCATTTTCCATGTATCCGGATTATGGCAGAACTGGCACCGCATCGGACAGCCGGATACGAAAATAATAAATCTCACTCCCGGTCCGTCAACCGAGCCAAAGCTCTCAGTTGAATGAATATAACCCTCCATATCGTATATCCTCCAAAGAAATATCTGTTATCTGTTATCTATTCTTTATTATCTCTTATCTAAATATACATTTACAGAAAGAACACCGCCAAAGACGGTGTTCTTTTTATATCTGTTAATGTGCAATTACATCTTGTCGTGACAAGTTCTTGCGATAACGTCGAGCTGCTGCTCCTTTGTAAGGTCAATGAACTTAACTGCATATCCTGATACACGGATTGTGAAGTTAGCATACTCTTCCTTCTCCGGATGCTCCATAGCATCGATAAGCTTCTCTGTACTGAATACGTTTACGTTTAAGTGGTGTGAACCCTGTGAGAAGTAACCGTCTAATACATTTACGAGGTTAGCTGTTCTCTCCTCATCATCGTGACCTAAAGCGTCCGGTGAGATTGTCTGTGTATTTGAGATACCGTCCAATGCATACTCATACGGAAGCTTTGCTACTGAGTTGAGTGATGCTAAGAGACCGTTCTTCTCTGCACCGTATGACGGGTTAGCACCCGGTGATAACGGCTCGCCTGCCTTTCTTCCGTCCGGAAGTGAAGCTGTTGCCTTACCATATACAACGTTTGATGTGATTGTAAGGATTGATGTTGTCGGCTCTGAATCACGGTATGTGTGATAGTGCTTGAGCTTGCCCATAAATGTCTTTAAGAGCCATACTGCAATATCGTCTGCTCTGTCATCATCGTTACCGTATCTCGGGAAGTCACCCTCAACCTCAAAGTCCTTGATGATACCGTTCTCATAACGGATTGTCTTAACCTTTGCATACTTGATAGCTGATAATGAGTCAACTACATGTGAGAAGCCTGCGATACCTGTAGCGAATGTTCTTCTTACATCTGTATCGATTAACGCCATCTCAGCTGCCTCATAGTAGTACTTATCGTGCATGTAGTGGATGAGGTTTAATGTATTTACATAAAGACCTGCTAACCACTCCATCATTGCATCGTACTTCTCGATAACCTCATCATAGTCAAGGTACTCTGATGTAATCGGCTTATATGCCGGACCAACCTGTACGAATGTCTTAGCGTCAACACCGCCGTTCATAGCGTAAAGCAAGCACTTTGCAAGGTTAGCTCTTGCACCGAAGAACTGCATTTCCTTACCTGTCTGTGTAGCTGATACGCAGCAGCAGATTGAGTAATCATCGCCCCATACCGGACGCATTACATCATCGTTCTCGTACTGTACTGAGCTTGTCTTAACCGAGATATATGAAGCAAACTTCTTGAATGTCTCCGGAAGTCTCGGTGAGTAAAGTACTGTAAGATTCGGCTCCGGAGCCGGTCCCATGTTAACTAATGTGTGTAAGAAACGGTAGTCACTCTTTGTTACCATTGATCTGCCGTCCTGACCAAGACCACCAACCTCAAGAGTTGCCCATACCGGGTCACCTGAGAATAACTGGTTGTATGAATCCGGTCTTGCGAACTTAACCATTCTGAGCTTCATTACGAAGTGGTCAACCAATTCCTGAGCCTCTGACTCTGTTAAAGTACCGTTTGCTAAATCTCTCTCAATATAGATATCAAGGAATGTTGAAACTCTACCAACACTCATTGCTGCACCATTCTGTGTCTTTATAGCAGCAAGGTAACCGAAGTATAACCACTGTACTGCCTCAGCAGCTGTTGTAGCCGGCTTTGAAATATCGTAACCGTATGAAGCTGCCATTTCCTTCATTGCTGCCAAAGCTCTGATCTGCTCTGAAAGCTCTTCTCTCTGACGGATAACATTATCTGTCATTGTGCCGCTACCGCAGTTAGCCTGATCCTTCTTCTTCTCAGCGATGAGGTAATCGATACCGTAAAGTGCTACTCTTCTGTAGTCTCCTACGATACGGCCTCTGCCGTAAGTATCCGGAAGACCTGTGATAATCTTATTCTTTCTTGCTGCTCTCATCTCCGGTGTGTATGCATCGAATACACCCTGGTTGTGAGTCTTGTGGTAATCTGTGAAAATCTTGTGCATTTCAGCATCCGGCTCATAACCGTAGTTAGTTAATGCACCCTCTGCCATATTTATACCGCCGAACGGCATGAAAGCTCTCTTTAACGGCTTATCTGTCTGGAGACCTA
This sequence comes from Clostridia bacterium, assembly GCA_045542415.1. Classification (GTDB taxonomy): domain Bacteria; phylum Bacillota; class Clostridia; order UBA1381; family UBA1381; genus UMGS1958. The sequence goes on from JAZQKZ010000093.1 coordinate 2,944, forward strand.
CTACCTTCTCTAAATCCTTATCGAGGTAGCCCGGGCCGTGTGATGTGATTGATGATACAATGTTTGTATCCATATCAAGTACGCCGCCCTTTGCTCTTGCTTCCTTGTTAAGCTCCTGAAGCTTATCCCAAAGCTTGTTTGTAGCCTCTGTCGGATCTGCTAAGAAGTCAGCTTCACCGTCGTACGGCTTGTAGTTGTTCTGAATGAAGTCGCGAACATTTACTTCTTCTTTCCAGATTCGTCCGCTAAATCCCTGCCATGCATTGTTGTTCATGACTAATCCCTCCTGTTTTTTTGTTAAGATTGTATAATTTAGAGGTCTTGTGGACCGGTAAATCCTTTGTCTGAACATAGGCAAAACCTATGCTTTTCCAAAAAATTGATATTGATTACTGTATTTACATTGTAACACTTAAATATAGTATTGTCAATACCTTTTTAAAATATTTTTTGAAATGTAAGATAAATTTTACACAATTCACAACTAACCCTTGTTAACCACCTTACATTATAGCACAAAATTTGGTTTATGTCAAATTTTTGACAGCTTTTTTTCACGATTATTTCATTTTTTTATAAATTAACCAAAAACATCTCAAAAACACCATTTTATGTTGTCTAATTATAAATGTTATGTCAAAAAGTCTTGACTATTTTACTGATTGGAAGTATAATATATATTAGGATATTAGTATTGTTAAAAGGAGCAAAATCAAAATAATGGATAAGAAAGAATTTGCATTAAAGCAGCACGAATACTGGCAGGGAAAAATCGAAGTTACATCCCGCGCAGCAATAACCAACCGTGATGAGCTTTCGGTTGCATATACACCCGGTGTTGCTGAGCCTTGTATTGAGATTTCTAAAAATGTTGATTTATCATATAAATATACAAGACGTTCAAATTTAGTAGCTGTTATCACTGACGGAACTGCTGTTCTTGGACTGGGAGATATCGGTCCCGAGGCAGGCATGCCCGTTATGGAGGGAAAATGTGCCCTCTTCAAGACCTTTGCAGACGTTGACGCATTTCCGTTATGTGTGCGTTCAAAGGATGTAGATGAAATTGTAAATTGTATAAAGCTTATCGCCGGCTCTTTCGGAGGTATTAACTTAGAGGATATAAGCGCACCGAGATGTATAGAAATTGAGCGTCGCTTAAAGGAAGAGTGCGATATCCCCGTATTCCATGATGACCAGCACGGTACTGCCGTTGTTGTTCTTGCATCGGTACTTAACGCCCTGAAATTGGTCGGTAAGGACATTTCACAGATAAAGGCAGTTGTAAACGGTGCCGGCTCGGCAGGTATGGCGATTACAAGACTTCTTGTTTCAAGAGGTCTCAAAAACGTTATTATGTGTGACAAGTACGGCTCATTATACAGAGGAAACGAGAACATGAACGATGAGCAGGCAAAGCTTGCAGAGCTTACCAATCCCGATAATATCGACTGTGATTTAACCGAGGCGGTTAAGGGTGCCGATTTATTCATAGGCGTAAGTGCACCGGGAATGCTCACCGGTGAAATGGTCAAGTCAATGGCAGCCGATCCGATAGTATTTGCAATGGCAAATCCCGTTCCCGAAATTATGCCCGACATCGCAAAAGAAGCCGGTGTAAGGGTAATCGGCACAGGCCGTTCCGATTTCCCGAATCAGATAAACAACGTTCTTGCATTCCCCGGAATTTTCAGAGGTGCATTAGACGTAAGAGCAAGCGATATCAATGATGAAATGAAAATCGCCGCTGCTGAAGCAATTGCTTCAATTATATCTGACGAGGAATTAAACGAGGAATATATTATTCCCGACGCTTTTGATAAGCGTGTATGCGAATTTGTTGCATCGGCAGTCGCAAAGGCTGCCCGTGACACAGGCGTAGCGAGAATATAAATTCAAATGAATTCTTTTGAATTTCATTTACTAAGATAACAGAATAAGGAGAAATTCATGCCAAACGAGAGACAGGAAAAAATCCGTAATTTCAGTATTATCGCCCACATAGATCACGGCAAAAGTACGCTTGCAGACAGACTCTTAGAGCTTACCGGTGAGGTTGAAGCGCGTGATATGGAGGAACAGCTTTTAGATAACATGGATCTTGAGCGTGAAAGAGGTATCACAATCAAGGCACATGCGGTAAAGCTGCGTTACAAGCGTCCGGACGGCGAAATATACACACTTAACTTAATAGACACACCGGGACATGTTGACTTCAATTATGAGGTTTCAAGAAGTCTTGCCGCTTGTGAGGGTGCGATTCTTATAGTAGATGCATCACAGGGAATCGAGGCACAGACTCTTGCCAACACTTACCTTGCGGTTGACCACAACCTTGAGGTTGTTCCGGTTATCAACAAAATCGATCTTCCCTCAGCCGACCCGTCAAGAGCCATTGCGGAAATAGAGGATGTAATAGGAATCCCGGCAGAGGATGCACCGAGAGTCAGTGCCAAGACAGGACTTAATGTAGGCGATGTACTTGAAGAAATCGTAAACAAAATCCCGGCACCGACAGGCGACGAAGATGCACCGCTTCAGGCTTTGATTTTTGATTCATACTATGACAGCTACAAGGGCGTTATAGTGTATGTGCGTGTCAAGGAGGGCAGGCTGAAGCCCGGACAGCGTATCCGTTTCATGGCTACCGGTGCAGAGTTTGACGTTGTTGAGGTTGGCGAAATGCACCCGTCAGGACTCCGTCCGCTTAACGAGCTTGCGGCAGGTGATGTAGGCTATATTGCCGCTTCAATCAAGAACATCCGTGACACACAGGTCGGTGACACTGTTACGACCGCAAAGAATCCTGCCGCCGAATCACTTCCCGGATATAAGAAGGTAAATCCGATGGTTTACTGCGGTATTTATCCGGCTGACGGTGCGCATTATGAGGATTTAAAGGAAGCATTGCAGAAGCTGCAGCTCAACGATGCGGCTCTTATGTTTGAACCCGAAACCTCGGTTGCATTAGGCTTTGGATTCCGTTGTGGATTCCTTGGACTTTTACACATGGAAATAATCCAGGAGCGTCTTGAAAGAGAGTATAACCTCGACCTTGTAACAACCGCACCGAGCGTTATTTACAAGATATACAAGACCAACGGCGAAATGATATGGTGTGACAACCCGACCAACATGCCCGATCCGGCAGAGATTGAACATATGGAAGAACCAATGGTCAAGGCAACAATCATGGTGCCGAAGGATTATGTAGGAAATGTAATGGAGCTTTGTCAGGAGAGACGCGGTATTTACAAGGACATGACCTACATGGACGAGACAAGAGCCGAGATTTTTTACGAATTACCGCTTAATGAAATCATTTATGATTTCTTTGATGCACTTAAATCAAGAACAAAGGGCTATGCGTCATTTGACTATGAGCTTTGCGGCTATGCACCGAGCAAGCTTGTTAAGCTCGACATCCTCTTAAACGGCGAAATGGTCGATGCACTTTCGTTCATTGTCTTTAAGGACAGTGCATATACCCGTGCAAGACGTATGGCAGAAAAGCTTAAAGATGCTATCCCCCGTCAACTCTTTGAGGTACCTATTCAGGCAGCAATCGGCAGCAAGATTATCGCAAGAGAGACAGTCCGTGCATTGCGTAAGGACGTATTGGCAAAGTGCTACGGCGGCGATATCACACGAAAGAAGAAGCTGCTCGAAAAGCAGAAAGAGGGTAAGAAGCGAATGCGTCAGGTTGGAAATGTAGAACTGCCGCAGGAAGCATTTATGTCGGTATTGAAGCTCGATTAAGGCGAAAAACAAGACTTCACATCCCACTGTTTTTCAGGACTCGGAGTATCCGCATACACCGTCGTCCTGAAAAACTATAATCTGCTCACTTCTTTTCCGCCCTAAGTAACACCTTAAATACATAAAACGGAGAAAAAAAACAAAATGTCAGAAGAAATAAAACAGGCAATTGAATTGCTTAACAAAAACGATTATATCGTGGTTCCCGTCACAAAGGGGCAGATGTGCTTATGTGACGGATGTAATCAGGATGTTTCAAAGTGTCGGTTTAATTCAATCGGTCACTTATGCTCCAACCTTATATGCATCAATCAGCATATAAAGGAGCAAATTGATTACAAGGAAATTATTGCTAATATAGAATAACGGAGACTCTCATGAATATCAACGAAATTTTTGATAAAATCAACACTAAGCTGCTTGCCGAGATGAAGCGTGTAGGCAGTGATATTCCCTACATCCCAAAGGACGGAAAGTATGTCGATGCCGACAGCATTTACTGGTGGACAAATGGCTTTTGGGCGGGAATGCTCTGGCAGATGTACCACGCCACCGGTAACGAGGAATATAAAAACATAGCCGAGATTTCCGAAAACCGCCTTGACGAAGCACTTGACGGTTTTGAAAACATTGACCATGATGCAGGCTTTTTATGGTTGCATACAGCAGGTGCCAATTACCGTCACACAAAAAATGAACGTTCAAAAAGACGTGTACTGCATGCCGCAACCACGCTTGCAGGACGTTTTAATCCGGATCTCAAAATAATCAGAGCATGGAATGAGCAATGGATGCGTGGCTACGATACCGCCGGCGGTGCGATTATAGATACAATGATGAATCTACCGCTTTTATATCTCGCAACCGAGATTACAGGCGATCCACGCTTCAAGAGAATTGCAATGATTCATGCAGATACAATGCTTGATTACATGCTCCGTCCCGACGGTTCATCAAATCATCAGATTGTATTTGATATAAACACCAACGAATATATTGCTAATCCCGGTGGTCAGGGCTATGAAAGCGGTTCGTCATGGTCGAGAGGTCAGTCATGGGTAATTTACGGCTATGCTCTCTCCTACCGTCATACAGGCGAGGCACGCTATCTTGATGCTGCAAAGAGATGCGCACATTATTTTATGGCAAATGCGGCACTTACGGATTATGTACCGTTACTTGATTTCAGAGCCCCCCAAGAGCCTGTGTATTATGACACCACCGCTGCAGCAATAACAGCATGCGGCTTACTTGAAATCGCCGAGCATGTCGGTGAATACGAGAAACCAATGTATATCGAGAATGCCAGAAAAATGCTCGCGGCACTTGATGAAAAGTGGTGCGATTATGACGAGAACACCGACGGAATAGTCGATGGCGGCAGTGCATGCTATCATATGGCAAAGCATCACGAAAAGATAATCTACGGCGATTATTTTTATGTCGAAGCAATATTAAGATTGCTTAACAAGGACTTTTTGATCTGGTAAAACTACATAATACTGCCACCGGGTAGTGAAATGCAATTAACGCATTCGTTTGCACATCGTTAGGTCTTAGAAGATGTGTAAGGCGAATGCGTTTTTTTATGAAAGGAAATAATTATGAAAATAACAAATCCATTTAGGGATTTATCACGCTTTGAACTGTGTCTGTGGCTGACTTCGGTCAGTGCCGTTGTAATTCCGTTTTTGGTTATCGGCGAGCGTGATTATCTGAATTCATTCGCTTCTGTCATAGGTGTCACCGCACTTATATTTGTTGCAAAGGGATATGTCCTGGGACAGATTCTTACTGTTGTATTCTCTGTTTTCTACGGGATAATTTCCTATCATTTTACCTATTACGGAGAAATGATAACCTATCTCTTTATGACCGCCCCCGCTGCTGTTATGGCAACAATCTCATGGATAAGAAATCCTTATAATTCCAAAGAGGTTAAGGTCAGCCGCCTCAGAAAAAGACATATTATCAGCCTTACACTCCTTTGTGCGGTGCTGACCGTCATATTTTATTTTATACTGTCTGCACTCGGCAATGCCAATATGCTTTTCAGCACAATATCAATAACCACAAGCGTTCTGGCGTCGTCTCTGACATTTCTCAGAAGCCCATACTATGCACTTGCTTATGCAGCCAATGATATTGTACTGATTGTATTATGGAGCATGGCGACAGCCGAGAGCATCACATATCTCCCGATGATAATCTGCTTTGTGATGTTCCTTGCAAACGATATTTATGGGTTTTATAACTGGAGCAAAATGCAGAAAAAGCAGTCTGCTTCACACATATCAGAAACTTAATCGTAATATTCTTCCGATAAATTGTAACAAAACGGTAAAAACGCATACATTGACTTTAATGTGACAATAATATATAATATATTTCGGTAAATACTATGCTCATGCAGAAATTTGCCAAATAAACACGAAAAGGGATGAATAGCATTTGAGAGCAGCATTTGCAAAGCTTATGTGCCTGCTCTGTTCATTGATACTACTGACAATAAACACCACTGCCCTCGCACAGGTTCCGGGCAGTGTGGTCCCCGTCGATAATCCCAACGAATGCCGCAGTGCTGTTTACGGCTATGTCTTAAACGATTACATAAATCGTTACGGCGTAGTAAGTAACGAGCATCCTACAGGCTTTATGGGCAGCGACGGAAATACACCTAACGGTGTGGTATATGCGGATATTGTCAACTTTGAGAATAACGAAAACCCGTACCTTGTTCTGTTTGTTTCGGACGCACAGAACAGAGTTGCTTCATGCCATATCTGGGGGTATGATGAGGAAAGCGAAAAGGCATTCCGTTCTGCTGCAATCAACAAAGGTTATGAACCGCTTGCAAATGAAACAGGAGCTTTTTCAATCGGCTGGAACGGTGACAAAAGATATATTGTATATAAGGAGCTTAACGAAGAAGATACCGTATATACTCAGTATTTCACTGTAATCAACGGCGAAACCTTTTCATATGTAGAAAATCCGGCAGGAGTAAACGAAGCTGCAGTTATGAGCTTTAACAGATATGCCTTCAGCTCGCAGGTGGATATTTCCGATTATAACAACGCTCTTACGCTGTTTTTTGACAAGCTCAAAAATTCAGCCGCAGACAGCGTTACCTATCCGGATATAACCGACCACCTTGACGATGAAGAATACTCGCAGCTTGAAGCCACAGCTGCACTTGCGGCACGTCTGGGCAATTTCGATATTCTTGACTATGATACAATGGAAGAGTATGAGGCGGCACTGAACGAAAAGAATGACGGAACTAAATTCTATCTTATATCAAACGTATATAATCTCGGCGATGAGGTGTATTATGTCCGTTTTTCAACAGACCGCTCTTTCTATAACTATGCATTGGTACGGCATACAGACCGTGATGAGAAATATCAGATATTAAAGGTGCGTATGGACTGCATACCGCTTTCCGACAGAGAGCTTGATATGCAGAAATCATCACACTTAAAGAGTGCTTTACTCTACAAGAAAGCAAAAAGCACTGCCGGCGGATACATCCCTAAGGATAAAGATTCCGACAACGACAGTGCCATAATAGATATACCAAAGGTAATTGATACTCCGCAGGTTTTTGACGAGCGGACCATCAAGCCTGCCGTATTTATCAGTGCCGCAGTCGCAGTACTGCTGATAACCGGCTTATGGGTGTATCTGTACGGACACGACGAATAAAAAAGATGTCATTTACCAATTGTAAACGACATCTTTTTTATTACATCATTTTTGCAAGATTTTCGTTAACCGCCTCAAGGAACTCCTTTGTGTTAACCTTTGTCTTGTTCTCAAGAGTTGATAAGAGATATAAATCTCCTGTCATTACACCCGATTCAATTGTTTCAACCGTTGCTTTCTCAAGCTTATCCGCAAATGCCATCAGCTCCGGAAGCTCGTCAAGCTCGCCTCTCTTTCTGAGTGCGCCTGTCCATGCGAAAATTGTAGCAACCGAATTGGTTGATGTTTCCTCGCCCTTTAAATACTTGTAATAATGACGCTGTACTGTACCGTGAGCAGCCTCATATTCATACTTACCGTCCGGCGAAACAAGCACCGATGTCATCATAGCAAGTGAACCGTAGGCTGTAGCAACCATGTCACTCATTACGTCACCGTCATAGTTCTTGCATGCCCAGATATATCCGCCGTCGCTGCGGATAACTCTTGCAACCGCATCGTCGATAAGTGTATAGAAATACTCAATTCCTGCCGCTTCAAACTTCGCCTTGTATTCATTCTCATAAATCTCCGCGAAAATATCCTTGAAACGGTGGTCATACTTCTTTGAAATTGTATCCTTTGTAGCAAACCAGATATCCTGATGAGTATCCAGTGCATAATTAAAGCATGCTCTTGCAAAGCTTCCTATACTCTCATCACGGTTGTGAAGTCCCTGGATAATACCGTCACCCTTGAACTCATGGATTGTTTCCTTTGTCACATTTCCGTTCTTATCTGTATAAACAAGCTCAGCCTTTCCGCCTGCCTCAACCTGCATCTCGACATTTTTATAAACGTCACCGTATGCATGTCTTGCAATTGTAATCGGCTTTGTCCATGTCGGGATATACGGAGTGATACCCTTAACAAGAATCGGGGCACGGAACACTGTACCGTCCATAATTGCACGGATTGTACCGTTCGGCGACTTCCACATCTCCTTTAAATTATACTCCGGCATTCTTGCCGCATTCGGAGTAATTGTCGCACACTTTACAGCAACACCATACTTCAATGCTGCCTCTGCACTTTCAAAGGTTACCTTATCATCTGTCTCATTTCTGTGTACCAGACCCAAATCATAATATTCGCTCTTTAAATCCACATACGGATTGATAAGGATATCCTTTATCCACTGCCATATAACTCTTGTCATTTCGTCGCCGTCCATCTCGACAAGCGGTGTTTTCATCTGAATCTTATCTGCCATTTATCTTCCTCCATCTTGCGGCACAACCGCATTAATACTGAAATTTATTGTATCATTTTTTTATGGCTTTGTCAATATTATTTACTCCTGTTTTGACTAAGTTCTTCATAATGCACATTAAAATCACATACACCGAACCGCCCAAAAAGCAAACTGCCACAATAGAGAGCATATTCCCCGATGAATAGTCCATTGCTCTCCTTACAACTACTGCCATTGCCGCTGAAGCAAGCAGAGGAGAAATCAAGCCCCTGAATATACCTATCTTTAAACTCGTCACCCGTCTTAAAATCGCCCAATCGACCAACAAAATGAGCATATATATTATATTTGAGCTTATAACCGCACCGTAAATATTAATATGCGGAATTGCACACAAAAACCAAATCAGTACCAGCTTTACCACAAGTCCTCCGCAACTGACCATTGCAGGTGTCAGTATTCTTCCGCACGCCTGAAGCAGTGCCGACATCATCTGTATAAGACTAAGCATAACAACACACGGAGACATGTATTTGAGAATCTGTGCCGAAAAGGTATTCTTGAACAGAAGATACAGCAGCTCCTCCGGAATTATCCACATCATCACTGCTGCCGGAACACTGATAAACAGCGACAGTTCTATCCCTGAACGCATAGGACGTGCGGCACGCTTCATATCACCGTCTGCCACCGCCGCCGCTGTTATTGGCATAAGACTTATGCCGATTGTTGCAAGTATTCCTATCGGGAGATTAAAAACAGTCATTGCATATCCTGTGTAAGCGCCAAAAAGCACCCTTGCCTCTTCCTCGTTAAGACCTGCATCAAGCATGCGGTTTCTTAAAACCGATGTATCTGTCACTGAAACGGCATTCAATGCTGCTTCCATAAGAAGAAGCGGCAGAGCTATCGAAACAAGCTCTTTAAGCCATTCCTTTTTTTCTTCCCTATTCATTTTTTCTTTCATTTTTATACGCACTGCGAGGTATGTGAACAGAAGAATAGCTGTCGCTGCAATCTCTCCGATTGTGACGCCGCCTATCGCACCCGCCGCCGCTGCACTTTTACCTGCACCTATGAACATAACTGCAAGTCCGTAGCCTGCCACAAGCTTTATTACCGCTTCTACCACCTGTGATATTGCAGGCGAAATCATGTTTGATGAGCCGTGAAAAAAGCTTTTTGCCCCTGTCCCCAATGCCACAAAAAATATTGACGGAGCAATATATCGCATCGCCGTAACCGCCTCCGGTTCTTTCATTGCATATGCAAAAAACTCCGCACCTATATATAATATCAGACTGCCTGCAAGTCCTGATATTATAAGCACTCTCTGAGCAATATCCGTTATCCCGAATGCTTTCTTTGCTTCAGACTGTGCAACCGTCTTTGAAATAGCTGTGGGTATTCCCGATACCACAAACGCAAGGAACATCACATATACGGAAAATGCAGTGTTATATATTGCCATGCCCTCTTCCTGCAATATATATGTAAGCGGAATCTTGAAGAATGCACCGAGAATTTTGGATATTGCATTCGCAATCATCAGTATTGCCGCACCGGCAATGAAGCTTTGTTTTTTCATTATGTACCTCCGAAATTACGGTATTGCAATTTAAAATCATATATGATATAATATGAATGTTTTTAGATTAAAATTCATATTATCAGGAGCAAACCCTGTTTACTCCTGCACTTCAAGGAGAATAGAATGAAATACAGCATAAAAAAAATCACCTCAGCCAACGGTACCGTTACTGTGCCGGGTGATAAATCAATCTCTCACAGAGCTGTAATGCTCGGCTCACTTGCCGACGGAGATACCAGAATAACAGGCTTCCTGCGTGGTGCGGACTGCCTTTCGACAATCGACTGCTTCCGGGCAATGGGAATTGATATTGAAGATAATGATACAGAAATTACGGTACATGGCAAAGGTCTTTATGGACTTTCAAAGCCCGAAAGCATACTTTATACAGGCAACAGCGGAACAACAACACGCCTGCTTTGCGGCATTTTAGCAGGTCAGAGCTTTGATTGTGACATCACAGGCGACGCTTCAATCTGCAAGCGTCCCATGAAGCGTGTGCGTGAGCCGTTATCACTTATGGGCGCTAAAATTGACAGCGATTTTTGTCCCTTACATATCACAGGCTCAAAGCTTCACGGTATGGATTACCGTATGACCGTTGCATCTGCTCAGGTCAAAACTGCATTAATTCTTGCCGGACTTTATGCCGGGGGCGAGACCGTCATTCACGAAAAGGAAAAATCACGGAATCACACCGAGCTGATGCTTCAGGCAATGGGTGCTGACATCGTCGTTGACGGAAACGATATAACCATTCGTCCCGGAAAACAGCTTAAAGGACAGGATATTGAAGTACCCGGTGACATTTCATCAGCTGCATTTTTCATGGTGCTTGGTGCAATTATGCCTGATTCATGTATAACCATAAAAAATGTAGGAATAAATCCGACAAGAACAGGAATTATTGATGTATTCAAGGCAATGGGCGCTGATATGGAGCTTGTTAACGAACGCATTGCAACAGGCGAAACGGTTGCAGATATTGTTGTACGTTCTTCAAAGCTAAGAGGAACGGAAATTGGCGGAGATATTATTCCACGCCTTATCGATGAGCTGCCCGTAATTGCAGTAGCGGCTGTATTTGCTGAGGGACAGACTGTAATCCGTGATGCACAGGAATTAAAGGTAAAGGAAACGAACAGAATCCGTGCGGTGGTTGACGAGTTCACAAAGTGCGGAATTGATATCACCGAAACAGATGACGGTATGATCATTAACGGAAACAAGCCGATTAATGGTGCGGATTTCAGAACCTACGGAGACCACAGAATGGCAATGAGCCTTGCTATTTTAGCCCAAAGAGCAGACGGCGACTCCACCCTTGACGATGCAGACTGTGTAGCCGTATCATACCCAAGCTTTTTTGATGATTTCTATGGTTTAAAGTAAATAAACGGTAAATATTATATTTTTTACTTGACTAATTCGTGAAATAATTGTATAATGATGTGGATTATTTAAAACAGAAAGGAATTAACTGATGGACACAGTAGTTGAATCAATAGTCGGTGCATTATCCGGCAAAATTTCAAAGGAATTTATAGTATTTTTAGTCTCAATGATACCGCTTTTGGAGCTTCGAGGCTCAATCCTTGCCGCAGGCTTTATGGATATGAGCTTTGTGCCGACTTTTATAGCGGCAGTATTGGGTAATATGGTACCTATCCCGTTTATTCTTCTTTTCATCAAGAAGATATTTGCATGGATGAAAACAATCGATAAGCTCAAGACCATTCCTGACTGGTGTGAAAAGAAAGCGTTAAGCAAGTCGGAGCAGATTGAAAAGTACGGATATTTCGGACTTTTCCTCTTCGTTGCAATCCCCTTACCCGGAACAGGTGCATGGACAGGAAGCCTTATCGCTGCATTATTCAACATGAAAACAGGCAAGAGCCTTTTCGCAATATTCTGCGGAGTATGCGTGGCCGGACTTGTAATGTCACTTCTGGCATTCGGAGTAATTGCAAATATTGTAGGATAAAATTCAAAAAGGCAAGCGAAATCGCTTGCCTTTTATACTGTCTCAAAACAGCTTATATCTTACTTTGTAACCAGCTTGAACGAAACCTTAACGCCCGAGTCGGTTATATTTGCCTGATACCAGATTCCTTCACTCTCGAGCCTGAGCGTAAGATTATATAATTTATCTCCGGTTATCATATAATAGTTTCCGTAGGTTGCTTCCACAAATTCCATTATAATTTCCCTTGCACGAGCCTCATCCTCTGACTTTACCATAAGTGTCGAGCTGAGTGGTGCAACATATGCAGTCTCTGCTACCGGGGACATTGTAGCCATAGAATACTCTGCTGCTACATTTACATCCTCTGCCATTGCTGCAGCTGCATATTCTTCCGGAGCTTCCTCCGGCTCTTCAATCATACGAATACTGTAAGCTGCCGGAACAGTTCCCTCCGGTGCATCAAGAGACGCAGTCATAATACCTGCATTTGCCTCATCTGCAGCCGTATCCGGAACTACCGCAGCATCCTCTTCCTTTTTCGGTTCTGCCGTTACAACAGGCTCCGGTGTAACCGTAACCGCCGTAACCTCCGGTACTGCAGGTTTAACCGTAGCAGACACCACAGCCGTTTCCGACTGCTCAGAAGTTGAAGGAGCTGTTATTACCGTATTCGCAGCGATCGGCTTTTGTGCCGTCGCACCTGTATTCACTGCCGGATTTGCCTGCGGCTTTTCCTCTGTAACCGCCTCAACAGTAGCATTATTTACAGCCTCCGGAGTTATTTCCGGAACCTGTACCTGCTCTACAGTGTCCGTTACGGGGGTAGCTCCGTTATCGGTCACTTCTGTAGTTGAGCTGATTACTCCGTTGCCGTCATTTTCCATGCGTGATACAAGCATGTTGCCGTTTGCGCCTATCACAATACCTACAGCAAGGCACGCCGCAATCGTACCGTATTTGCTGACATATGGCTTTGCCTGACGCATAAAATATGCCATCTTTGGTTCTTCCGCAAGCTCTCTGTCAAGACGCGAATTAAGCGACTCCAGAAAATCCTGCGGCGGCTCGATCGGAGGAAGTTCCTGTACCGTGCCGAGAATTGAGTTCATAAACTCAAGCTCAGCTCTGCATGTTTCACAAATTTCTGCATGTGCTTCAAGCTGATTCATTTCATTTTCTGATAAATCCGCATAGCGCTCAAGCATCTGCATAAACTGTTCGCATTTCACAAGCATCCTCCTTTCTTTCAAAAAAATTGCTTTCTTTCCGCCCTTTTATCCTATACACTATATTAGACGCAAAATCACGAAAAAAGTTCCCGCTTTTGAGATAATTTTTTTCTTAATGCATTTCTCGCCCTGTTAAGCCTTGATTTCACCGTACCGTGAGGTATTCCGAGAATTGCCGCCGCTTCTTCATACGACCGCCCCTCTATATCACAGACTGTAATAACCGCACGGTATTCATCACTCAGTGATGCAATCGCCTCTCTGACCGCCTTTTGCGTCTCACTCTGCTCCAGAGCCTCCTCCGGAGTAGGTGCGGTGTCCGCAATTTCCGTCTGACGGTTTTCCTCCTCATCATCTGAGGGATATATACTGATAGTTTTCGCTGTCCTTTGCCGTTTTCTCAGTATATCATTGCACACATTGGCGGTTATTCTGTATATCCATGTAGTGAGCGAGGACTGTCCCTTAAAGCCCGATATACTTTTATAAATCTTTATAAAAACATCCTGAGCCGCATCAAGTGCATCCTCACGGTCTGACAGCATTCCGTATGCTATGTTTATTACCTGCTTTTCATACTGCATGACAAGCTCATTAAACGCTTCTCTGTCGCCCTTCTGAAGCCGCTGTATCAAATCAGCCAATCCTCTCTCACCTCCTTTTAGTTTATTTTATATACATTAATAATTGCTTATTCTTTCCTTATATCCCTTAACTGCATTTTCAATATCTGCCATACAGTCATTTCCGAACTTATCCAGAAATGCCTTTGTTATTTCAAATGCAACTGCAGCTTCTACCACTACCGAGCATGCCGGCACGGCACACACATCCGAACGCTCTACCGATGCTTTATGCTCGCTCTTATCGTCAATATTCACCGTTCTTAACGGATTATACAGGGTAGGAATCGGCTTCATCGCAGCTCTCACCACAATCGGCTCACCGTTTGACATTCCGCCCTCAATACCGCCTGCATTATTTGTAACTCTATGGAAATCGTCAGTATATACGATCTCATCATGTACATTTGAGCCGTTCGTTTCGCCTACTCCCATGCCCATGCCAATTTCCACACCCTTGATTGCCTGAACACTCATTACTCCGAATGCAAGATTAGCATCAAGCTTTCTGTCATAGTGAACATAGCTGCCAAGTCCTGCCGGAACACCGGTAACAACAGTTTCCACCACGCCTCCGACCGACTCGCCGCTTTCCTTTATTTTATCGATATATTCCATTGCAGCCTTTGCCGCATCATCATTATAGAAGCCTACCGGCGATTCCTTTATCCTTGCATAAAGATCCGCCGCATTCATGTCCGGCTTATCGCTGACCTCACCAATGCGTACGGTTCTGCTGTTAAATGCAATACCAAACGGCTCAAGCACCTGTCTGACCAATGCACCGACAGCCACTCTTGCAGCCGTTTCTCTTGCACTTGCTCTTTCAAGTACATTTCTTAAATCACGGTGATTATACTTCATACCGCCTGTCAGATCTGCATGTCCCGGTCTGGGATGAGTCACCGTTTTTAATGTAAAGTCACATTCCTCAGTACCCATGATATTTTCCCAGTTCGCCCAGTCACGGTTTTCTATACGCATAGCAATAGGGCTACCCATTGTATATCCGCCTCTTACGCCCGACAATATCTCTGCCCTATCCTTTTCGATAAGCATTCTTCCGCCTCTGCCATAGCCTTTTTGTCTCTGTGCAAGAGCTTCATTTATTTTATTCAAATCTATTTTAACACCTGCCGGCATACCCTCTACAATAACAGTAAGGCACTTTCCATGCGTCTCACCGGCCGTAAAATATCTAAGCATTTATCGCCATCTCCTTTTTAACAACAGTTATTAATTATTATATCATATTTCAGCACTCATTTCAAGATACAATTTCAATAAATGCAAATATTGTCGGAAAGTGTTAATTCAGTTATCATATTACCATTTTTAATTTAAAATAACCTTAAAAAGACTTTACTTTCGCACGTTAAAGTGGTATAATATAGTATAGATATTTATAACCGAAAGGATTATTGATAAATGAAAAATATACACGAAAATTATGCAGATATGCTCTTTGAGGCTGTGCTTCAGTTAAAGGACATTGATGAATGCAGGCGATTTTTTGACGATTTATGCACTATCCCTGAGCTTCGTTCAATGAGTCAGCGTATTGAGGTTGCTCATATGCTTTACGAAAAAAAGGTTTACACCGATATTGCTGAGGCTACCGGTGCTTCAACCGCTACGATAAGCCGTGTCAATAAATGTTTGAATTACGGTAAGGATGGCTATAATTTAGTATTGGAGAGACTTAAGGAGGCAAAGGATGGCGTACAATGATTTTGCCTATATATATGACCACTTTATGCATAAGGATGTTGACTACGATAAGATAGCCGACTACATAGAAAACCTTTTCGACAGATACGGCATATCTCCGGAGCTGGTCTGTGACCTTGCCTGCGGAACAGGAAACATAACTATCCCTATGGCAAAGCGTGGCTATAACATGACCGGCGTTGACTTATCCGATGATATGCTTAATGTTGCACGCGAAAAATCTGCAGGACTTGATATCCTCTATCTCTGCCAGAACCTCGCAGACATCGACCTCTACGGAACAATGGGAGCATTTCTGTGCATGATAGACGGTATAAATTATATGATTACTCCGCAGTCATTGCTCGGCTTATTCACTAAGCTCAGAACCTGCTTTATGGACCCGGATGCACTGTTTATTTTTGATATAAGCTCACGCTATAAGCTAAAGAATACCATTGGCAACAATACATTTATTCATTCGGAAAGCGATGTATTCTATTCGTGGCAAAACAGATATTCCGAGTCACGAAACCTTTCGGATATGCTTCTGAATTTCTTTGTAAAAAACGGCAGCAGCTATGAACGTTTTGAGGAAAGACACATTCAGCGTGCATATTCCGTAAAGGAGCTTACGTTTTTACTGAAAAAAGCAGGCTTTTCAACTGTTGATACCTATGAAGCAATGACCTTTGCACCACCCCGACCCGACAGTGAGAGAATTGTATTTGTTTGTAGATAACAATTAGGTTACAAATCCGCTTAAATGCCCATAAAACCTTGATTTTTGAGGAGTTTTGTGGTATAATTATATTGTTATGAATTGAAAAATATTTGCAGCTTTAACAGCTTGCAATTACTAATTATGGAGGAAAATATGGCAAAGAAATCAAAAGATATCGAGCTTGATATGTCCGTAATCGAAAACCAGAAAATTGTCGGCGTTGACCTTAATAAAGAAATGCGCAAGGCATATATCGATTACGCAATGAGCGTTATTGTCAGCCGTGCACTACCGGACGTGCGTGACGGCTTAAAGCCTGTTCACAGACGTATTTTATACGATATGTATGACGGCGGTCTTCTCTACGAAAACGATTTCCGTAAGTCTGCGACTACAGTCGGTGACGTGCTTGGTAAATACCATCCGCACGGCGACGCTTCGGTTTATGATGCAATGGTTCGTCTCGGACAAAGCTTCTCGCTCAGATATCCGCTTGTTCAGGGAAAAGGTAACTTCGGTTCAATCGACGGCGACCCCCCTGCTGCATACCGATATACAGAAGCTAAAATGTCAAAGATTGCTGCGGCAATGCTTACAGATATAGAAAAGGAAACAGTTAACTTTGTTCCTAACTTCGACGACAAGCTTCTTGAGCCGGATGTTTTACCGTCACGCTTCCCTAACCTGCTGGTAAACGGAAGTGCCGGTATTGCCGTAGGTATGGCAACAAACATTCCGCCGCATAATCTTACCGAAACGATTAATGGTATTATTGCTTGCATTGATGACCCCGATATCACAATCGACGAGCTTATGGAATACATTCCCGGCCCGGACTTCCCGACCGGCGGCGTTATCATGGGCAAGGGTGGTATCCGTCAGGCATATACTACCGGACGAGGCAAAATTACACTTCGTGCAAAAGCCGAAATCGAACAGATGCCCAACGGCAGAAACAGAATTGTTGTTTCACAGATTCCGTACAAGGTAAATAAATCAGAGCTTGAAAAGCATATCGGCGAGCTTAAAAGCACCGGCAAAATTGAGGGTATTGGCGAAATCCGAGATGAGTCAGCAGAGGAAATCCATTTGATTATCGAACTCAAATCAAATGCCAACCCTGAGGTTGTTCTTAATAACCTCTTTAAATACACTCAGTTGCAGGAAACCTTTGGTATTATTTTACTTGCCCTTGTTGATAAGCAGCCGAAAATACTTACTCTCCGTGAGATGATTGACCATTATATCGCTCACCAGGAGGACGTAATTTCACGCCGTACGCAGTTTGAGCTTCGCAAGGCTAAAGAACGTGCCCACATCTTAGAGGGATATAAAATCGTTATTGATTTTATGGACGAGGTTATCCGTCTTATCCGCAGCTCAAGCGGTATTCCCGAGGCTAAGAAAGCATTAGAAGACCGTTTCGGACTTGATGATGCTCAGTCAGACGCTATCGTAAAGATGCAGTTAGGTCGTTTATCAGGCATGGAGCGTATCAAAATCGAAGAAGAATACAGCGAACTTCTGAAGAAAATTGCTGAGTTTGAGGGAATTCTTTCAGATGAGACAAAGGTTCTTGACATTGTACGCACCGACCTTGAAAACATGCGTGAGCTTATTCAGGCCGGACGATATAACAATGAAAAAGGCGATCCCCGACTCACTGAAATTGTTTCAAGCTTCTCAGACCTTGAAGACGAGGATCTTATAGAGGAAAAGGATTGTATCGTAACAATCACTCACAGAGGATATATCAAGAGAATCCCGACTGATACCTATAAGTCACAGAGAAGAGGCGGAAGAGGTATAACAGGCATGACTACAAAGGACGAGGACTTTGTAGAAAAGATGTTCACTACATCAACGCATCAGCATATTCTCTTCTTTACAACACGAGGTGTTGTATATCGTCTCAAGGGCTATCAGATTCCCGAGGGCGGAAGACAGGCTAAAGGTACGAACATTATCAATCTTCTGCCTGCACTTGAGCCTGATGAAAAGGTTACTGCTATAATGCCTGTCAAGGAATTTGAAGAGGGTATGTACCTCACATTTGTGACTCTTAAGGGTATTATAAAGAAAACCGATATGATGAGCTTCGCAAGAATCCGCAACGGCGGACTCAGAGCAATTGAGCTTAATGAGGATGACGAGCTTATCAAGGTATTACTCACCGACGGTTCAAACGAGCTGCTTGTCGCAACTCACAACGGTCTTGCTATACGCTTCAAGGAAAGCGATGTCCGTTCAATGGGACGTACTGCAAGAGGTGTTAAGGCAATGACACTCAAGAAGGATGACTTCATTGTCGGAACCGTAATAATCAATGACAGTGAAAAGCTTCTTGCAATAACCGAAAACGGTTACGGCAAAAAGACCGATTATTCAGAGTACCGTCTCCAGAGCCGAGGCGGAAAGGGCATTTACACTTACCGTCTTACAGACAGAACCGGAAAACTTACCGGTATTGAGAGCGTTAATGATGGTAATGATATTATGCTTATCACTGCAAGCGGTATTCTTATCCGAATGCATACAGAAGAAATCAGCACCTACGGAAGACAGACTCAGGGCGTTCGCCTTATGCGTCTCGGTGACGATATGAAGCTTTACGGCTTTGCAAAGACCGAGCGTGCGGAGGACGAGGAGGAAACTACGGCTGAAAATGATAATGAAATTGAAACCGATAATACGGAGGTAAATGAATAATGAAATTTATTAAAACTTTAGCTGTGTCCATGTTGGCACTTTCAATGCTTACTGCCTGTGCAGGCACAACAACATCATCAACAAAAACGCAGCCGACAGCTGCTCCCCGAGCAACAGTCGCACCGTCAGCAACTCTCAACCCTGCACTTACCGAAAATGCAGTACCTGTTACAATAACACTTACAACAGGTGAGGAAATCAAAGCTGAATTATATCCGGATATTGCACCAATTACAGTCGAGAATTTCAAAAAGCTTGTTGAAGAAAGCTTTTATGATGGACTTATTTTCCACCGTGTAATTGAGGGCTTTATGATTCAGGGCGGTGGTCTTGATGCAAACGGAGTACAAAAGCCGACTGACACTATCAAGGGCGAATTCAAGGCAAACGGAATAGAAAATAATTTAGACCATACAAGAGGTGTACTGTCAATGGCAAGAACCTCTGTCATGGATTCTGCTACAAGTCAGTTCTTCATTATGCATGAGGATGCTCCGCATCTTGACGGTCAGTATGCCGCATTCGGCATGGTAACTGACGGTATGGACGTAGTTGATAAAATCGCAACAACTGATACCGATGTAGCTGACAGACCTGTTGAAGACATTGTAATCAAAACAATAACACTTGACTAATACGCCAGGAAAGGACAAAACAGAAATGAACATTGAAATTGAAATGGAAAACGGCGGTATTATCTCCGCAGAGCTTTACCCGGAGGTAGCTCCTATAACAGTTGAAAACTTTGTAACTCTTATTGAAGATAACTTCTTTGACGGTCTTATCTTCCACCGTGTCATTGCAGGCTTCATGATTCAGGGCGGCGGCTATGACGCTGACGGCAATCACCACGAAGCTGCAAGCATCAAGGGTGAGTTTGATAAAAACGGTGTCAAGAACGATCTCAAGCATACAAGAGGTGTACTGTCAATGGCAAGAACCATGTTCCCGAACAGTGCTTCAAGCCAGTTCTTTATCATGCACGAGGATGCTCCGCATCTTGACGGTCAGTATGCCGCATTCGGCATGGTAACCGACGGTATGGACGTAGTTGATGAAATTGCTGAAACTCCTGTAGATTATCAGGACAAGCCGATTGAGGATATTGTTATTAAGACAATCAGATTAGTTTAAATTTAAATACGGTGTTGCTCAATGCAGCACCGTATTTCAGCTTGTAGGCAAACCTGACTACAAGCTGTCAGACTGCGAGAAATTAGGGCAGATTTTGCGAAAAGGAACTCGTAGGCGTACATGGGTACGTTAGAGTTTCTTTTCGTAAAAAACGCATACCGGCGGGCGTTCCTCGATGGGACGCCCGCCGATATGCAAAAGAAAATAAATTTTTAATTTTTATTTTTATAAAACCATTATGCGTGGTCTGACCAATTTGTCGCCGGTCTGAAATACGGTGTTGCTCAATGCAACACCGTATTTTTCATCCCATTATCATAAAATAAGCAATGACCACAATTCCAAGCACTATTCTGTAATATCCGAACGACTTGAAATCATGCTTTCTTACATAGCTTACAAGACCCTTTATCGCAATCATTGAAACCGCATATGCTACCACCATTCCCGATAACAGCACTGCAATATTTTGCACGTTAAGGATCTCGTCTGTTGTTACGATCTTCAAAAGACTCACGCCAACCATTACCGGAATTGCAAGGAAGAACGAAAACTCTGCCGCAAGACCTCTTGAACAGCCTATTATCATAGCACCAAGTATTGTCGCTCCCGAACGTGATGTTCCCGGAATTATCGACAACACCTGGAACATACCTATAAGGATTGCCGTTTTATAAGTCATCGACTTCATATCTGTAACAAGTGCATTTTTATTCTTACGTTCTACAAATAAAAACGCTATACCGTATATGATGAGCATTGCTGAAACCACATACCAGTTTTCAAACTTCTCCATGAAATCATTGAGCAGTAAGCCAATTACCGCCGCCGGAATACATGCAGCAATTACCTTGAACCACATCTGCCATGTATCCTGCTTTTCCTGTGCCGTCTTGGACGGTGAAAACGGGTTAAGCTTACGGAAATACAGTGTTACAACCGCCAGAATTGCACCAAGCTGAATTACATATATGTACAAGTCACTTGAGGTGAAGCCCGTATTATTTATGAACTCATTGACAAGTATCATATGACCGGTGGAGCTTATCGGAAGCCACTCGGTTATTCCCTCAACAATTCCCAAAAAAACAGATTTTATAATTTCAATCAAAAACACCTGCTGAACCCTCCGAATTACTTGTTATACTTTGACTTCACATAACTGATTACCAGCCCGGCTGCTTCATCAATGCCAAGTGCGCCGGTATTCAGACACAAATCATAATTGTTCATCACACCCCAGTCATTACTTGTATAATACTCGTAATACGAACGGCGACGTTTATCGGTCTTTATAACGCTTTCTCTCGCCTTCGCTTCATTGAGTCCTACATGCTCCATAACTCGCTTTACTCTGTAGTCAAGCGGTGCATACAGGAATATGCTCAGCACATCCACATTTTCAACATTTCTTAATACATAGTCTGCACATCTGCCGACTATTACACAATCACCCTTTGCGGCAATTTCTTTAATAACCTCTGACTGTGCAATAAAAAGCTTATCGTTTATCGGCATATCGTAGGGGGTCGGAGTATGCAATGAATGAAAAGACATTCCGCCGTTTGCAACCGAATACAAAAAGCTATTTGTCGCACGCTCATCGGCTCTTTTCAATGCATCCGGACTAAGATTGCTCTTCTCTGCCGCAAGCTCCACAAGCTCCTTATCATAAAACGGTATTCCCAATGCATCGGCAATTCTTTGTCCGATATCTATACCTGCACTTCCGTACTGTCTTCCTATTGTAATAACCAATGACATACTTACCTCTCTTTCCGTGCTTTCGCACTCCAGCATTCTCCACTATTGATATAGTTTTTTATAATTTTCCCAATTGTTGTTTACCTTCACCACATAATTCCTCGTTTCGGGAAAAGGAATATATTTAAGTGTCTCACCGTCATCACTATAACGGGAATCCCTTAGCCATTTTGATACATTGCCCATGCCGCCGTTATATGCCGCAAGTGCAGTATCTACATTATCATATTCGTCTATAAGATGCCGCAGATAATGACAGCCTATTTTTATATTGGTTTCCGGGTCCATGTAATCGTAGCTTTCAAGACCCATCTTTTTTGCATTCCATTGAGCAGTTTCTTCCGTCAACTGCATTAATCCTCCGGCATATGCCGATTTAGCTTCCGGAACAAAATTACTTTCAACCTTTATTACAGCCATAACCAGATATGGATCCAGCTTATTTTTTGCGGCATATTTCACTATGTACTCACTGTATGCGACCGGAAAGCTTGATTGCTTTCCAACATGATACCCGCTTTTTACACCGATAAATCCTATCACAACTGCAAGTACACCAAGCAAAAGCTTAAACAGTTTACTCAATACCATACTCCTTTTTTATTTTATTAACGGTTTTTATCACCTCGTCACGCAACTCTGACTCGGTACCGTTATTTTTTATTATATACTTTGAATTTTCAATATAAAATTCTTCAGGCGGCTGTGCCGCAATTCGCTTGCGAGCCACCTCCTCCGATACACAATCACGCTCAATAATCCGTTTAATTCTCACATCAACATCAGATATTACAGAAACTATAAACTTGCAATTTTCTTCTACCGGACTGCCTATTATTACCGCACCGTCGAGTGCCGCAATTGACGGCTTTTTCGCCTCCAGATCCGATACTATTGCCTTATTTATATATTTATGCG
This sequence comes from Clostridia bacterium, assembly GCA_045542415.1. GTDB lineage: Bacteria > Bacillota > Clostridia > UBA1381 > UBA1381 > UMGS1958. The sequence continues at coordinate 26,013 of JAZQKZ010000093.1, forward strand.
TTACCTCATTCAAAATTGCAAGTTTTTCCGGATTGCCAAAAACTATCTCCGCAGTTCTTGCACGATTCATTGTTCCATCAGCATTCAGTATTTCTCGACCAAGATACATTGAAAGTACATTCAAACATTCTTCTCCCGGTTCTGTAACCTTTCGTGCCACCTTGTCACCATCAATTACATATATTCCCTGCTCAAGGAGTACTTCAGAGGCAGTTGATTTTCCTGCTCCCGAGCCGCCTGTTATTCCAAAAACCAGCATACCTTTCCTCCAAACCGATTATATATTTTCTATCTGCCAGTCAATAGGTGTTTTACCCATTTTTTCAAGAAGCTCATTCGTTTTCTTGAAATGTCCGCACCCGAAAAATCCTCTGCTTGCAGACAACGGACTCGGATGCACACTTGTTAGAATATAATGCTGCGGATTGGTTATAATCTGCATTTTTTCCTTTGCATTATTACCCCAAAGTAAAAATACAACCGGATCCTCACGTTCATTAAGCAGTTCAACTACTCTGTTCGTAAATGTCTCCCAGCCTTTGTTTCTGTGCGAATTTGCAGCACCGTCACGAACGGTTAACAATGAATTAAGCAACAGCACTCCCTGTCTTGCCCACTTTTCAAGGTAGCCGTTATTGGGAATATAGCATCCAAGCTCACTGTTCAGCTCCTTATACATATTCACAAGTGACGGAGGAATCTTTACACCCTGCTGTACAGAAAACGCCAGACCATGCGCCTGCCCAACCTCGTGGTACGGATCCTGACCAAGTATAACAACCTTAGTTCCTGCATAGGAGGTCCATTTTAATGCATTAAAAATATCGTGCATATCAGGATGAATCAGATGTGATGAATACTCTGATTTCAAGAAAGCTCTGAGCTTCAGATAATATTCCTTATCAAACTCACCCTCAAGCACCTTATCCCAATCGTTACCTATCGTCACCATATCCGTTCTCCTTGTATTATATCTCTTTTTACTATTATATCAAATTCCAAGAGAAAAAGCAAATATTTTAGAAAAAAAGTTTAATAAAGTTATCCTGTATTTCAAAAAAGCCAATTTATATAATATTTTCACAATCAAACAAGCACTAAGCAATAAGACTATACGACTATCATTTAAAGAGGCAGCTTAATGCTGCCTTAAAACTTTCATTATGAGATTTTTCACCCCCACTATTGGTAAAAAATCTGCCCGATTCATCCCTACTATTGGCAAAGAACCTGCCGGATTCACCATAACTATTGGCAAAGAGCCTACCCCATTCATCCTAACTATTGGCAAAGAGGAAAAAAAAGAAGGAAAGCTTACGCTTTCCTTCTTAATATATCAAATTACTGAACAACCTGATATAAGTTATAGATCATCTGAGCTGCCTGTGCTCTTGTAGCTGCTGCTGTCGGCTCAAATGTTGTTGCTGATGTACCGTTCATGATACCAGCTACGTTCAATGCTGTTACAGCCTCGATTGACCAATCGCCGATCTGATCAGCGTCTGACCAAGCTGTTGCAGCCTTAATTTCCGGAAGCTCTGTTCTCATGAAGTTAGCTGCTCTGTACATCATAAGTGCCATTTCCTGTCTTGAAACGAGATCATTCGGTCTGAATAAGCCATCCGGATAACCTGTTACAATACCAAGATATGAAGCTGCCTCGATGTATGAGTAGTACCATGCATCTGCTGTTACATCCGGGTATGTGTTAGTATCAAATGTACCAGCTGCCGGTGAAATACCGTAAACTGTCATTACTAACTTAGCAAACTCAGCTCTTGTAATCTCTGCATTCGGAGCGAATGTAGTAGCTGATCTACCGTTTACAATACCTCTTGATGCTAAGTAGTTGATAGCATCTGATGCCCAAGCTGCCTCACCTAAGTCTGTGAAGTTAACTGCTATAGTTGCATCCGGCTTAACGATTGCACCAGTTGATCCCGGAGCAATTACGTTTACGCTGTTGCTGCCGCCTGATGATGAACCACCTGATGAGCTGCTGCTTGATGACTTAACCTTAACAGTAAGTGTATCTGTGTATGTCTCGTCGCCAACTGTTACAGTAGCCTTAACCTTAGCTGTACCTGTCTTCTTACCTGCTGAAACAGTTACCTTAGTAATATTATCTTCATCTACTTCGATTTCGATAATGTTCTTACCTGATGTAATCTCATACTCGATTTCATCTACATCATCAATGTCGATGTTGTTAAGCTCTAACTTAACTGTCTTTGACTTGTTGAGCTTGAGCTCTACCGAGCTTACTGACCACTCAACGCTTGCCTTGTCATCCTTATCATCCGGCTCCGGTGTAGCTGTTGTAGCTGTCACTGTACCGCTTGATACGATTGAACCTGTTGTAGCGTCGTTGAGGTTTGCTGTAATCTCTGTACCCTCTGTGTAAATTACTAATGTGAGGTTGTTGATAGCATCTGCTACTGAACCGTCATAACCTGCAATCTTGTTTGTGAACTCAGCCTCTGTTAATACGTTACCGTCTGCATCCTTAGCAACATAGTCTGTGCCGTAAACGCCATCAGTTACGATTGTTACATATGATGTTGACGGGTTCTCTACTGTACCAGCCTCTGTTGAAGCCTTTGAAGCATCTACGAGATCTGATAACGGAACTTCTACAACTGACTCCGGCTCTGCTGTCGGCTCCGGTGTCTCTGTCGGCTCCGGTGTTACCTCCGGTTCCGGTGTAGCTACCGGTGTCGGCTCTAATACTACATATGTCTCCGGTAATGTTGAGTCATCTAACTCTGTACCGTCTGCACCCTCTAATGTTGAACCGCTACCTAAGCCAACTGTCATGTAGTCTGTTAATGCCTCGTTAAGTGTTACCTTAACCTTTGCGATAAGTGTACCAGCATATGATGTTGCTGTTGCAAATGTGATAATGTACTTACCCTCTGCAATCTTATCTGCATTTAAGATCGGGCTTACGTTCGGAATTGCAAACTCTAATGTCTCTACGTTTGCAACCTTTGCCGGGTCAAACTCAACTACAATCTTTGCTGAGTTGATACCGTCACCCATGCCTACTGCATTGATGTTGATTACCTTTTCAAGGTCTGTGCTTGCCTCTGTATCAAGAACAAACTCAATACCCTTCTCAACCGG
>JAZQKZ010000094.1:0-2015 GCA_045542415.1 Clostridia bacterium
TTCACTCAGAAAATCTTTGTGTCGGGGAACTGATGTTATTATACCACTATATAATGTGTTCAGTCAATATGCAGGCTGTTATTTGTTGCATATAACACATTAATAATAAAGAAACGGAGCCTGATATACAGACTCCGTCAGATTGATTATTTACCTGCGATAGCAAAAATAAGTCTGAGGGGAAGAATATAGGGGAGCATTTTGACGATAGTGTCGCAGATGAGGGAAACGATGCCGCCGAAATCGAAGAAGTTATCAAGATTCTCGGCTTCGGGTGCGCCGTCATAATCGAGGGTGAATGCCTGAGTATAAATAACACCGCCCGCACCGACGATCTCGGCTCTGACATAGCTTCCGATTTTATCCGAATAATCGTCAAGATCAATTGTGCTGCCGCTGCAGATTTCTTCTCCGTCAGCGATCCAGCGGATAACAACTGCGTTTTCGGTTGAGAGAGAGATAGTATCCTCTGCTTCGTCAATCACAACATTGTTTACAACGGGAACAACAGCGTCTTCGCCTGCATAGAATTTTTCACCTGTTGAAAGTGCGGTGTCAAGCATCTGAACAAGCTGAGCGGCTTCGGGGGTTCCGAGCTTCTCTGCAATAGCTTTATAAGCCTGCATTTCGAGAGTGTTGCCGATATATTTGCTTGCTGCAAACATGTGACCGTTTGCCATGGCATTTTTAAGGCTTTCGGAGGTGAGATCGTTCATGAGTATCATCGTGTATCCCGAGTCAACGATCTCGAGGTTGTGAGCATCCGTGGTGGCGATAGCATAAACGTTTCTGCCATTGGGAACAAGCTTCTGAAGAAGGATATCCCAGAGCTTTCTGTCATATCGGGTTCTGCCGTCGCCCTTGCTGTTGATATCAATGCCGAGGCAGGAATCGAATTCGTTGAGGATGCTTGCGAATTTATTGATTTTATAATTATATACTGCATCGTCAACATTGTATGCGCTTTCCTGAGTTTCTTCATCTCTGGCGTTTGTGTATTCACCCGGATGATTGATAACGGAAAGACCGCCAAGATCGTGAACTGCGGAGATGGGGGAGCGGTAATTGCTTGTTCCGCCAAGAACTCCGTTACCGTAATCAACGAACCATGTGTTTACATGAGCGTTGTTGAAGGATGTGGGATTCTGTTCGTTGCCGAAGGGTACCCTGAGCATCTTCTGACCGTCCTGACCGTTTACGGTCTGAACATAATATTCATCCTTTGAAGCGGCATCTGTGTCAACTCTGTAAGCGTTTCCGTTTGAAGCTGTTCCGTTTGCGGAAAGAACATCGTTATAAACATCGCCGTTCTTGATCCATGAAATAAGTTTAAGGGGCTGATTGAAGGTCTGAGTCTTATATCCCGTGCTGGTTGTTCCGTGGTCGGTTATGGCATAGATATCAAAGCCGAGCTCATAATGCCTTTCGGTCATGGCAGGGAGAGTTTCATGACCGTCGCTGAAGGTTGTGTGGCTGTGAAGATCAGCCTTATACTGATTGACGGTGCTGAAATCAACTGTTTCATAAGGACTGGTGATTTCATAGTCGGTTTCTGCTTTTGCAAACGCAACGGGAACAGCGGTCAGAAGCATTGTTACAGCGAGAATAACAGCAAGAAATTTTTTTGAAATTTTCATTTTGCCCTCCTGAATTGTATAATAATGATGATTATTATATCAAAATTTCAGATTTTTGTAAATACTTAACAAAAAAATATTGTTATTTTTGGCTTTGAAATAATTTGTAAGTATTTGATATTTTATCTGAGCTGTGATATTATTTATTAAAGGAAAAATATGAGGTGAGATAATGTTTATAATCAGAAAAATTTGGTCAGTAATTACTCTTCCGCTTCTCCTTATTACTTTGCTTACAAGTCCCGTTGCCAAAACGACTGAAACAGCGGAGCTCGTATCAAAGAATGTTTTTGTTTTTGAAAAGGCTCTTCTTATGGGACAGGGTCTGACGACCGACGGCGAATATTATTATACGAGCGGCTCGATAACCGCTCTCAA
>JAZQKZ010000095.1:0-1562 GCA_045542415.1 Clostridia bacterium
AAGAGCCTTGATGAAATTCTCGACACACCTTATAGTAAAGAAAAGGTTTATGTTACTCTTGAATCAAAGGTATTCGGTATCGGTCTTGAAAGCTATACTGTCGGCTCGGCTGAATTCTGCCTTTCTTATTCTGATTACAAAGGTATCACACCTCTTATGGACAATGGTCACTATCATCCAACAGAAATGGTCAGCGACAAGATTTCTTCACTTCTTCTCTTCAACGAAAAGATTGCTCTTCACGTTACAAGGGCAGTCCGTTGGGACAGCGACCACGTGGTTATTTTTGACGATGAAACCAAAGAGATTGCAAAAGAGATTGTCAGAAACAATGCTCTCGACAGAGTATTTATTGCAACGGACTATTTTGATGCATCAATCAACCGCATATCTGCCTGGATAACAGGTGTGAGAAGTGTACAGAAGGCGCTGCTTTTCGCACTTTTACAGCCCGATAAAAATATGAAGGAATTACAGAATAAAAGCAATTTCACAGAGATAATGTATCTTCAGGAGGAAATGAAAACTGCACCCTTCGGTGATGTGTGGAATGAATATCTTGAGAGAGAAAATGTACCGACAGATTATCTTACTGAAGTTAAAAAATACGAACAGGAAGTTCTGGTGAAAAGAGTATGAAAGATATTTTGACTGCTCCCTTTGTGGAGGAAATGAAAAAGACTACCGCTAATATGTACCGTCTCGGCTGGGACGAAAGAAACGGCGGTAACATCAGTTATATGCTTGATGAAAAAGAGGTAAAGGAGTATCTCGACCTCAGTAATGTTATCCGTACAATCCCTACAGGCTTTGATGCAAAGAGCCTTATCGGCAAGATTTTTATTGTTACGGGTACAGGTAAGTATTTCAAAAATGTTGCGTCTGATCCCGAAACGAACTTAGGCATTATCCGTATTGCAAAGGATGGTACAACAGCTGAGCTCCTTTGGGGTTATAAAGACGGCGGTAAGTTTACAAGTGAGCTTCCTGCTCACCTTATGAGTCACATGGCAAGACTTAAGGTTGACCCCGAGAACAGGGTTATAATGCACACACATCCGACACACACTCTTGCTATGAACTATGTTCATGAGCTGGACGAAAAGAAATTCACACATACTCTTTGGGAAATGTGTACCGAATGTATTGTAGTTTTTCCTGACGGTGTAGGCGTACTGCCTTGGATGCTTTGCGGAACAAACGAAATCGGTGAGGCAACGGCAAAGAAAATGGAAGAATTCAGACTCGTTGTTTGGGGAATGCACGGAATTTACGGTGCAGGAAAAACAATGGACGAAACCTTCGGTCTCATAGAAACCGTTGAAAAGGCTGCACAGATTTATATGCTCACTGCTCATCTTCCGAGAGTGAACACCATAAAGGATGAAGAAATGGTGGAGCTTGCGGAGTTTTTCGGAGTTAATTACAGAAAGGATTTTCTGAATATATAATCAACCCGACAAACAATTATTTGCGGAGGATGAATTTATGAATGTAAAGGAATATATCGAGAATAATTGGGATAATACAACCCGTTTATTTACAGAGGATGATGATACATT
>JAZQKZ010000096.1:0-1873 GCA_045542415.1 Clostridia bacterium
CAGCGAAGATAACCCGGTTAAGGATATGAGTGTTACAGTAAAGGATAACGAAAGAGCTGAAACAAATCTCACAGACGCAGACGGTAAAGCGGTTATACCTCCGACAACCTTTGATATTACAGATATTAACGGCTACGGAGAATTGACAGGCTTTGAAATTACCGTTGCTGATGAAAGCAAAGCCATTGAAAACGCTTCGCTCACTTTGAATGAGGATAACTCAATTTCCGTTGTTCTTCCGGCTGAAAACTTTATTGTTCACAGCAACAGAATTACCGTAACTGTAACGAATAAAGCAGATAAAACCCCTGCAAAAGATATTTCGGTAACTGTTTGTGAAGCTCCAAAGGCTGAAACAGACGAAAGCACAGAATCGGATAATACTGCTGATACAGAAACAGCAGCACCAAAATCCGTAAGCGGCAAAACCGACGCAGACGGTAAAATGGTTGTTCCTCCGCTTTCAGAGGATATTACCGACAACGAGGGTAATTCCGGCGTAACCGATAAAGAGGAAAAACCGGGCGAAGATACAGACGGCGACGGCACAGAAGATAAGCCGGGCGAAACTGTAACTACCACATACAAGGTTGCTTTGAATGATACAAAGGGCGTTATCACAGACGCATTTGTAAAAATCGAGGACGGCAAAGTATATATTACTCTCCCCGAAACTCACACACTCACAACATCAAATCAGGTAACGGCAACAATTACCGATAATGAGGATAAAGCTGTAAAGGGTGTATCTGTAACAATCGCAGATAAGACCACATCTAAAACAGGTACAACAGACGCAAACGGTAAGGTAACATTACCTGTTAAATCTTCCGGCGGTGGCGGTAGTTCTTCATCAGGCGGAAGCTCCGGCGGCGGTGGCGGTGGCTCTTATGTTTCTACCACAGTAAAAATCGTTGATAAAGACGGTAAGACTGTAAGTGTTTCAAAATCCGTTTCCACAACAAAGGCTACTTTGACACTTCCCACAGGAAAGAAACTCACGGACGATAATTATTACACTATCACCGTAACATCTTCCGGCAAGGCAAAGGCCGATTATACGGTAGTTCTCAAAGACAGAGACGGAAACGAGGTTACAGGCACAACAGACGCAAACGGCGTTGTGATGTTACCGGGCAAAAAGCACTCTGCGTATGTATTCGGCTATCCCGACAGCACTTTCAGACCTGACGGAGATATGACACGAAGCGAAGCGGCAGCAATCTTTGCAAGACTTATTGCAGAAGAAAAGGGCGAAAAGATTTCCGGCACATCAACGAGCTTTAAGGACATTTCCAAAAATGAGTGGTACACAAGCTACATTTCCTATCTTGAAAAGTACGGCATTATTAAGGGATATAATGACAATACTTTCCGTCCCGACAACAAGGTAACAAGAGCTGAATTTATCGCTATGACGGTTAGATATTACGATTTATTCAATGATGTTTCGTACAGTTCAACATCTGTAAAATATACTGATGTTTCAAGCAGCTATTGGGCGGTAAAAGAAATTGCTTATGCTAAAAATATCGGCTGGCTCAACGGTTATGCAGACGGCACTTTCAGAGGTGATAACAACATCACACGCGCAGAGGTTGTAACCGTTGTAAACAGAGCAACAGGCAGAAATGCAGATAAAGAGTATGTAAACGAAAACTTTACAAAGCTCAACCGCTTTACTGATGTTACCGATAGCAGCATGTGGTATTTCTACGACGTGGCAGAAGCGGCTAATGAACATATCGGCATTACTCACTCTGACGGAGAAACTTGGAGTAAGTAAGATTGGAGGTATAGCCTATGCAGGAAGAAGTTGACCAGAAAACCATAGCACTTGCGGTAAATACAACAAAAATGACGGGGCGAGTTC
>JAZQKZ010000097.1:0-2126 GCA_045542415.1 Clostridia bacterium
GAGTACAAGAGCAAGGTCGAGAACCTTTGCCTCAAGATGTGTAAATGCTCCATCCTTACGCAGAATATGCAACACATTTTCTGCCGTTGATAAGTACGGTTTAGGATCACGGATATGAAGGCTCTTGTCTAAATGATAATGTCTGTAACCGTGATAGCCGTACACTGCCAAAAGCGGAAACATTGATATAAGCTGTAAACTCTGCCTTAATACATTTTCAACAGAAGTATCATCGGGATTCTCATCATAGGAATACAATGCAAGCACACTACGGGAAAGGACATTCATCATATCCTTGCTCGGTGCTTTAAGTATCATATCTCTTACAAACGATTTCGGCAGGCTTCTGTATTCAGCAAGTGTTTCTTTGAATTTGTCAAGTTGCGTCTGTGAGGGAAGCTCTGAAAATAGCAGAAGATATATTGTTTCTTCAAAACCGAATCTGTCTTTATTCAAAAAGCCTGATACTAAGTCTCTGACATTGTATCCACGAAAGTACAGTTCTCCTTCACAGGGAATATCCTCGCCGTTAGGTCCTTGTTCTTTTGCCTTGATCTGTGATATTTCTGTAAGTCCCGTTACTACGCCGTTACCATCCAAATCACGAAGACCGCGCTTTACATTGTGTGCTGGATACATTTCCGGTGTTATATGGTTATTGCCGCAAGATAAACCTGCAAGCTCTTTTATATATGGTGTAATTTCTGAATATGATTTGCTCAATTTTTGTACCTCCTAATTGTTGTTTTTTAATTTATAACTGTTTCAAATTCGCCTTCAATAAATTCTGTACCTGATACTTCACGGTAGACTCATAATTGCATCCAAAAGTTTCCTCTACTTATAAAACAATTCTAAGCCCTAAAAAGTTGCATTTTCATTACTTATTTTTGCTTTTAGGCATAGCGTGAACAACATCCCCGACATCACATTTAAGTATCTTGCAGAACCTTAGTAAAATCGAAAGAGATACAATCTGGTTCTTATTAAGCCTTGTGAGTGTTGACGGAGACACCTTTGCCAATTCAATAAGCTGATGCTTTGATATTTCGTTTTCTGCACACTTTACCCATAATCCTTTATAGCTAACCTGCATAACAACGCCTCCTGAAAATATAGATATAGTCTTATAAGTATATTATACCACGCCCAGCCCAAAATTTCAATAAAAGTCGTCAATTTTGACGACTTACATTGCTTTATTGCCTGTCTATGTTGCAGATTGCATAATAAATATCCACCCGCATAGCGGGTGGTTTTTCTTTTTCGGGCATAGCCCTATATAACACTGGCTGCACACAAGTGTGCTTTTTATTGACCTGCCAGTCACGCACTTGTTACTCGCTACCCATAAATGGGTCTCTTGGATCAAAGATGCTCAATTGATCTGTTTCTTTATCTCTCTTTATTTGCTCTGATATATATTCTTTTATTGCCTTAGTGTTTTTTCCTACTGTATCAACATAGTATCCCTTACACCAAAACTCTCTGTTTCTATACGCAAACTTCATATTTCCCCATCTTTGAAATATCATCAAACTGCTTTTTCCTTTCAAATATCCCATGAAGCTTGATACGCTCACCTTTGGCGGTATACTTATGAGCATATGTATGTGGTCCGGGCAAACCTCGCCTTCTATTATTTCTACTCCTTTCCACTTGCACAACGTTCTTAATATTTCTCTTATTTCAAGTCGCTTATCTTCATAAAATACTTTTCTTCGATATTTCGGTGCAAATACAACATGATACTTGCAATTCCATTTTGTATGTGCTAAACTTGTTTCGATATTAAATTTGTTTTTCATTTTTAATGTCCTCCGATTGTATTATTTTGTTGTAACTGGGCAGGTCACAACTTTATTTTATACAATCGGAGTTTTTATGTCTACTACTTATCGGCAATAGCCTTTACTGAACCACGCGACTATCGCGTGGTTTTCTTTAAACAAAAAACCGCCGAGGATTTGACTCCCCGGCGGATAAAATATGTATTACTTCAAAATCTTAAACTTACCGATCAGCGGAAGCTCTTTTGCTTTGCCTGTTGCCGCATTGATAATGCCGATGATTGCAAGAACTGTAATCACAATGCTTACAAGACCGATAATGCTTACTATGAAATA
>JAZQKZ010000098.1:0-2610 GCA_045542415.1 Clostridia bacterium
ACATCAGATTTTTCAAAGGGAAATTTCTGGTTTATTCTTGCAAATGGCGGCGAACATGGTTGGTACTATGTGCGTCAGTATATCTACAATTGCCTGCCGTTCTTCTTCCGTCAGTCATAAATGTTATCCCATTCGATTACAAAATCGAGTTAAATCCCAAGAAACAGAGCCGAGTTTATTAACAAGGCTCTGTTTTGATATTGACAAAATTATTGTGATAATGTATAATAATATTAGTAAAAAGAAACAAATACAGGAGGTAGAATAATGGAGAGTAAAGGCAGAATAGGAGTTATACTGCCCCATATCCTTTGCAATACGGAAACCGAGTTTATTGACGTTATATATGAAACAGCCGCTGAATATGGATATGATACCCTTGTTATATCGGGTGTCATAAATTATATGGATGAAATGCTGGAGACATCGTATTGCAAGGGGCAGACAAATATTTATGACCTGATACTGTACGGGGATTTTGACGGCTTCATATTTGAAGCAAATATTTTCTGCAGTGAAAAGCAGAGGAAAATTATACTTGACTTATTAAAAAAGCGTGATATACCTACAGTTGTTGTAAATTATGAACAGCCGCATTTCCCTGTTATTTCAGCAGATGAGACGATACAGCTTCGTATGACTACAGAACATCTCATCAAAGAACACGGCTGTAGAAAACTGTACTGTATTGGCGGCTACAAGGGGCATATTCCATCAGAGGAGCGTATAAACGGATTCAGACAGGCTATGGATAATGCCGGTATAAAATACGATGAAAGCTGGATTATATACGGTGATTATTGGCGTGATATTCCACGTCAGATAGCTATTGATATTGCGGAGGGGAAAATAGAAAAGCCTGACGGAATTGTCTGTGGCAACGATATTATGGCTGTAGAAGTATGTCGCACACTTTTAGATAAAGGTGTAAAAGTTCCAGAAGATATAAAAGTAACAGGCTGTGACGGCAGTATAATATCCCAGACAGAAAGAGTAACCATAACAACGGTATCAAGCCAGTCAAAGCTTAATGCTATGCTTGCATTACGTAATCTTCTTGGTATTATTGGTGAGGAAGTGACAGATAATTCCCTTCCGCTTGAACTTGTTATCGGTGAAAGCTGTGGTTGTGCGGAGAATGGTAATATATGCAGGAGCAAAAGTCTTTCTGATATACGTGAATATGCAGGAAATGTTTTCGAAATGCTGGAGCATAGACGTACAAGCAGCTATGGTGAGATTAACAGGCGAATGTCTGAATGTAACAACATATATGACGTAACAGGTACATTTTTAGGCTGCTGTTATATGATGCCTACAGGTATAAAGGCAGAACTTTGTCTTTGCGACGATTGGTGCAGAGATATGAGCAATCCGTTGATATACCGCAGGGGAGGATATTCCGACAAAATGATTCTGGGTATGGAAGCGGATTATAATGGCTGCAATCAGATGATTGAATTTAATATACGTGACATATTTCCGTCATTAAAAAAGCCGCATAGTCCACGGCTTACGGTGTTATCCTCGATTCATTATAAAGGACAGATTTTCGGTTATGTAGGTTTTACCTATAAAAAAGCTGCACATATAATTTTTGACGAGTTTTATATGACATGGTGTGATTCCGTAAGTATCGGACTTAACAGCGTACAAAACAGGATGTACAAGGAGTATGTGAATAAGCGTATAGAATCCCTTTCGGAGTTTGCCCCTGTTCTTGGTATTTACAATAGGCGTGGACTTATAAGCAAGCTTGTTGGACTTATGACTGAAAACAACAGTTCGGAATATCTGCTGATTCTTGTTTCATACATCAAAGAGGGCAGAGTGAGATACAGCGTACCCCCTGTCAATTCTATAGTAAACGCCATTCGTCTAACTGACAAAGGGTATATCCTTGCAAGTATAGATGAAGAAATAATAGGTGCAGTAGTCAGAAATGATGAGCGGAAAATATCCTCATATGAGTTGGCAGTTGAAATTACTGATAAAGTAAACGCGTCATATAAAGGTGCAATCGAGTTGAAAACAGATCGTATTGCAGTAATTTCGAAAGTTGTAACATCAGCGGATATTTTTGAAATTGATACGTTGATATCTGAGCTGACAGATGAATTAAAGGGGAAAATGATGAGCCTTAGTTCGGGAATGTTCAGCTATAAGGACAGATTTATAGCCCTGCGAGATGATATATTCAGACATCCTGAAAAGGAATGGAATATTGAGGCAATAATCAGAAGTATGGGTATAAGCAAAAGTCATTTTCAGCGAATATACAAGGAACTTTTTGACACAAGCTGTAAGGAGGATATAATAACTTCAAGAATGGAAAAGGCTAAATGGCTTCTTGAAAATACAATAATACCTGTAACTCAGATTGCGGAGCAGTGCGGATATTTCAATAGCAGTCATTTTATAAGACAATTCGGCAGCCGTGTGGAAATGACTCCCTCGGATTATCGCAAAAAATTCAGAAAGGAATAATATTGCAAACATTATGGGGCGAAATGTCATTTACTGTTAATGAAAAATAGTGTATTATAATATTAGCTTCACAAGAAAAATATATCTGCACATATTTTTTACTGTGATATTATCCGAAAAAGG
>JAZQKZ010000099.1:0-104368 GCA_045542415.1 Clostridia bacterium
CCTACGTCAGCAAATGGTTTAGCCTCGTTTTAATTGATTGAATTTTTTGGTAAAGCGCAGCGGGAGATTTTAAAGAGGGAGGGGCGTCCCCTCTTTAACGGCACTCTTTTGCTGACTTTTCTGCTGCTGTAGGCAGAAAAGTCAGTAGGGGTTATAGCAAAAAATCAAATCATACCAAAGTCTGCAAGGGGACAAAGTCCCCTCCAATGTCGCAAGGATAAGTGCTAACTAATACATACATAAACCATAATTTACACAACAATCCAACCACACAATAAAAGGGAATGTCAATGCAACATCCCCCTTGAGTCTTAAAACATAGCTTTAATTCCAATAATAATAAGAATTATACCGCCTAAAACCTCTGCACGGTCTCCGAGTGTTTCACCCAATTTATTGCCTATGACCTGTGCTACCATGCTGAGAATAAATGTAGTAACGGCGATGATTGGTGCGGCTGTGAAAATAGGCGCACCACTTGCTGCAAAGGAAACACCTACGGCGAAAGCGTCAATACTTGTTGCGATTGCCTGGAAAACCAAAAACTTCAGCGTCAGCTCCTTTTGAGTTGTACCCTCTTCGGGCGATAAGCCCTCGCGAATCATATTTACGCCGATAAATCCGAGAATGATAAGGGCAATCGGTCCTGACCATTTGTTTATGATATCCGCAAACAAGCTGCCGAGGAAAAAGCCTGCCACAGGCATCATTCCCTGAAATAATCCGAAAGCAACGGGCATTGAAAGCTTTTTTGCGGCATTGAGATTTGTATATACCATAGAGCTCGAAAGACAGACTGCAAATGCGTCCATGCTTAAAGCAACTCCGATGAGTAAAATTTCTATAAGTGACATGAAAGTTCTCCTTTAAGCTGTCATAATAATAGAATTATATCACATATAACAGGGAATGTCCATCATTTTTGGAAATTTGTTCACAAAAAAGACACAAAATATAAAAAAAGTTTAAAAGTAAAACGTTTTTTCTTCATATTTATATGTTATAATACTTAGTATAAGATAAAATTAGTAATATATTGAGATTTATCATCATATACATATATAACAGGAATGCGTTGTGAATGCGACGTACAACACAACTGAGGAGGATTAGAAAATGGATGTTACAAATAATCAGACAGAAATTATGGGCGTGATTAAGGATGAATTTAGTCTGAATCACGAAATTTACGCAGAAAAGTTTTATACGTTTACTCTTGAGGTACCACGCTTGAGCGGTACATATGATGATATCCGGGTTATGATTTCGGAGCGTCTGATTATGGACGGTGAGTACAGTGTCGGAGACAGCGTTGTTGTGGCAGGACAGTTCCGTTCATATAACAACACCGAAGAGGGGGCAAATAAGCTTGTTTTAACGGTATTTGCAAAGGATATAATGCACTGCGAGGAGGAGATAAAGAATCCAAACCGACTTTATCTTAACGGCTACATATGCAAGGCACCTGTTTACCGTACAACTCCGTTCGGCAGAGAGATTACGGATTTACTGCTTGCAGTGAACCGAAGCTATAATAAATCTGACTATATCCCTGTTATTGCATGGGGCAGAAATGCACGGTATGCGAAAAATCTTGCAGTAGGCGAAAATGTGAGAATATGGGGAAGAATACAGTCGAGAAATTATCAGAAGCGTCTGAGTGAAGAGGAAGTAGTAACAAAGACTGCGTATGAGGTTTCGGTGAACCGTCTTGAGCTTGTCGGTGACGACAGTGACGATTCGGATATAGGAATCGGTGAAAGTGCATTTGACGTAAGGATTCCGGAAATGATTGAAGAATAAGTATGAGGGTGCTGTTTGGGCACCCTCTTTACTTGACTATACGGAAAATTTATGATATACTGATGAAAATAAAGAAATGGAGAAGAATATGTATATACATAAAACACTGTCAAACGGAATTCGTGTTGTGGCGGAAAAAATAGACTACCTGAAATCGGTATCAATCGGTGTGTGGGTGGGTAACGGCTCAAGGTACGAAAAAAAGCATGAAAACGGAATATCGCATTTTATTGAGCATATGCTTTTTAAGGGCAGCGAAAAAAGAACTGCGGCGGAAATTGCAGGTGCGATGGATGCAGTGGGCGGTCAGATAAACGCATTTACTGCAAGGGAATATACATGCTTTTATACGAAAACTCTCGATGCACATGCAGAGCTGGCAATGGATGTCCTTGCTGATATGATTATCAAGCCGACTCTTGACGCACATGACATGGAGCTTGAAAAAAGAGTTATTGCAGAAGAAATCAGCATGTATGAGGATGCTCCGGAGGAGCTGGTATATGACCTGTATTACGAGGCGGTATGGGGAGATACCTCGATGGGACGTACTGTCCTCGGAACAGAGGCAACTCTCAAAGCTATGACTCCTGATATGATGCGTGCATATATGCGTGAGCATTATACAACGAATAATATTATAATTTCCGTTTCGGGAAATTTTGACGATAAATTCTTTGATGATCTTGAAAGGTATTTCGGAATATATAAAATCAATTCATCAAAGCCGGAACTTGAGGCGGCAGAGTTTAAAAGTGGTCATATTATCCGCACTAAGGATATTGAGCAGGTGCAGCTTGTGGTTGGCTTCAGGGGAATTGATATTATGGACGAGGCGGCATATCCGCTGCTTGTGTTCAATAATGTTTTCGGCTGCGGAATGTCATCGAGGCTTTTCCAGAATATAAGGGAAAAGGAGGGACTGGTATATTCGGTCGGTGCAGGACACAGTGCATATATCAATACCGGAACCTTTGATATAAGTGCAGGAATGAATCCGCAGAACCTTGAGAGAGTGTGTGAGCTTATCGGTAAGGAAATAAAGAGGATTAAGCGTGATAAGCTGACAGCTGAGGAAGTGGCACGCGCAAAGGAAATGCTTAAAGGAAATTACATACTCAGCTATGAGAGTACAGGAGCAAGAATGCAAAGTGCAGGACGTTCGCTTTTGCTTGATAAGCCGATATATACTCAGGAGGAGGCACTTGCCAAGATTGACGGTGTTAATACCGACAGTGTTGCGGATATCATAGACAGGGTTCTTGATGAGAGCACTATTTCAACTGCAATAGTGGGTCCGGTAGAAAAGGCTGATGCGGCAGGGATTATTCTGGGATAGTGCAGGGATATATTTGGTACAGTAGAAGTTAAAAAACGAATTTATTGTAAAAAAAATCGTAAAAACACTTGCATTATTAATTATTTTTGATATAATATAGTTAAATAGGATAAAGAAAGGATGATTGTGATGGGCTTTGATGATACAATGAAAATCAACATCGAGTTTGACAAGTCACGGGAAGTAAAGGAGATAGTGACAAGTGTTTATGAGTCACTTAAGGTAAAGGGATATGATCCGATAAGCCAGATTGTGGGTTATATTCTTTCAGGCGATCCGACCTACATAACAAGTTATGGCGGTGCGAGAGGTATGATCGTAAAAATTGAGCGTGACGAGCTTCTTGAAGAGGTTGTTAAGAAGTATATTGAAACGCTGTAAGAACAGCTAAAACAAAATTTTACGGTAATAAAAATTCCCGGTCAAGTCCGGGAATTTTTTTTGTGTCTTGTCAAAACCACCGCACCTGCGACAGCGACTATAATACCGACTAACGCTACTATCTGCGAGATACCTAAAACGCCGGGTATTGCATATAAAATATACTCCGGGTCACGCATTCCCTCAAGGAATAAGCGTCCCAATGAATACCAGCCTACATAGAAGCAGACAACCTGACCGTCTGCTTTTTTGTGTTTTCTGAAAAGTATGAGAAGTATAAGTCCCAATACATTCCATAACGATTCGTATAAAAACAGCGGATGCACAGATGCTGCTCCGTTTATTGACATACCCCAGGGAAGTGAGGTGGTGCCGCCGTAAACCTCTGTGTTTACAAAGTTACCCCATCGTCCGACGGCCTGGCCTATAAACAGTCCCGGACAGCATACGTCAAATACATTCAGTATGTTGAGCTTAGTTATGCGGCAATAAATTGCGGTTGATATGAATGCGGCAATAATACCTCCGTAAATGGCGAGTCCGCCGTTCCATATCTGAAATACCTCCCATATGCTGTCAAACTCGTCAAGTGCAAACAATACATAATATATTCTTGCACCGATGATTCCTGCTATCAGTCCGATTGTTGCGATGTCCCATACGTTTTCGGGTTTTACTCCGTACTTTTTGCAGTCACGGATTACAAAAAGTATTGCAAGCAGAAAGCCTGTTAAAATTATTACGGCATACCAGAAAACAGGTTTGTCACCGATTGAAAATGCAATCGGTGATATGTTTAATGAAATTCCCATTTCCGGAAAAGATATATTATTCATACATAGCCTCCTTTATACGGATTTCATGGATAATGATATTCTCTGTTTCTTTGAGTCAACCTCAAGTACCTTTACCTTTACGACATCGCCTACCGAAAGAACCTCTGACGGATGTTTTATAAACTTATCACATATCTGTGATATATGAACAAGTCCGTCCTGATGTACTCCAATATCGATGAATGCACCGAAGTCGATTACGTTTCTTACGGTACCCGTAAGAACCATGTCCGGTTTTAAATCCTCCATTGAAAGTAAATCGGAACGAAGCACTGGCTGCGGAAGCTCCTCTCTGGGGTCTCTGCCTCTCTTTAAAAGGCTGTCAACTATATCTCTCAATGTAATAACGCCGACTCCAAGCTCTTCGGCAAGAATGTCTGCTTCCTTGCCCTTGATTTTATCCTTGATTCCGTCAAGCTTACCCTGTGCGGCATCGTTCTCGCTGTAGCCGAGCTTCTTTAAAAGCTCCTTTGCAGCACTGTAGCTTTCGGGGTGGACAGAGGTGTTGTCAAGCATCTCCTTTCCGTCTGCTATACGCATAAAGCCTGCACACTGCTCAAATGCTTTTGCACCGAGCTTGGGAACCTTCAGTAAATCCTTTCTTGTGTTGAATTTACCGTTTTCTTCACGGTATGTGGTTATATTTTTTGCGACTGTTTTATTTATTCCCGCAACATATGCAAGTAATGACGGTGATGCTGTGTTTAAGTCAACGCCGACATTGTTAACACAGCTTTCAACTACGCCGCCAAGTGCTTCGCCGAGACGTTTTTTGTTCATATCGTGCTGATACTGTCCGACACCTATTGACTGCGGATCAATTTTTACAAGCTCCGCCAGCGGATCCTGCACGCGTCTGGCAATTGAAACAGCACTTCTTAATGCTACATCATAATCCGGAAATTCCTCGCTCGCAAGCTTTGATGCACTGTAAACTGAAGCTCCTGCCTCGTTGGTCATGATATAGCATACCTTGCGGTCAAGCTCCTTTAACAGGTCAGAAATAAATATTTCGGACTCCTTTGAAGCAGTACCGTTACCGATTGAAACGAGCGTAACGCTGTTACGTTCAATCATTGCAGTAAGATATTTTTTTGCTTTATCCTTGTCGTGGATGGGAAGTGTGCAATACACAATTCCTGTGTCAAGTACCTTACCTGTCTCGTCAACGACAGCGGTTTTACAGCCCGTACGATAGCCGGGGTCGAAGCCCAATACAACGTGTCCTTTAATCGGGGGAGTGAGCAGAAGTCCCGACAAATTCTGGTTAAATACCTTGATTGAAGCCTCCTGAGCCTCTTCGGTAAGGTCAGCACGGATTTCATTCTCGATTGACGGAGCAATCAGACGCTTGTACGCATCCTCAGCTGCATTTTTTACATAAACGGTAGAGGGAGCTTCACGTTTTGGTGTGAGCATACGGTGAAGATAGTTAAATATCTCCGTTTCGTTCATTTCAAGCTTAACGGTAAGATATCCCTCACGCTCGCCTCGGTTTACGGCAAGCAAACGGTGATTTGCGAGCTTTGAAAGCGGCTCTGAAAAATCGTAATAATTAGAATATACGCTGTCCTCCTCAGCTTTGTCCTTTGTAACCTTTGTCACCATAACTGCTTTCCGGCGTGTGACATGTCTGATGTGCTTGCGGAAATCGGCATTATCGCTGATTTCTTCGGCGATTATATCCATTGCGCCCTGCAAAGCGTCCTCTGTTGTTTCAACACCTTTTTCAATATCGATAAAACCAAGTGCCGCATCCTCCGGATTGACACTGTAATCCTGCTTTAATATAAGCTTTGCAAGATCTTCAAGTCCCTTTTCTCGTGCAATGGTTGCACGGGTGCGTCTCTTGGGACGGTAGGGGCGGTAAATGTCTTCTATTTCCGAAAGAGTAACAGCATTTGCAATGGCTGCTTCTATTTCGGGAGTGAGCTTGTCCTGCTCGCCGATAAGGCGAATTACCTCACCTCTTCTCGCTTCAAGGGCACGGAGAGATGTGAGCTTGTCCGAAAAGGCTCTGAGTACTTCGTCACTGAGTGAGCCTGTCTTTTCCTTACGGTAACGTGCAATAAAAGGAACTGTGTTTCCCTCGTCAAGTAATGCAACGGTGTTTTCTACCTGCCATTTCTGTATTTTGAATTCATCTGCAAGCAATTCATTGATTTTTGAATTTGTATCTGCCATTTGTGTTATTTCCTCCGATAATGCAAAATATACAATTATTTTCCATATAATTATACATCATTTCCGGAGATTTTACAAGAATAAATTTCTTAACAAAAAAGTTGATAGATTGTAAACGAATTGTAATAATTATTTTGTAAAAATATATTGCCTTTTTTGTAATTTTAGAGTAAAATAATTGTATTAGGAGTGAAATGGAGCGATTTGGAGCGAAATTGAGGACAGCGAATCCAAATGCTCCGTTTTGGGATGCTGAAAAAAATTTTAACCGAAGGGAGTGATATACATGACGTTTTTTGTGGATGAGTATGACAGACAGCTTGACGAGAGCGGCAGAATTATTTTGCCGTCGAAAATCCGCAAGGAAGTGGGCGAAAACATGTATATCACTCGTGCCCCTTTGGAGGAGTGTCTGCACCTATATACTGAGGAGGCGTGGGGTGAGCTTTCTGAAAAGGCTAAAAAGCTCCCGACAACAACTGACCCGAATGCTGCTGCGTTTGTAAGAGTGTTTTTCGGTAAGGCATCCTTGGTAAAAGTGGATAAACAGGGAAGAATAGCAATTGCACAAAAGCATATAAAATATGCAGGTCTCAAGCGTGACACAGTACTTGTGGGTGCGAATACGAGACTTGAGCTTTGGGACAGTGAGAAGTGGGAGTCATATCAGGACGGACTTGCGGATAATGTTGTTGTAGAAGGAATCCTGAAGTATGATCTCGGAATATGAGGTAGGTATGGAATTTAAGCATATATCGGTGCTTCTTGAGGAAAGCGTAAGATATCTCCGTGCGGAAGAGGGAGGTATTTTTGCGGACGGAACACTTGGAGGCGGAGGACATTCCAACCTTATACTGTCAAAAAGCAATGATTCGCGTCTTATCGGTATTGATCAGGATATCGAGGCGATTGGTGCGGCAAGGAAAAGGCTTGAAAAGTACGGCGACAGGGTGAGCTATGTCAACAGGAATTTCAGCGAGATAAAGGCAATACTTGAAGAGCTGGGTGTTGATAAGCTTGACGGAGCTGTTATCGATCTTGGGGTAAGCTCGTATCAGCTTGATAATGCTGACAGGGGCTTTTCCTACATGCACGATGCACCGTTGGATATGCGAATGGACAGACGCAGGGCGTTAAGTGCGTATGAGGTTGTCAATTCGTACAGTGTTGAAGAGCTTACAGGGATTTTTTACGAATACGGAGAGGAAAAGTGGTCTAAGCGTATAGCAGAGTTTATCGGTGAACGGAGAGCGGACAAGCCGATAGAAACTACATACGAGCTTGTGGAAATTATTAAGGCTGCGATTCCGAAAAGTGCCCGTCTTGAGGGCGGACATCCTGCAAAAAGGGTGTTTCAGGCGATTCGTATAGAGGTAAACGGAGAATTAAAAATACTTGAAGCGGCTCTTCGTGACTTTGCATCATCAATCCGACCGGGAGGAAGACTTGCGGTAATAACCTTCCATTCGTTAGAGGACAGATTGGTGAAGAAAACCTTTGCATCGCTGGCACAAGGCTGTACATGCCCGAAAGGATTTCCGGTATGTGTGTGCGGAAATAAGCCTGTGGCAAAGGTGATTACAAGAAAGCCGATACTTCCGTCGAGGGACGAGCTTGACGAAAACTCACGTTCAAAGAGTGCAAAGCTCAGAGTAATAGAAGTATTGGATAATTAAAAAGGTATAGGGTAAAAGGGTCGGAATAAGTGAATTTAATGATTACCGGTTGGGGAAAACCGGGAAAGGGAGATTAAAAAGTGTATTATTACGGAAACCTGGCATATAAAGATGACTATCCGCCCGAAGTTGAGAGGAAAAGGAAGAGCAGCGCCAATAATGCGCCGAAAAGGAACAACAGGCAGATGGCGAACAGAAAAATAAATTTTTGGAGAATTACGGCGATATTGACCCTGGCTTTGGCTGCCGGCTTTATGATTTCTCAGTATGTGGCAGTACATGAATCAAGGTCTGTGATAGAGAAGCTTGAAAAAAAGCTCAGGGAAGAAGAGGCTGCAACCTCGCAGAAGACATTTGAGCTGGAAAGAAGTGTAAATCTTTCGGAAATAGAAAAGGAAGCGACAACAAGACTCGGCATGCAGCGTCCCGAAAAATATCAGATGATATACATAAACGTACCGCAGGAGGATGTGACAAATGCTACATCCGGTGAGGTAGAGGGCTTTGGAAATATGATGAAAACATTGCTGAGCGAAGCGGGAAGTAATATAGTTGAATTTTTCAGCATAAAATAATAGTATGAAAAAAATAAGTGTGCAATAATGCGGATATAAATTACGTTGAGCTGCTTATTTTTTTGACTATGGATACTGCCGTAAGGCAGGATGGAGAATATAATGAAGAAAAAATCGTCATTGAATAGTATGAAAAAGAGAATATACTACATAACGGCAATTCTTCTTGTTGTAATGGTTGCTCTTGTTTTCAGAACGGCATATTGGCAGATTATTCGGGGTGAAGAGATGACGAGGAAGGTACAGGCACAGCAGCGAAGCTCTGTTGTTGTATCTGCTTCGAGGGGAAAGGTATATGACAGAAACGGAAAGGTGCTTGCAGAAAGTGCGTCTGCAAACAACCTTGTATGTAATCCCCAGGATCTTAAAGATAACGAGGATATTGCATATGTCGCAACCACGATAGCGAATATTGTCGGTATGGAGTATGAGGATGTATATGAGGCGTTCACAAGAACGGATTATCAATACAGTATAATAAAGAAAAAGCTCTCAGCAGATGAAACCGAGCAGGTGAGTGAGCTTTTAAACGGAGAGGATACAAAGGAAAAGTTTTTTGGTATTTACTTTGAATCAAATTCAAAGAGATACTACCCATATGCAATTGCATCACATGTGCTTGGCTGGGTGAATGACAGCAACAATGGTGCCAGTGGTGTTGAAATGATGTTTGATTCCCAGCTTCTCGGCAAGGCAGGAAGCATAAGCACCGTTGTTACGGGATCGGGTAAAACAAATACAGGGAATGAATCGGAATATTTATCGGCAGCAGGTGTAGGAAATGACATAGTGCTGACGATTGATGAAACAATACAGCATTATCTTGAAAATCATCTTGAAGAGGCATTGGAGGAAAATCAGCTTAAAGAGGGTGCGACTGGAATTGTAATGAATCCCAAGACGGGTGAAATTCTTGCAATGGCAACAAAGCCTGATTTTGATAACAATAATGCCGATGACTGGAAGCGTTTTGCAGAGATGGCAATAGATTACACACCGCCGACTCCTACTCCTGAGCCGGAGGATGAGGATGAAGATGAGGAGGAAGTATTTGAGGAAGAGGAGGATCCCACTCCTGCACCTACATATGATCCGGAAAATCCGGATGATATGACTGTTGCCGATATGAGAAACAGAATGTGGAGAAATAAGTCGGTTACGGATACATACGAGCCGGGTTCTACATTCAAGGTTTTAACTGCGGCAGCGGCACTTGAGGAGCATATAATCAATACAAATACAACATTCTTCTGCCCGGGCTTCAGAGTGGTGGAGGACAGAAAGATTGAATGTGCAAATACGGACGGTCACGGAACACAGACGTTTGTGGAAGGTGTGCAGAATTCATGCAACCCTGTGTTTATGGAAATAGCCTTAAAGCTTGGTGAAGAGAAGTTCATGGAATATTTCCGTTCGTTCGGTCTCGCTGAAAAAACGGGGATAGAGCTTAACGGCGAAAGCCGCAGTATCTATTACAGTGATGGAATGAACAGCGTTGATATTGCAACAAGCTCATTCGGTCAGGGTTTCCAGATTACGCCGCTTCAACTTATAACAGCAGTTAGTGCCGTTATAAACGGCGGTGAAAGAATGAAGCCGCATATTGTAAAAGAAATAAGAAATTCAGAGGGCGTAGTAAAATCCTATGAACCGGAGGTTGTAAACAGAGTAATCTCGGAAGAAACCTCGGATAAGATGCGTTCTATTCTTGAGTCAGTTGTTTCAACACCGGGTGCAACAGGAAAGAATGCGTATGTAAAGGGTTGGAGAATTGGCGGAAAAACTGCTACATCAGAGAAAATACCGAGAGGTACCGACAAGCGAATTGCTTCATTTATAGGCTTTGCTCCGGCGAATGACCCCGAAATTATATGTCTGCTGGTATTTGATGAGCCGCAGGTAGCAAATAAGTACGGCGGTACATTGGCGGCACCGGTTGTTGGTGAGCTTATAGATGAAACCCTTGAATATCTTGGATTGGATCGTCAGTATGGTGAGGGTGAGGAGCCTGATGCAACGGCAGAGGTGCCGGATGTAAGAGGCTTGTCACTTGAAGAAGCAAAGAAGAAAATAGTTGATGCGGGATTTAAATATACCGTATCGGGTGACACAGATATAGACGAGATTGAAGCACAGCTTCCGAAGCCGGGAGTAGTCATGGATGAAAAATCTCTGGTAATATTATACACCGAGGAAAAGGAAGAGATGGTGACGGTTCCGGATTTGAGAGGAATGTCGGTTTCATCTGCAGAGGATACTCTGCTTATGCGTCGGCTGAACTTTGAGGTGGCAGGTGCCGGACACAGCAGTGCCAGAAGTGCATATGCTGTAAGCCAGAGCGTGGAACCGAATACAAAGGTTGCACCGGGAACTGTAATCGGAGTTGAATTCAGACAAGAGGCTTCAGACTAAAAAAATTACACCTACTAAACCAAAAGGAGTGAGAAACTGATGTTAGCGTCAGAATTGTTTGGGAATAAGTGTCCTGCCGGAATGGAAGGGACAAATATATCAGGAATAGCGTATGACTCAAGACGTGTTCTGCCCGGCTATGCATTTGTATGCATAAAGGGCTTTGAAACTGACGGACACAAATATGTTGATAAGGCAATAAAAAACGGTGCATCGGTAATAGTTGCGCAGGATAAGCTTGACATATCGGTTCCGGTGGTGTATTATGAAGATACAAGACGTGAGCTTGCGAATCTTGCATGTACTTTCTATGATAACCCGTCAAAGAAGTTTAAGCTTATAGGGGTAACGGGAACAAACGGAAAAACTACAATCACATATCTTATCAGAAGCATACTTGAAGCGGCGGGTAAGGTTGTAGGTATTATAGGCACAAATCAGAATGTTATCGGTGATAAGGTTCTTATGACACAAAGTACAACTCCCACAACTCCGAACTCCCTTGAGCTTCAGCAGCTTTTTGCCGAGATGGCAGACAGCGGAGCTGAATATGTTGTTATGGAGGTTTCGAGTCATGCTCTGGAGCTTGACAGAGTACATGGCTGCTACTATGATTGCGGAGTGTTTACAAATCTTACTCAGGATCATCTTGATTTCCATAAAACAATGGAAAATTACAGGGATGCAAAAGCAAAGCTGTTTGCAATCTGTGACAAGGGTGTAATAAATTTTGATGACGAAGCAGGTAAGTATATCGCATCAAACACTGACTGTGATATATTAAGAGTCGGTCTTGGTGAGGGCTGTGCATTGCGTGCAAAGGATATTGAAATCACTGCAAGGGGTACAGATTTTGTAATAGACTATAAAGGAATAAAATATCCTGTGAGCATTGCGATTCCCGGAAAGTTCAGTGTATATAATGCCTCATGTGCGGCAGGTGCAGCGCTCCAGCTGGGAATAGATATGGAGACTGTGAAAAAGGGTCTTAAAGAGGCAAACGGAGTGTTGGGAAGAGTAGAGGTGCTTGATACAGACACGGATTATACTGTGATAATAGACTATGCACACACTCCTGACGGTCTTGAGAATATTATAAGCTGTGCAAAGGAGTTTACAAAGGGCAGAGTTATCACTCTGTTTGGCTGCGGCGGTGACAGAGACAATACAAAGCGTGCTGTGATGGGTGAAGTGTCGGGCAGGCTTTCGGATTACAGTATAATTACTTCGGACAACCCGAGAACCGAGGATCCCAAGGCGATTGTAGATATGATTGAAGAGGGAATGAAGAGAACTGACGGTGATTATACCGTTATTGTTGACCGCAGAGAGGCTATAGCATATGCTCTTGACTTTGCAAAGCAGGATGACGTAATAATTCTTGCAGGTAAGGGACAGGAAACCTATCAGATTATAGGTAAGGAAAAGCGTGACTTTGACGAGCGTATAGTTGTGGCACAGCTGCTTGAGGAACGTAAGAGTAATTAAAAGAGGAATTTATGGGGCTGCTGCATCGGTGGGGAAAGTGACCGGTGCGGCAACCCCTAATGAAGTTTTATCGGGGAAATTTTTATTACCTGAAAAGAGGGGATAACTAATGCAGAAATTAACAATAGAGGATATTTTGGAGGCTACCGGCGGTACGGTTATCAGCGGCGGCGAGACAGAGATAAACGGCATTACCACAGATTCGAGAGCAGTAAGCGGAGGAAAGCTGTTTATTCCGCTTGTCGGCGATAAATTTGATGCTCATGATTTTATTCCGGCTGCCTTTGATCTGGGAGCGTCAGCTGTACTTACCCATAAGGATACAGACGGAATGCTCCATAAAACAATTATACGGGTAAAGGATACAAGACTTGCATTGGGCGACATAGCAAGATACTATAAGAAGAAGTATAATGTGCCGACTGTGTCGGTTACAGGCAGTGTGGGAAAGACTACTACTAAGGATATGCTCTATGCTGTTATTTCGCAAAAGTATAAAACCCTTAAAACACCGGGAAATTTCAATAATGACATAGGGCTGCCGCTTACGGTGTTTATGCTTGAAGAGGAGCATGAGGCTGCTGTTCTTGAGATGGGAATGAACCATTTTGGTGAAATAGATTATCTTGCCTCAATTGCTAATCCGGATGTGGCGGTGATAACCAATATCGGTATGTCGCATATTGAAAATCTTGGTTCAAGAGAGGGAATATTCAAGGCAAAAACTGAGGTTGTGAAATATCTTGATAAGGATAAAACACTCATAGTCAACGGTGACGATGATTATCTTTCGACTCTCAAGGGTAATACTTGCTGCAAAGTGATATATTACGGAATTGATAATCCGGATAATGATGTGTATGCAAAGGACATAGAGGATAAAGGCATTGACGGAATTGACTTTACGGCGGTAGTTGACGGGAATGAATACAGAGTTTCGGTAAAAAATGCCGGAAAGCACAATGTATATAACGCACTTGCGGCAATCTGTACGGGACGCTGTCTTGGCATTTCGATTGAAGATGCAATAAAGGGAATATATGAGTGTGAATATACAGCGATGAGAATGTCAATTACCCGTGAAAAGGGAATGACAATCATAAATGATTGCTACAATGCATCACCTGATTCTATTCGTGCGGCTCTGTCAGTACTGTCGGGAGCGCAGGGTGAGAGAAAAGTGGCGATTCTTGGTGATGTGCTTGAAATGGGTGAGTTTGCTGCCGATGCACATTATGAGCTTGGAAAGAGCGTTGTGGAAAACGGTGTGGATATGCTTATTACAGTAGGAGAAAATGCGGCATACATAGCCAAGGGCGCGAAAGCGTGCGGCATGGAGAATGTTATAAGCTTTGAAAAGACACTTGAGGCACAAAAGTACTGCAAGCAGGTACTCAAGGCAGGAGATGCAGTTCTGATAAAAGCATCAAGAGGTATGCATTTTGAGGACATCTATAAAGAAATTACAGGAGAGGTATAATAATTATGTTAAAGAATTTATTGCTGGCAGATTTACTGCCGTTCATAACAGCTTTTGCGGTAACTGCACTTGCAGGACCGCTGTTTATACCCTGGCTGCATAAGCTGAAATTCGGTCAGGAAATCCGTGAGGAGGGCCCTGCGTGGCACCAAAAGAAATCGGGAACACCGACAATGGGCGGGATCATGTTTATTGCCGGAATTGCAGTGGCGGTCATTGCGGTGACGGTTGTTGCACTTATGGGAAATACATTCAGTGCCGCATCAACAGGCAAGCTTCTGCTTGTATTCGCAATTGCGCTCGGATTCGGAATAGTCGGATTTATCGATGATTACATAAAGGTAGTAAAAAAGCGTAATCTCGGACTTACCTCATTGCAGAAGCTTCTGCTTCAGCTTGCTATGACGGTGATATATGTCATAATTTCATATCTTATGGGTGATGCGGTTCGTGAAATTGCAATTCCGTTCACCGCATTTACGCTTAATTTACCGATGTGGCTCTATATTCCGTTTGTTATGTTTGTAATGGTGGGTACGGTAAACGCAGTTAACCTTACGGACGGTCTTGACGGACTTGCATCAAGCGTTACGCTTGTGGTTGCTGTTTTCTTTGCGGTAGTTGGAATGATGAGCGAGGGTGCGTATATATCAATGCTTGCGGCAGCTGTTGCAGGCGGTATGCTTGGCTTCCTTATCTATAATCATCATCCGGCAAAGGTGTTTATGGGTGACACAGGCTCACTGTTCCTGGGCGGAGTAGTGGTGCTTATGGCAATTGATACAAATCTTGAGATATTCCTTGTGATAGCAGGCTTTGTATATTTCATGGAAACACTGTCGGTAATAATCCAGACCTCGTATTTCAAATATACAAAGAAAAAATACGGCGAGGGAAGAAGAGTGTTCAAGATGACACCGATACATCACCACTTTGAAATGTGTGAGTGGAACGAGAAAAAAATAGTTGCAGTATTTTCACTCACTACATTGGTATTGTGTGTTATAGCGGCTTTGAGCTGTACACAGTTTATGACATTTATTGGTTAATCCGGAGGTAATATATGGCTTCTAATAACAGCAAAAACCGTTCCGGGCAGAGGACGCAGCAAAGGAGCAGCAGTCGAGGCAGAGCTAAGAAAAAAAGCACCTTGAAGGGAATGTTCACATCAAAATCGGTTGGTGACATGGACTATACATTCCTGACAATCGTAGCCGGAGTGCTTGCTGCCGGACTTATTATGCTGCTGTCGGCATCTGCACCGAGAGCATCAAGCATGTATAATAATTCATATTATTTCTTTTTCAGACAGCTGGGTTTTGCGGCAGCAGGCGTTGCAGCTATGCTTGTTATTTCAAAAGTTGACTATCGCTATTACCGAAGATATGTCAATTATGCAATGCTTATATGTGTGATTATGCTCATACTTGTGCTTATACCCGGCATAGGAATAAAAAGAAACGGAGCCAGACGTTGGCTTTTAGGTATATTACAGCCCTCAGAGTTCATGAAGCCTATGCTTGCAATGTACTTTGCGCATCTTCTTTCAAAGTATAATGCGAATATGAAGAAGATAAAGGAGCTGTGGCCTTATCTGGTAATACTGCTTGCGGTTGCAGGTCTTATGATACTTGAGCCGCATGTAAGTGGTGCTATCATTATTGCCGGAATTGCAATAGTGATCCTCATTGTGGCAGGACTTCCTATTCTTCCGTTGGTCTTGCTTGGTGTTGTAGCATTGGTAGGTGTTGTAGTGGGTAGCTACATATGGAGTCCTACAAGATGGGCAAGAATAACAAGCTTTATCGACCCGTTCTCGGCAACTCAGGGCGACAGCTATCAGATATCACAAAGCTTGTATTCAATAGGTTCGGGAGGAATTACGGGTCTGGGACTTGGTCAGAGTGTTCAGAAGTTTCAGTTTCTGCCGGAGCCATACAATGACTTCATTTTTGCAATTGTGTGTGAAGAGCTTGGTCTGATTGGTGCTATTGGAGTAATAGCATTGTTCGCACTGCTTGTATTAAGGGGTGTCAGAATAGCACTCAATGCACCGGATAAATATTCCATGCTTTTTGCAACGGGAATTGTGGCACAGGTGGCAATTCAGTCGGTTATGAACATAGCGGTTGCAATATCGGCAATCCCGAACACAGGTGTATCACTGCCGTTTTTCAGCTATGGAGGTACATCACTGTTTACCTTACTGTGCGAAATGGGTGTATTACTGAATATATCCAGACATGAAAGACTGTAATTTTTGAAAGGGGATAAAAAGGTGAGAGTTATTTTTGCAGGCGGCGGAACAGGTGGACATATAAATCCGGCAATATCTGTTGCAAACTATGCAAAGCTTCGTGAGGAAAATTTTGAAGCTTTGTTTATAGGAACGAAAAGAGGACTTGAAACAAAGCTTGTTCCCAATGCGGGATACAATATAGAATACATTGATGTTGAGGGCTTTAACAGAAAAAACATGCTTAAAAATGTAAGCATTGCGGCAAAGCTGTTTAAGGCTGTGAATGACTGTAAAAAAATAATCAGACGCTTTAAACCCGATTGTATAGTTCTCACAGGCGGATATGTAAGCGGACCGGTTGCAATGGCGGCAGGTGCATTAAAGATTCCTGCACTTATTCATGAGCAGAACGTATATCCGGGTCTGACGGTGAAAGGTGCGGAAAAGTATGTGAAATATCTGGCACTCAGCTTTGATGAAACCGTGAACGAGATGAAAAATAAAGAAAAATGCGTTGTGACGGGAAATCCTATAAGGGAAGAAATTCTTAAAGCGGACTACAAAGCCAGTCGCTCGGCACTTGATATAAAGCGTCCGTTTGTGCTGATATTCGGCGGAAGTCTGGGTGCGGACAGAATAAATACAACAGTAATCGACATTCTTGAGAGGATTATTGCAGACAATAAGACAGAGCTTCTTTTCGGTACGGGTGACAGAAATTATGAAAAGATTATGTCAGCAATAAAGGAAAAGGGGATAGAACTCAATAAGCATGTCAGGGTTGTTCCGTATATAAACGATATGGCGCAGTGTATGGCGGCGGCTGACCTTGTGGTAGCACGATCGGGTGCAATTACCGTGAGTGAAATTGCCGCACTTGCAAGACCGTCAATTCTCATACCGTCCCCGAATGTTGTGAGAAATCATCAGGAGCAGAATGCCCGTGAATTTGAACGCAACGGAGCAGCTGCGGTAATTACTGAAGCGGAGTTGTCACCTGATGTATTATACAACAGAATAAATGATATGATATCAGACAAAGAGGGTCTTAGAAATATGTCCGAAGCAGTGGGTAAAATGGCAAAAACCGATGCTTTGGAGAAGCTGTATGACCTGATGAAAAAAATGTCACAAAATTGAAGTTTTTAATGTTGTTTTAATGTTTGAGTACTATAATTGGTATATAAGTGTATAGTTGTATGCTGGAGATTGCCGATATAATCTGTTGAAAAACAGAAGCTCCGGTTACAATGAAGCATTTATACGGTACGCGACATTCCCCCCCATTCAGTTGCGTATCGGTTTTGATACTCCTATGGGTGAGGACGACACTTGAACAGTGTCGTCCTTGCTGATTTTTATGGCAAAATACGGAAAGGAAAAGAATATGGAATTTATATTACTTCTGATAGGATTTGTACTTTTAATAAAGGGTGCGGATGTATTTGTTGATGGAGCATGTAATATTGCAAAATTGATGAAAATACCAACAATGATTATCGGACTTACGATAGTGGCGTTTGGAACAAGTGCACCGGAGCTTTCGGTAAGTATAAGTGCAGCATTGCAGGAGAGTAATGAAATAGCTCTGGGAAATGTAGTAGGCTCAAACATGGTTAATCTGTTGTTTATTGCAGGTATTTCGGCAGTGATAACACCGTATGCAATAAATAAGGTGATGATTAAAAGAGATTATCCTATGTCGGTTTTGGTAGCGTTTGTACTGCTTATGACAGCTATGGCGGATATGGAAATTACATATACGGACGGTTGGATATTACTTGCGTTTTTTGCAATTTTTATGTACTGTCAGATTATGGATTCAATTAAAGCAAGTACGGAAAGCAAGGAGGATGAAGAGGAAAAGCCCTCTGTTCCCAAGAGTCTTATATTAACGGTTCTCGGACTTGCGGCTGTAATATTTGGCGGAGATATGGTTGTTGACAGTGCAACAGGAATTGCAAGAATGTTAGGGCTTAGCGAAACGTTTATAGGACTTACAATTATAGCAATAGGAACTTCACTGCCGGAAATGGTAACAAGCATAATAGCGGCAAGAAAGGGTGAGAGTGATATTGCGATAGGAAATGTGGTAGGCTCAAATATATTTAACCTTCTTCTTATTCTCGGTGTATCCTCTGTGATAACAGCAATTCCGGTGGAGCCGATAATGGTAATGGACATGATTATTCTGATAGCAGTAAGCGTTATTTGCTATATTCCCATTGCAATTCAGAAAAAGCTTACAAGACCTGTGGGTATATTCATGATGGCAATGTATGTTGCATATACTGCGTATTTATTTATAAGATAAGAATTTATCGGAGGTGCTTAAAAAGCATCTCCGTTTTTTGTATAATCAAAAAGGCGATTGCATTTGCAATCGCCATTGATATTTATTTTACAACTCTATGGAAGGTTTTCTTACCCTTCTTGATAATCATTGAGCCGTCAACGAACATATCCTCTGTAACAACGCCGTTTACATCGGTATATTTTGCATCGTTGATTGTAAGACCGTTCTGCTGAACGAGACGTCTTGCTTCGCCCTTTGAGCCTACAAGGCCTGTTGCAGCGAGCATATCAAGTACACCCATACCAACTGCGTCCGGAAGCTCTGTTGTAGGCATATCCTCACTTACACCGCCCTTAGCGAATACAGCCTCCGCTGTTGCCTTTGCCTTTTCAGCCTCAGCCTCGCCGTGAACCATCTTTGTAACCTCGTATGCGAGAATTTGCTTTGCCTTGTTAAGCTCCTGACCCTCCCACTTTTCCATTTCGCGGATTTCGTCCATTGAAACGAATGTGAGAAGCTTTAAGCACTTGATTACGTCGGCATCCTGTACGTTTACCCAGTACTGATAGAAATCGTACGGAGTTGTCTTTTTAGGATCAAGCCACACAGCACCGCTCTGTGTCTTACCCATCTTCTTGCCCTCGCTGTTTGTAAGGAGAGTGAAAGTCATGCCGTAAACCTGCTTCTGATCCTTCTTACGGCAAAGTTCAAGGCCTGCAAGGATGTTTGACCACTGATCATCGCCGCCAAGCTCAATCTTACAGTCATACTGACGGTTGAGCATAAGGAAGTCATAGCCCTGCATGAGCATGTAGTTGAACTCTAAGAATGATAAGCCCTTTTCGAGTCTCTGCTTAAAACACTCTGCTGTAAGCATCTTGTTTACTGAGAAACAAGCACCGATATCTCTTAAGAAATCTACATAGTTGAGATCCAATAACCAGTCAGCGTTATTTACCATAAGTGCCTTGCCGTCTGAGAAGTCAATAACACTTGAAAGCTGCTTTTTAAAGCATTCGCAGTTGTAATTGATAACCTCGTCAGTCATCATCTGACGCATATCGGTTCTTCCTGACGGGTCGCCGATATGACCTGTACCGCCGCCTACAAGTGCAATCGGTCTGTGACCGTGCATCTGCATGTGACGCATAACTACCATCTGTAAGAAGTGTCCTACATGAAGTGAATCAGCTGTCGGGTCGAAGCCAATATAGAATGTGACCTTTTCTTTGCCCAAAAGCTCTCTTATTTCCTCTGCGTGTGTTGTCTGAGCTAAAAGACCTCTTTCAACTAACACGTCATATACATTACCCTGTAACATAATATCATACCTTTCTACATATCCCGGATTTCCGTAATCGAAAATCGGGATAACTATTTACTGTTGTTTATTATCTCTTATCTGAATTTACATTGCATGCCGTCCCTCGATTGCCTTGATAAGTGTTACCTTATCCGCATATTCAAGGTCGCTGCCTATCGGTACACCGTGTGCTATTCTTGTGACCTTTACATCAAAGCCGGACAGAAGCTTTGAAATATATACTGCTGTTGCAGTACCGCTGACTGTCGGATTTGTTGCCATGATAAGCTCCTTTACGGAGTTATCCGCAAGACGTGCAATAAGCTCGTTGATGCGTATATCGTCGGGACCTATTCCGTCCATAGGGGAGATTGCTCCGTGCAGGACGTGGTATAAGCCGTTGAATTCGTTGGTGTTTTCGATTGCCGAAACATCCTCCGGACTCTCAACTACACATATTATACTTCTGTCACGCTTGGCAGATGCACATATTTTGCATGGGTCGGTGTCGGTCAGGTTCTGACATTCCTTACAGAAATGGATTTTCTCCTTGGCACCGATAATGCTTGATGCCATAGCCTGTGCCTCATCCTTGGACATGCGCTCTAAAATATGAAAAGCAATGCGCTCGGCACTTCGCCTGCCTATTCCCGGAAGCTGCTCGAATTTTTCTATAAGAGATTCTATAGCAGGTGCGTGCATTTTAGAATAAGCCCGGAATGTTAAGTCCGCCGGTTACTGCACCCATACCCTCAGCCATCATCTCATCAGCCTTTTCAATTGCCTCGTTAACAGCAACTGTAATCATATCTTCAAGTGTTTCTACATCCTCCGGATCAACTGCGTCCGGATTAATCTTTAATTCAACAATCTGCTTCTTGCCGCTTACTACAACCTTGACAGCACCGCCGCCTGATGTAGCTTCAACAGTCTTGTCCTCAAGCTCGCTCTGTACTCTTTCCATTTCTTCCTGCATCTTCTGAGCCTGCTTGATTACTGAGCCCATGTTGTTTCTTGTGTTCATACCTGAACCTGAAAAGCCTTTATATCTTCCCATTGTTAATTACCTCTTTCTTTATATAAAATTTAATAGTTTACGTTGTTATTATTCGTCCTCATTTTTCATTGATGCCAATTCATTGTCGTCAAGAAATTCCTCCGGCTCATCATCTGATGAGAGCGTTGCCTGATTAAAGGTGTCATCATCGGGGGAGTAGTCGATAAATTCGGTGCCGTCAGTGACTTCGATAAGCTCCTTGAAGTTTAAGTTGAGCTCGTCGAGAGGATCAGAGCTTCCAGGATCGGGAATCGGAATGTCCTCAAAAAAAGCCTCGTCACTGTCGTCCTCCTCATCATCATTAATTGTGCTTGCCGAAACAGGGGATGCTGACGGCTTTAGCGTCCATATATCAATGAGATTGTCACCAAGCTCATCCTCATATACGAATTTTATAGCACAGTCGCTTCCTGAAATCTGAGTGAAAATTTTATCCAGCCTGTCCTTGTTGTTGGAGAGGATGTCGAGAGTGGTACTCTCATCTCTGTTGAACAGAAGTATAATTCCGTCACGGTCAACGGTTATCGGACGGTTCTGGATAATTGCAAAGTAGCCGGCCTTTTTTATTATGGCAGAGCATATGCTGTCCCAGCGCTTTGCAAGTGCGACAATCGGATTGTCGCCGTTAAGCTCGTTTGCCGGAATAGGATTGTATATACGCTTTGCAACCTTTTTTTGCGGTGGGGGAGTCTCCTCCTTAACAGCCGGTGCAGCTGCCACAAGCCCGTTTTTGATTTTTTCCTCTATGCCTGCAACTCTTGAATAAAGCTCCTCGTCGCGTGTGGCATGCACACGGTTTTCTATGTCGGCGAGTCTGTCAAGCAGAGCCTCGGGCGAGGTGTCAACCTCCGGACGTGCAAGCTTTATTAAGGCAAGCTCGTATATAATTCTCGGCGACTTTACCCACTTTGCATCAGCCTTTGCAGAAGAAAGGATTGAAGTTGCGCGGGTGATTTTTTCAAAGGTAAGCCTTGAGCTTTGTGCCTTTAATTTGACGATATCCTCGCTGCTGTAATCAAGGAGCGATGTAGCACCGTTGCTTACGGAATACATCATAAGGTCTCTGAAATACTGCATGAGAGAGTCAATAAAGGAGTTTAAATCCTTGCCCTCGTTTATAAGTGAGTCGATTACCGAAACGATTCCCTCCGGATCGTTGTGGGTAATTGCGTCTGTCATATTGAATACGGAATCGCGTGTGGATATGCCCAGAACCTCAATAATATCGTCTGAGGTGATTGTGTCGCCGCATGCGGAAGCTACTCTTTCAAGTACACTCAGTGAATCTCGCATTGAGCCGTCACCGAGACTTGCAATGAGGCGATAAGCATCTTCGGTTATATTGAAGCCGTCACCGTAGGCGACCTCCTTGAGTCTCACCGTGATATCATTTATACTGATACGCTTGAAGTCAAAGCGTTGACAGCGTGAAAGTATGGTCTGGGGGACCTTTTGCGGATCGGTGGTAGCAAGGATGAATATAACATGCTCCGGCGGTTCCTCCAGTGTTTTTAAAAGTGCGTTAAATGCTTCGGTAGTAAGCATATGCACCTCGTCTATTATATAGACGGAGTACTTTGCTTCTGCTGCAACGTATGAGACATCGTTTATAATTTCACGGATATCGTCAATACGTCTGTTTGAAGCGGCATCAAGCTCCGTAACATCAAGAATGGAACCGTCTGCAATACCCTTGCAGATTTCACATTCGTTACAGGGTGAGCCGTTTTTCGGGGAACGGCAGTTAACCGCACGGGAGAACACCTTTGCACAGGTAGTCTTGCCCGTACCGCGTGTGCCGCAGAACAGATATGCATGACCTACACGGTTTGTCAATATCTGGTTTTTCAGCGTTTTCGTAATATGCTCCTGACCGACGATATCCTCGAATACGTCAGGGCGCCATTTACGGTAAAGTGCAAGATGTGCCATAGCGTTCCTTTCAACCTATATTAAAAAACGCCTTTTTGGTAGAAAGGCGAATATATACATTTTTTAAAGGCTCCGACCGAGTTGACCGTAACACATCAAAGTTACTGCTTATTGCTGCTTGGTTCCCCATCTGACAAGGTTCACAGGCTTCAATCGCACGGGCTCGGTCTTCATCGCCCTGAAAATCAAACTACCCATATATTATAACCTATTTTATAGAAAAGTGCAAGAGGAAATTGAAAAAAAATTAAAAAATTTTCAAATTATATGCGATAAATTGAGATATTACACCGGAATTTGTGAATATAGCAGTAAAAAACAGATATTATCAGTTATAAAAACGGATATCGGGCATATATATAATAAGTACTATAAAATTTCAGGAGGTATAACATGGAGAGTGTCATTTTCTACGGACGAAAACAGGAGCAGGAGCTTGTACTTGATTACTATATGATAGAAGAGGAAATAGGTGGGAATTACATAGACATGTCGAGCTACGGAGTTAGGATTGTAGGAACGAGGATATATCCGGGAGGCGGAAAAACGGTTGAAATGAAGCAGCTGAATAATATTTTCTACAAATATGTTGATGCTGATGTTTTTTTGAGGGGTATAATGAAGAAGAATGTAGTGCCAAAGATGCTTGACGAGGCTGTGGAGAGTTATATTGAAGAGAGTGTGCGGGTGTAGAGGTGCAAACCATAATTCACATAAAAATACAAGGGGATGTTCAACGAACATCCCCATTATTTACATTTACTTCTTAAACTGTAACCGTATCCTGTCGGCAACCATTGCTATAAATTCTGAATTGGTTGGTTTTCCTTTGCCCTCGTGTATTGTATATCCAAACACCTCGTTAATAACCTCCTGACGGCCCCGACCCCATGCAACCTCGATGGAATGACGTATCGCACGCTCCACACGGCTTGAAGTGGTAGAGTACTTTTTCGCAATATCCGGGTATAGCTGCTTTGTGATAAAATTAAGTAAATCGGGATCCTCAACCACCATCATAATTGCACTTCTCATGTAATGATATCCTTTTATATGTGCAGGTACACCAAGCTCATGAATGAAGTTGGTTACAACTGTTTCAAGATCGCTGTCGCCTATTGTAGGAGCGGGCTGCGGAATGGTGTGTGTGATTACAGGAGTGGATAAGGAATTGATAAATTCTACAATTCTTTCGGGAGACTGTGGCTTCAGAAAATAATATGCAGCACCGTACTGTGTGGCAAGCTCAACTGATTTGGGGAGTGCCGAAACCGAATAAATAATAACTGTAGGCTTGTTGTGGGAAGTGTGAAGCTTATGAAGTACGCCCAGACCGTCAAGTCTCGGCATAACCATTTCAAGAATAAGAACATCCGGATTAAGCTCATTGATAAGCTCCAGTGCTTCAATACCGTCTGAAGCTATTGCCGGAGCCTTCATTCCCGGCTGTGAATTTATATGCTGTGCAAGCTCTCTTGCACATGCTGCGTTGTCGTCTGCGATAAGAATTGTCTTAGTATTGTTCATTAAAAAACCCCTCATTTCTTTTTGTAGTTATGTATTATCAGCTCTACAATAAAAGTATATGACCGCTATTTCCAAAATATTCCCATATTTTGCAAATAACAGACAAGGGGTGCGGAAAAATAATGTAAAATAAACTTTTTTTAAGAAAAAAGAATAAAAAGTAAGGCTTATAAAAGCAAATCGTCAAATGAAATCTTCAGGATTTCGACAATTGCTTTAAGCTCATACAGATATATGTGCCGCTGTCCGGCCTCGATTTTGGCAATAGTGCCCCGTGTAAGGTCATAGCCGTTAACCTGAAGCTTTGCAGCAAACTGATCCTGTGTCAGCTTTCGCTCTTTGCGATATTCACGGATTTTTCGTCCGACCTGACTGTCATAAGAGTAATCCATTTGCTCACCTCTTTAAATTTTGTACTAAATACGAACAATTAAAGTATATACCAAATACTGAATTTTTTGTTCTGAAACCGGAACAAAACAATTACGTTTATATCATAGGTTTGTTACAAAAGTTTCTTATATTAGCGGCAGTTTACATACATATGAAAAAAACGACAGAAAAATATGACAAGGCTTGTAAAAATGTCGGTTTATGTCGAAAAAAATACTGTAGGAAAAAATTAAAAATCACACTGCATAGGTGTGATTTTTAACAAAAAATATTATTAGTCGGTAATTCAAAAATAACTAACCTTAATTCGCTTACCCATTGCCTTAAGGCACTTGGATAACTCCTTTACAAGATTCATTTTAATGCTGAAATTTATCGGCAATTCCGGGTTCTGATGTGCCGGATTGATTGCTCTGCCTACAAAGAAGTTAATGTCGGTAGCTTCTTCGAAAAGTAATTGACATATCAATGCTGCACCATCCTGACGGAAATTCCAGTTTTCGTACAGCTCGTTGTCGGCAAGGTAGTCCTTTGCATACTCAAGAACCTTGTTCACCGTTATAACACCCTCTGTTACAAGGTCAACGCCCTCAATCGTGGCAATGGGAGGAATGTCTGAATGCTCAAAATTCAGAGTTGCCTGTAACGGCTTCTTTAAATATTTTGCGGCAATGGACGAGGTTGTGCCTCCGCAGATGATGTGTTTACCCTCCTTGGAAAAGAACAGTGACATCATTGTGTCGCAGTCATCACGGTTTGCGGGCGGACCGAATAAAATATTCATCGGCTCACGTTTTCTGATTTTGACAACACACGCAGTTGTATCATCGCCCGGCTGATGAGCGTAAAGCTTATCGCATTCATCAACAAGCAGCGTGGATAAATTTTTTGCGGTAAGACCGGTCATGGACATTACCTCCATGAAGTCAATAATATCCTCACGCTTCCAGCCAAAATTATAGGACATACCGATTCCGGCATGGGGACAGCCATCACTCATTGCAATAAATATATCATTTTCTCTGAGATGGATTGTTGTTTTGAAAATCTTTTTACCGTCGATATTCATTTCTGTTTTCGGATAATCGTAATTTTCTCCGTTGCGGAGAATTATTACCTGCGGATTATCGTATTGAATAATTTCGGCTGTTTCGTTATCGATTAAATGTATAATCGTAAAGGTGGAATACGCAACTCCACGCACCGAACAGACGGGGAGAGTGGCTGCAATTGTCGCAACACATTCCTCAATCGGCAGTCCTGCCGCCATCATTGTGGAAATAATTTTTGAAGTAAGGGTCGAAAGAATGCTTGCCTTAACTCCGCTTCCAAGTCCGTCCGCCAAAACTATAACGGTGGAATTTTCGCTCTGCTCGACAATATCAACATGGTCGCCGCAAAGCTGTTCACCGAAATGGTTTATGCTTTTATAGCCGATATCTGCACATAAATCATTCATCTAAAATGGACTCCTTTAACTTAGTAAGGGCAATTTTTGTTTCTGCTGCCGTTTCGCCCAAAAGGGATGCAATTTCCTGTACGATACGCATTTGCTTGTCAACAACCTTGTCAGCTACCTCAACTGTCTGACGGCTGATGCTTTCCTTTTTCTCGCGTTCTGTTTCTTCATCCGTGACATCACGCATGATGCCTATTAAAAGATGCGAATCCTTGTCATATACAACCGACTGCTCGACATAACGCTTGTACTCTGCCAGATACATACGTTGATTGCGTATGTCCTTGCCGGTTCTCTGAACCTCCAGGAATATAACCGGATCAAGTATGCGTACAACCTGGTCGCCGAGGATATCACACTCGTCGCGTATGTTCATAATTTTTCTTGCGGCTTTGTTTATCTGCTGTACCTCTAGGTCCTCGTTAAGAACAATAAGCCCGTTCGGTGTGTTGTTTACAACCGTATCGGAAAAGCTTTCCGCCTTGTCCTTTAAGAACGGCAGGCACATTGATACCTCCGCCTTGCCCTGGCATATTGCAATTGCCTTTTCGCGGCAGGTATTGTATCCGCACGAGCCGCAGTTCAGCTCGTCCGACTGCTTGAATTTGCCCATCTGACGAAGTGCGTTAAATATTTCGGTCTCCGTTGGCTGACGGAGTCTGTGCTCGATAAATTCAAACTGCTTTTTCAGGTCTGAAATCTTTGGCTGCGAAACCTTGAAATCCTTTTCGCCCGCATAGCCTGCAACCTGCATATAATCCTTTATTGGAGATGTACGGTGGTACTTTTCCATTACAGGGCCGCCGATACAGCTTCCGACACACGCTGACATCTCTATAAAGCACTTGTGTATTTTGCCGCTCTCGATATCCTTTAATGCGTCAATGCAGTTTTCTATACCGTCAAGTGCCATGTATGTATATCCGGGTGCATCCTGATTCATTGTCTTGAGTACACCGCCCGTTGTGGGGAAGAATCGCGCACGGCTTTCCGGAGAGGAATCCGACTCCTGACGAAGGTCTATATTTTCGTTCTTTAACCAATTTGTAAGCTCCTCAAAGGTAAGCACGGCATCCACTATGCCGGCGTAATGCTCGGCTTCGTCCTTTTTTGCAACGCATGGACCTATGAATACTGTTTTTGCGTTCGGATATCTTTGCTTTATGCTCTTGCAGTGTGCCTGCATTGGCGACACAACATCAGCCAGAAATTCCAACGCTGCCGGGAAATATTTCTGTATAAGCAGATTGACGGAGTGACAGCAGGAGGTGATTATTATATCCCGTTCGTCCTCCCTTAACATTCTCTCGTATTCATTTTTTACGATAGTAGCACCGAGTGCGGTTTCCTCTACATCATAAAAACCGAGCTTTTGTAATGCCTCACGCATAGCATTGATTCCGACACCCTCGTAATTTGCAATAAAAGACGGTGCAAGACTTACAATAACAGGATCTGAACTCTGCAAAAAGAGCTTCACCTTTTCGGTTTCGTCAACAATCTGCTTTGCATTCTGCGGACAGACTACAAAGCACTGACCGCATAAAATACATTCGTTGCCTATAATATGAGCCTGGTTTCCTGAAAAGCGGATTGCCTTGACAGGGCAGTTACGAATGCATTTATAACAGTTTTTGCAATTGGATTTTTTTAAGGTCAGACAATTTGGCATAGTACGTTACGTCCTTTCGTTTTTGTGGTTGTATTGTTAAAAAAACGGTGCTTATATTTTTGCGACAATTTCCTTTTCAAAAAACTCATTTACGATATCAGGGGTTACGGAAAAGAAAGCATCATCAACGGTTACGCACACGCCCTGTTGGCATTCGCCCATGCAAAATGCACCGACAAGCTCTACCTTGCCGCCGAGATTTTTTTGTTCGATGAGCTGCTGAAGCTGCTCCACAATCTGACGTGAGCCTTTGATGTGGCATGAGCTTCCGACACATATGGTAACTTTCATTTTAAATCGTTCCTTTCCTATAGAACTGTAATATTAATTATATTATATCATATCCCTTATAAAAAGACAAGTATAAAAAATACGCTGCCACACCATTTTGACAGCGTAATATCGTACTTATAAAAAAACTATTTTTCCGCATTCAAGGTCGGCAACAACCTTGGCAAGAGCGTGTGAGTTGTTGTCGGCTGTAATGTAATCGGCGGCGAGTCGTATCGGCTCGATTGCGTTTGCGACTGCGATTCCAATTCCGGTATCGGTCATAAGTGACATATCGTTTTCATTATCTCCCATGCCGATTGTTTTTCTTGGGTCGAGTCCAAGCAGCTGTGCGAGCTGAGGTACTGCCGAGCCTTTTGTGGAGCCTTTTGCAAGCATTTCATAATACCAGGGGCTGGTTTTGACAAATTCAAATTTATCTGCCCATTCTGACGCAAGAATGACATCGCGGATTTCGTGCAGCTTATCCTCATCCTCCATAAAGATTACTTTTATCCATTCATCACTGATATCGTGATAGCCTACATAGTTGTCGGGAAATTTTTCTATAAGCTTATGATGCTCTGTATGTCGGTTTACCTTTGAAAAGTAATTTGTATCCGCACAGCAGACTTCGATGCCGCAGTGGGGGAGTGTACGGTCAATAAGCTCTGCAACTTTTATTGCGTCAGGATTAAGTGGTCGCTTCCACAGATAGCAATCCTTTTGGAAATCATAAATCGCCGCACCGTTGAATGAAATTACGGGGGCGTTGGGCTTGATGTAATCAAGAATAAGCCTTGCTCCCTCCGGGACACGTCCTGTTGCAAAGGTAAAAAATCCGCCCTCGCTCTTAAAATATTCGATAGCCTCGCTGTTTTCGGGCGAAACCTTTTTGTCGGAGGTGAGAAGTGTGTCATCGAGGTCTGTACATATTAAAATTCCGTCAAATTTTCCCATATCATTTCTCCCTGATATATACCCGTTCAATATCGGTACATTTGCCGTTTTCGTCAATATCAAAAATACAGCCGCAGAATTGTCCCTTGCCTGCGGCAAGCTCGAATTTTCCGGGCATACCGTTGACAAAGCGGTCAAGAATAATATG
Organism: Clostridia bacterium; assembly: GCA_045542415.1. Lineage (GTDB taxonomy): Bacteria > Bacillota > Clostridia > UBA1381 > UBA1381 > UMGS1958. The sequence goes on from JAZQKZ010000099.1 coordinate 29,431, forward strand.
CTTGTCCATTCCGAGTACTGAATTGTATGCTCCCGTCATACCGAGATCTGTGATATATCCCGTGCCGCCGGGAAGAATCTGTTCGTCGGCAGTCTGGACGTGTGTATGGGTACCGAATACGGCACTTGCTTTGCCGTCAAGGAAAAATCCCATTGCTTCCTTTTCGCTTGTTGCTTCGGCATGAAAATCCACAATAATAGTATTTGTTGATTTTTTCAGCTCCTCAATTTCTCTTAAAGCGGCATCGAAAGGGGAGTCTGCCGGGTCCATGTATGTTCTGCCGATAAGGTTAATAACGCCGATGCTGTCACCGTTTTTGGTGCGGATGAGCATAGAGCCTTTGCCTGGTACAGTTCCGCTGTAATTCGCCGGGCGTATGACATGCTCTTCCTGCATAAGACGCACTACGTCCTTTGCGCCCCATGTATGGTTGCCCATAGTAAAGCAATCTACGCCTGCACGGGTCATTTCATTGAAAGTTGCATGGGTCATGCCCCGACCGTGATTAGAGTTCTCACCGTTGGCGAGAACAAGGTCGATATTTTTTTGGTATTTAAGCTCATCAACATACTTAAAAAGCATATCACGTCCGATTCGGCTGACAACATCGCCAATACATAAAATTTTCATATAAATCTCTTTCCAAAATTAAAGATTTTCGTAAGAAAATCTTTAAAACTATTATCTGTTTTCTATTATCTCTTAATCTAAGACAGGTGAAAGCCTGTCGTTAAAAAAAAGGAGCGTCCGCCGAATGGTAGAAGCGGGGTGGCATAGTGTTTAGACGGTACCTTTATCGCACCGAATCTCAAAATGCCTGCCCTCATTCGGCGGCTGCTCCTAATTTTCATGTTCAAGTTCAGTAAGAATTATTTTGCATAATCAACGGCTCTTGTCTCCCTGATTAAGCTTACCTTAATCTGACCGGGGTATTCAAGCTCGCTTTCAATACGCTTTACGATGTCCTTTGCAACGAGTACCATTGATTCGTCGCTCACAACATCCGGCTTAATCATAATTCTTATTTCGCGTCCTGCCTGAATAGCGAATGATTTCTCAACGCCCTCAAAGCTGTCAGCGATTTCTTCAAGCATCTGTAAACGCTTTATGTAGGTTTCAACGTTTTCTCTTCTTGCACCCGGTCTTGCGGCAGAAATTGCGTCTGCTGCCTGTACCAGACATGCTACGAGTGTCTCGGCCTCTACATCACCGTGATGAGCCATGATTGCATGGATAACATCCTTGTTTTCGTGGTACTTCTTGGCGATATCTGCACCGATAGTAACGTGTGAACCCTCGATCTCGTGGTCAACTGCCTTACCGATATCGTGTAAAAGACCGGCACGCTTCGCAAGAGTTATATCGCAGCCAAGCTCACCTGCCATTACGCCGGCGAGGTGTGCAACCTCCATGCTGTGCTTCAATACATTCTGACCATAGCTTGTTCTGTATTTGAGTTTACCGAGAAGCTTGATGAGTTCGGGGTGGAGTCCGTGAACGCCTGTTTCGAATGTAGCGTTTTCACCCTCCTGCTTAATAATTGCGTCAACCTCTTTACGAGCCTTTTCAACCGTCTCCTCAATTCTTGCCGGATGGATTCTTCCGTCTGAAATGAGCTTTTCGAGAGCTACCTTAGCCACCTCACGGCGGATCGGGTCAAAGCTTGATACAACGACAGCCTCCGGCGTATCGTCAATGATGAGGTCAACTCCTGTGAGAGTTTCGAGAGTGCGTATGTTACGACCTTCACGACCGATAATACGACCTTTCATTTCGTCACTGGGGAGGTTAACAACTGAAACCGTAGTTTCCGCAACATGATCTGCGGCAACCTTCTGGATTGACAATGCAACGATTTTCTTTGCATTACGCTCCGCGTTTTCCTTTGCCTCCTGCTCAATTTCTTTAACCATGATAGCAGCTTCAACTCTTGCCTCGCTCTTGATTTCCTCTAAGAGGATAGCCTTTGCTTCGTCATGAGTCATGCCTGAGATTTTTTCAAGCTCTGCTACCTGCTGCTGCTTAATTTCTGCGATTTCTTGTTCCTTACGTTCAAGATTCTTAATCTTCTGATTAAGGCTTTGTTCTTTTTTCTCTAAGTTGTCTGTTTTCTTGTCTAAATTGCTTTCTTTCTGGTCAAGTCTGCGTTCCTGGCGTGATAACTCACTTCTGCGTTCCTTGGTTTCTTTGTCAACCTCGGCACGGAGTCTCTGCTGTTCCTCTTTTGCTTCAAGTAACAGCTCGCGCTTTTTTGCTTCAGCAGCCTTTTCAGCTTCGGCGATTATAGACTTTGCCTGTTCCTCGGCACTGCCGAGAACAGCTTCAGCGGTCTTTTTTCTGTATGCGATACCCTGGTTATAAGAAATAACAGAGGCGGCGATACAGACAATAACCGCAATGACTATTGTTATGATAACTGGTAACATTATCATCGCCCCCTTTTTTGATGATTTGCTAATCCCTGCAAGGGGCTGTCCCAATAGGTTGCTTTCCGTAAAGGGCGGCGATGCAGGTAAGTGCCGCTTGTTACAAAGAGCAATCCGTCGGGGGACGCTCCCATTGGCCTCTTGGGAAAGAGAGCCGTAAGTCGGGATTATATAATAATTCCGTTTTTACAGAAAACATTATTTTAAAGAATATTAAGCATACATATTATACACTGTTTTGGTTAAAAAGTCAATAGTTATATGCAATTTTGTTCGTATTTTTTTAAGAAAATTGTATAATGTGCCATGAAATGGGATAAAAGGGAGATTTTGGAGAAGATTGTGGAAATAAAAAGGAGCGTCACAAAGTGACGCTCAAAATATCGAAAAATCAATCCTTCGGAACTGTTGCCCAGTCCTTATCGAACTGTGCGATACCCTTGTCTGTAAGCGGGTGATTTAACATCTGCATAATTACGTTATACGGAACAGTTGCGATGTCGCAGCCGAGTCTTGCAGCATTGATTACATGAATCGGGTTTCTTACTGAGGCAGCGATAATCTCTGTCTCAATTGCCGGATCTGCATCAAATACGTCAACGATTTCCTCGATTAAAGTCATACCGTCTGTACCGATATCGTCAAGTCTTCCCAGGAACGGGCTTACATATGTTGCGCCTGCCTTTGCTGCAAGAAGAGCCTGTGCAGCTGAGAAGATAAGGGTTACATTAGTCTTGATGCCTAATGCAGTCATCTTCTTACAAGCCATAAGACCTTCCTTGTTGAACGGAATCTTGATGATGATGTTCGGATGAATTGCTGCCAACGGCTTAGCCTGCTCTACCATTTCGTCCGGATCCTTTGCTGTAACCTCAGCACTGATCGGTCCGTCAACGATAGTTGTAATTTCCTTAACTACCTCTTCAAATTTTCTGCCTGACTTAGCGATAAGTGACGGGTTTGTAGTAACGCCGCAGATAACGCCCATGTCATTTACCTCTTTGATTTCATCAACAATTGCTGTATCAAGAAATAATTTCATTGGATTGTCCTCCTGATTGTTAAAATTATAGCTTAATTATATCATTTTTTGAGAAAAAGTCAATAGAATACTTGAAAAAGTCAAAAAAAGAGTATATAATGGGTACATAAATGCTTTTTAGCTGCGTATGCAGATAAGGAAAGGAGAAAGAAATGGCAAAGTACTCATATACACCGTCAGGGGTATGCAGTGTAAAAATTGATTTTGAGGTAGAAAACGATATTGTAAAGAATGTATGCTTTACAAGAGGCTGCAACGGAAACACACAGGGTATAGCAAAGCTTGTCGAGGGTATGAATATTGACGATGTAATAGCACGTCTTAAAGGAACCGATTGCAACGGCAGAGGTACATCGTGTCCCGATCAGCTTGCAAGAGCATTGGAACTGGCGAAAAATCAGTAATATTTACAAAATTCCTCTCATATGATATGAAGAGGGATTTTTTTTGTTTGTGAGAATTGTTGGGTAAATTATGGTTTATGTTACTGTTAGCACTTGTTCAAACAACGCTGTGGGGCTTTGCCCCTCGATGCTTTTATATGATTGCTTATTTTGTTATACCCCAGTTCATTTTCTGTCCTCAGCAACAGAAAACGAACCAAAAGAATGCTGTTAAAGGCTTTCCCCCTTTAAAAACCCCCTTATCAAGCGTCTCGGCAGCCAAAGGCTGCAATTGAAATGTGTCGGTGTAAATTTGCTTGTTTTTTTTGAGTAAGCTTTGTCTTTTAATTCAAAAGAGTACCTACGTCAGCAAATGGTTTAGCCTCGCTTTAATTGATTGAATCTTTTGGTAAAGCGCAGCGGGAGATTTTAAAGAGGGAGGGGCGTCCCCTCTTTAACGGCACTCTTTTGCTGACTTTTCTGCTGCTGTAGGCAGAAAAGCCAGTAGGGGTTATAGCAAAGAAAACAACTTCTACAAAAGTCTGCAAGGGGACAAAGTCCCCTCCAACGTCGCTCGGACAAGTGCTAACTAATACACCGCTAAACCATAATTTAGCTACTATAAAGAAAGGATAAACATGAAACGTCTGATTTTGTTTTTTGTGTTTTTAGCTGTTGCCCTGCTTGGCATCATAACAGGCAACGGTGAGGATAAAAACTGTGTTACGGCACAGATATACGTCGTTGATGTTTCTATGATGCGGCTGATTTCGCTTGACTGCGAGCTTGTTGAAAATACGCCGTCTGTTATGGCATCGGAAATGGTAAGTAAAATCATAAACGGCTTCGACAAAAATAAAAAAATCCGCCGGATTATCCCTGATGACCGGCGGTGTATTCGGGTTAATGTTGAGGGCAGGACGGCTTTTGTGGATATACGGACAAAGTATTTTAAGCCTCTGCCGCAAAGCCGTGAGCTTGAAAAGCTGCTTGTGTATCAGCTTGTAAATTCGCTCACATCAATTGATGGGATAGAATATGTACAGTTCACGGTTGACGGTGATACTAAGAAGGAATTTGCGGGTTTTGTTGATATGAGGGAGATTTTTGTGTCGGATTATCTGATATAGCCGGATTGAACTCTGTCATGTGTTTCCAGAATCGCTTGGGCATCATGGTCATGCGGCATTTTTCGTTGTGCCGTTCCCTGATTTCAACTGTGTCATAAAATTCTTTCCACAGACTGCGGTAGCGAGCTTCGTCCTCACTGAATTTCAGTCGGGGAATTGAAGTGACTTCCCGGATAATGCATTCCTTTCCGTTGTGTACAAGGCACTGCTTTCTTTTTAAATCGTTAATAAGAAAAGGCATGTCGGGATATCGCTCCTCAAAGTGATAAGCTATTATGGGAAGAATATTGTGAACGGGTTCTATTTCGCTGTAATAAATTCCACCCTCAAGCTCGCTGAAACGGACAAACCCCGTATATTTATGAGCCTCATGACCGGTGCGGAACGAGGCGTCAAGAACAAAATCAACACATGGTACGGTGAGATGCTTGTCCGTGTTATATCCGTACCTGAGACACATTTTTATATATCCTGCTATGTTGATTTCGCACAGGGGCTTTTCGGAGAGATAAGTATAATACATATGCTTGTAGGCAGTGTAGCCGGAGCATTTTATGATTTTATCTGTTACACGCTGCGCTTTTTCGGTATCGGTTGAAATGTGACGGTAGCATGCGTCCAGAGTCAGCTGGGAGTGTTCCTCGGTCTCGATTGAGACGGGTGATTCATGGTATAGATAGCTGTCAAATACAGCACTGAGAAGCCCCTCAAAGCTGCCGTCATAAAGATATATTACATTTCTCCTGTCAGGCATTTGATACTTACCTCCTTTGCAGGTTCATCAATCAGGCTTAACTGTCCGTAGCCGGGAACGTTGTTGTCGGCTAAGACCAACGGTGTAATGCATTCCTGCCTGAGCCAGATATTATTATAGGTTTTTCCGTTACAGGTGCAAAAATATTTTGCCCTCTTCAGTGAAATATGCATTTTTTTAAGGTCCTCGAATGACAGGGAATGAATACTGCGGCTTCGTACGATTTTTAATGCAGAGCGTATGCCTATGCCGGGAATACGCATAATCATTTCGTAGGGAGCTGTGTTGATTTCGACGGGAAAAAGCTCCATATGTCTCAAAGCCCACTCGCATTTGGGATCTACTATGTTGCTGAAATTTTCGTGCGTATCGTCAAGAAGCTCGTCTGCACGGAAGTTATAGAACCGCAGAAGCCAGTCTGCCTGATACAGTCTGTGTTCACGAAGCAGCGGAGGTGCGGTTACCGGCAGCAATGGATTTTTTCCTAAAGGTACATATGCTGAGAAAAATACACGTTTGAGCTTGAATTTATCATATAGGTTCTGGGATAAATTCAGAATTGTACGGTCGCTTTCGGGTGAAGCACCGATGATCATTTGCGTGCTTTGTCCGGCAGGGGTGAATCTGGGAGCGTTTTTGTAAAGTGCAATTTCTTCCTTGTTATTGATGATACCGTTGCGTATCTGTCCCATTGGCTTTATAATCGAGTCTTTGGTTTTCTGAGGTGCAAATTTTTGCAGTGCATCTGACGATGGCAGCTCGATATTTACGCTCATTCTGTCGCAAAGGAGTCCTAACTGCGAGACAAGCTCATGTGATGCTCCCGGAATGGTCTTTGCGTGTATGTAGCCGTTGAAGCCATATTCAAAACGCAGAATACTCAGTGTCTTTATAAGAAGCTCCATTGTATGGTCGGGGTTTTTCACAACTGCACTGGAAAGGAAAAGCCCCTCAATATAATTACGCTTATAAAAGCTTATAGTGAGGTCGGCAACCTCGCGCGGAGTAAAGGCGGCTCGCTCGACATCATTTGAAGAACGGTTTATACAGTATTGGCAGTCATAAATACAATAATTGGTAAGGAGTATTTTCAAAAGTGAAATACACCTTCCGTCTGCACTGAAGCTGTGGCATATGCCTGCCTTGCAGGCGGAGCCGATACCTCCGGGAGTATTGCTTCTGTCTGAGCCGGAGGAGGAGCAGGATGCATCATATTTTGCGGCATCTGATAATATTCTTAATTTTTCGGATATATCCATTGTAAAACCCTCCCTGCGTAGTATTAAAATAATTATAACATACAAATATTTGTTTGTCAAATAAATTTTCGCGTAAGCTTGTTTGGAAGTGCTGTTTTATAATGTATGAAAAGGTTAGAAGTGTGAAAGAAATATGAAAAAACTGATATAAATGTAATGAAATGGAATTATTGGCAGAATATACAAAAAAAGTTTTATATTTTTGTTTACATATATGCTTTACTACTAAAAAGTTTTATGATATAATAGTTCTATAATTATAGTGCATGTGGTATGCCCTTATGCATACCTATGTAACATCAGAGAGGAGAAAAAGGCATGGTTAATGAACAAGATTATGCTAAAATCAGTGAATTTCAGACCTACTTGTTCAATTCCGGCGATAACTTCCGTTCGTATGAAATTTTTGGCACGCACAGAGTAGAAATTGACGGCAAAAAAGGTTGGCGTTTTGCTGTGTGGGCGCCTAAAGCGGTAAATGTACGAGTTACCGGTGATTTTAACGGATGGGGTGATGAGGGCTACGGTCTTGCTAAAATTGGTACTACCGGAGTCTGGTATGGATTTTTTACGGATATAAAGGAGGGCTCTCTTTATAAGTATGCAATACTTGCCGAGGATGGCAATACATACCTGAGAAGCGATCCGTATGCTGTGATGTGTGAAATGCGTCCGGGTACGGCGTCGGTTGTAAGAGAGCTTAAATCTTTTAAATGGTCAGATAAAAACTGGATGAAAGTCCGGGCAAAGAGTGACAGCATACATTCACCCATGAATATATATGAGGTGCATGCAGGCTCATGGAAGGTTCATGATGACGGAAGCTTCTACAACTATGAGGAGCTTGCGGATGAGCTTGTACCGTATATGTCGGATATGGGTTATACGCATATTGAGCTTATGCCGCTTACGGAATTTCCGTTTGACGGCTCGTGGGGGTATCAGGTTACGGGTTATTTCGCCGCAACATCGAGATACGGTACTCCGGAGCAGCTTAAATATTTTATAAACAAGTGCCATAAGGCAGGAATATTTGTAATCATGGACTGGGTACCGGCACATTTTCCGAGAGATGCTCACGGACTCAGAATGTTTGACGGTTCTCCATGTTATGAGTATGCTGACCCCAGAATGGGAGAGCATAAGGATTGGGGAACAATGGTTTTTGACTACTCAAAGTCAGAGGTTGTTTCGTTCCTTACCTCATCGGCGTATTTCTGGGCAGAGGAATACCATATAGACGGATTGAGAGTTGACGCTGTTTCTTCAATGCTCTACCGTGACTATTCACGAAATGACGGTGAATGGATTGCCAACGAGTACGGCGGCAACGGTAATCTGGAGGCGGTGGATCTTTTCAGAAAGCTCAACCGTCTTATGGGAACAGAGTTTCCGGGATTTTTAATGATTGCAGAGGAATCAACTGCTTGGCCGCTTGTAACGGCTCCGCCTGAAAATGACGGACTCGGCTTTAATTTCAAGTGGAACATGGGCTGGATGAACGATACCCTCCGCTATGTAAGCATGGATCCGTATTTCCGTAAGGATAATCATAATCTGATGACGTTCCTTATGATGTATGCTTACTCGGAGAACTTTATTCTTCCGCTGTCGCATGACGAGGTCGTACACGGAAAGCATTCGCTTATCGACAAGATGTACGGCACATACGAAGAAAAGTTTGATGCATATAAGACCTTGCTTGGCTATTATATGACAGTACCGGGTAAGAAGCTTATGTTTATGGGCGGTGAAATTGGTCAGTTCCTTGAATGGAGATTTGAGGATCAGCTTGAATGGAATCTGCTTGATAATGAAAAGCATGTAAAGCTGAAGCAGTATGTAAAGGATTTAAATCATTTTTATATTGAGAATAAGGCTTTGTGGGAGCTTGAACAGTCATGGGAGGGCTTTAAGTGGATAAATGAGGCAGATAACGAAAATTCGGTATTCTCATATATCCGTAAGGGCAAGAAGAGCAATGACAATGTATATGTGGTTGCAAACTTCACTCCGATTGACCGTCCGGTTTATAAAATCGGCGTGCCGCTTCCGGGAACATATGAGGTTGTGATGCATTCCAATTCCACGAAGTACGGTGGCAGCAGACGTATAGGCAGAAAGACATTTAAAACAACAAATGATCAGTATTCCGATATGCCGTGTACGCTGAATGTATTTGTTGATGCGAATTCGGTTATGCTTATCAAAAAGAAACCGGAAGATAAAAAGAACACAAAGAAAACAAAGTAAAATAGCATTGCCTCAGGCAATACTTAAAATATAGTAATTAATAATAGGAGATGATAATATGATGGTATCAAAAGACTGCGTAGCAATGATACTTGCAGGTGGTCAGGGTTCCAGACTCGGAGCCTTAACAACAAATGTGGCAAAGCCGGCGGTGCCGTTTGGCGGAAAGTACAGAATTATTGACTTCCCGTTATCAAACTGCGTTCATTCGGGAATTGACACAGTAGGTGTATTAACACAATATCAGCCGCTTGAGCTGAATACATATATCGGTAACGGTAATCCCTGGGATTTAGACCGTTCACATGGTGGTGCGTATGTACTTCCGCCGTATCAGAGTGCGCAGGCGGGTGAGTGGTACAAGGGTACTGCAAATGCTATTTATCAGAATTTAGGCTTCCTTGAGGGATTTAATCCGAAGAATGTATTAATCCTTTCAGGTGACCATATTTATAAGATGCACTATGGTGAAATGTTAAAGGCTCATAAGGAGTCAGGTGCAGCGGCTACAATTGCAGTAATGCCTGTTCCGTGGGAGGAGGCAAGCCGTTTCGGTATCATGAATACAGATGAAGCTACAGGTGAGATTACAGAGTTCGCCGAGAAGCCGGCAGAGCCGAAGAGTAACCTTGCTTCAATGGGTATCTATATTTTTGATTATCAGGCATTAAAGAAGTATCTGACAGATGACGAGAGAAATCCGGAGTCAGATAACGACTTCGGTAAGAATATTATCCCGACAATGTTAAATAATGGCGAGAAGATGATGAGTTATCGCTTCGAGGGTTACTGGAAGGATGTAGGAACAATCCAGAGCCTTTGGGAGGCAAATATGGATCTTATCGATAATCCGCCCAAGTTTGATCTTAATGACCGTGACTGGCTTATCTACTCAAGAAACATGGCGTTAGGTCCGCACTATGTAGGACACAGTGCAAAGATTGTAAATTCAACAATTACAGAGGGCTGCAGCATTAACGGTACAGTTGAGCATTCGGTAATATTCGGCGGTGTTGAAATCGGCAGAAATTCAGTGGTTAAAGATTCTGTAGTAATGCCGGGAGCTATTATCGGAGACAATGTAGTAATCGAGAAGTCTGTTGTAGGTCCTAATGCTGTAATTAAGGACGGTGCAAAGCTTGGTGTATCACCGGTATCAGAGGATAATCCTCATGCTTCAAAGTACTGCACACACGGAATTGTTCTTGTTGAGGGCAACGCAGTTGTTGCGGAAAATGCGGATATTCCGAAAGAAAGTATGGTAAAGAAGGAGGATTAAGCAATTATGAGAAAAAATGCAATGGGTATCATCCTGACAAATCAGGACAGAATTCACCCGCTTACAGAAATAAGAGCAAACAGTGCACTTCCTATGGCAGGAAGATACAGAATTATTGACTTTGTATTATCAAATATGGCGAATGCCGGAATTACAAATATAGGTGTAGCAACAGAGTCTAATTACTCATCGCTTATGGACCATATTAAGTCGGGTAAGCCCTGGGATTTAGACAGAAAGAACGGCGGTCTCAATATTCTTCCTCCGTCTCTGGAACAGATGAATCAGGGATATATAAGAGGTAATATTGATATGCTCGCAGGTATTCGTGATTATATTCACAGAAGTCCGCAGACATATGTTGTATTAAGCCTTGGAAATAATATCTATAACATGGATTTGGGAGCAGTAGTAGAGGCTCATATAGCAAATCAGTCAGATATTACAGTTGTATATAAGGATTTCAAGGGTGTTGAGGAATCTCAGCTTTCAAGATATACTCTTCTTGAGCTTCAGGAGGATGGCAGAGTAACAGATATCGAGGTTCAGCCGTATTATCCCAAGACAACAACAGCGTCAATGGATATCTTTGTGATGGATAAGGTATTGTTGGAGAGTATCATTGATGAGTGCAGTGCAAGAGGTGACAGAGACCTTGTTAAGGATGCACTTGTAAAGAAGATGGGCGGCATGAGAATATTCGGTTATGAGCATAAGGGATATTGCTGCAAGGTTGATTCAATGAGAGCATACTATGCTGCTAACATGAGCTTCCTTGATTTTGATATCCGTAAGGAGCTGTTTAACCCTGAAAGACCGATATTTACAAAGACAAAGGATCAGACTCCTACAAAGTACGGTGATGAGGCGGAAATCTCAAACAGCTTTGTTTCAGACGGTTGTGTGATAGAGGGTACGGTTCTCAACTGTATTTTATCACGAGGCGTTAAGATTGAAAAGGGAGCAATTGTCAGAAATTCAATCATTATGCAGGACAGTGTGATTGAAGAGGGCGTAGAGCTTGACTGCGTAGTATTCGATAAGGAAGTGCATATTACAAAGGGCAGAAAGCTCATCGGTCAGGAGGTTACACCGCTGGCAATTGAAAAGGGTACTAAGATTTAAATAAAGCTGAAGGAATTAAGCCACTTGGCTTAATTCCTCGTTTGTGAGCGTGTAAAATACACGTCATAATGGGACAAAAAGACAGATGCAGTAAGGTTTATTTTGTTAAAAGTTCCGTTTTTTCTGCAATTGTTTGACAAAATCAGAAAAATATTGTAATATGGGTAAGATGTCTGATAAAGAAAGAGAGGAAGCTATGAAGGTTTTATTTGCAAGCTCAGAGGTGGCACCGTTTGCCAAGACAGGCGGTTTGGGTGACGTTGCAGGTTCACTTCCTGCGGTACTGCGTGAAAAGGGTGTTGATGCAAGAGTAATTATGCCCTTGTACAAGTGTATTGACCAGAAATACAAGGATCAGATGAGATACATTGACCATATCTATATTGATATAGCGTGGAGAAAGCAGTATGCCGGTATTTTTGAAATGGAATATAACGGTAGCATTATATATTTCGTAGATAACGAATTCTATTTCGGCGGCGATAAGCCCTACGATTACATTCATCTCGATTGCGAGAAGTTTATATTCTTCTCAAAGGCAGTGCTTTCACTGCTTCCGACAATAGATTTCCGTCCTGACGTTATAAACTGTAACGACTGGCAGACAGGTCCGATTCCGGTATTCCTTGACACATTCCAGGATAATCCGTTCTATCGCGGTATAAAGACCGTTATGACAATTCATAACCTCAAGTTCCAGGGCAGATGGAGCTTAAAGGGTATCAAGGATGCAATGGGAATTGATGATTACTATTTCACACCTGATAAGATGGAGTACTATAATGACGGTAACCTCTTAAAGGGCGGAATGGTATATGCAAACAAGATAACAACTGTATCTGATACTTATGCAGGTGAAATTCAGTCGGAGGAGTACGGTGAGGGTCTTGACTCACTTCTCCGTGCAAGAAATAATGACCTTTTAGGTATCGTAAACGGAATTTCATACACTGATTGGAATCCGGAAACTGATCCGATGATTTACGAGAACTATGATATCAAGAGTGTGTATGAAAAGAAGGTAGTTAACAAGATGAAGCTCCAGGAGGAGCTTGGTCTTCCGGTTGATCCGGATAAGATGATGATTGGTGTGGTTTCAAGACTTACTGATCAGAAAGGCTTCGACCTCTTTGCATATAAGATGGAGGAGCTTTGTGCCGGCGGGGCTCAGATTGTAGTGCTTGGCACAGGTGATGAAAAGTATGAAAACTTATTCCGTCACTATGCATGGAAGTATCCGGATAAGTTCTCGGCACAGATTTATTTCTCGAACGAGATGTCACACAAGATTTATGCAGCGTGTGATGCGTTCTTAATGCCGTCACGCTTTGAGCCGTGCGGTTTATCACAGCTTATCAGTCTCCGTTACGGAACATTACCGATAGTCCGTGAAACGGGTGGCTTGAGAGATACGGTTAATCCGTATAATAAATTTACCGGCGACGGTAACGGATTCTCGTTTGCAAACTATAATGCAGATGAGATGATGAATACAATCTGGTTTGCTATGGACGTATATTATAATAACCGTGAGCAGTGGAATCATGTAGTTTATAATGCAATGAATTCCGATTTCTCATGGAATGTATCGGCAGACAAGTATATCAGAATGTATCAGGATTTAACGGGTATTTACGATATCCCTGAAAAAAAGGCAGAGTTACAGGGCAACTTTGACGATGCAATTGCAAGAGATTTTGAGGCTTCTAACGAGACTGTAGCCAAAGCTGCAGATGAGCCTAAGGTGGTAGAGGTAAAGGATCCGTTTGCTGAGGAAGAGCCGAAGAAGACAGCAAAGAAAACAGCTGCAAAGAAAGCACCGGCAAAGAAAACAGCAACAAAAAAGACAACAGATGAGGCAAAGAAGCCTGCTGTAAAACGAGGCAGCAAGGCTAAGGCTGAATCGGCTGAGAAGGAGACAAAGACAGCTGCAAAGAAAGCACCGGCTAAAAAGACGGCAGCTAAGACTACAGCAGCTAAAAAGACAACCGCAAAGAAAGCGGCAACTCCGGCTCCGGCTAAAAAAGAAAAGTAAGAGGAGAGAATACGAGTAATGGCAGTAACAAAGAAGACAGCGGCTAAAACTACGGCAACTACAAAAGCCAAGAAGCTTACAGCAGCTGAAGAAAAACTGAAGCAGGAAATTATCGGTAAGGTAGGAAGACACTTCGGTAAGGTTATGGAAGAGGCTACACCGCATATGGTATATGCAGCATGTGCTTTAACTGTTCGTGACCAGATCATGGAGAAGTGGGCAAAGTCACATAAGCGGGTGAAGGAAGAGGGTTCAAAGAAGCTTTACTATCTTTCATTTGAGTTCCTTATGGGAAGACTTTTATCCACAAATATCTTAAATCTCATGCAGACAGCTGAGTATGAGAATGTATTGGCTGATTTAGGCTATAAGCTTTCAGACATTGCAGAGATGGAGAATGATGCAGGCTTAGGTAACGGAGGTCTGGGAAGACTTGCAGCTTGCTTTATCGATTCACTTACAACACTTGATTTACCGGCTTACGGATGCTCAATCCGTTATGAGTACGGTTTATTCAGACAGAAGATTGTTGAGGGTTATCAGACAGAGTTGCCGGACCAGTGGTTAGAGCATGGTAATGCATGGGAGGTTGCAAGACCGGACGAGGCTGTAGAGGTTAAGTTCGGCGGTAACATCGAAAGCTATTGGGATAACGGCAAGATGGTATTTAACTATAAGGATGCAGATACAGTACTTGCAGTACCGTATGATGTTCCGTTAGTAGGATACGATTCAAAGATTATCAACAAGTTAAGACTCTGGGGTGCATCAATTCCGATGGACGTAGAGCGTGGCTATTATGATAACTCAACATTTAATAAGTTATTACAGGCTAAGGATTTAGCAAAGAGAATATCAGGCGTGTTGTATCCGGACGATACAACAGACGAGGGTAAGGTTTTAAGATTAAAGCAGCAGTACTTCCTCGTTTCAGCTACTTTACAGTGGATTTTAAAAGAGTTCGAGCAGAGAAATGGTGCAAACTGGTCAAAGCTTCCGGATAAGATTGTAATCCACATCAACGATACTCACCCGACATTGGCAATTCCTGAGATGATGCGTCTCCTTATGGATGAAAAGGGCTTGGGTTGGGATGAAGCATGGAATATTGTTACTCATGTATTCGCATATACAAACCACACAGTAATGAGTGAGGCTCTTGAAAAGTGGAGAGTGGATATGTTCAAGGGTACAGTTCCGAGAATATATATGATAGTTGAGGAAATCAACAGAAGATTACTTGAGCAGTTAGAAGCATTCTATCCGGGCGATAAGGGTAAGCATGACTGGATGGCTGTTATTGCAAACGGTCAGGTTAACATGGCTAACCTTTGTCTTGCAAGCTGCTTTGCAGTAAACGGCGTATCACAGCTTCATACAGATATCTTAAAGCGTGATATCTTCAAGGATTACTACATGATGGATCAGGAGCGTTTCCACGCAATCACAAACGGTATCACATTCCGTCGTTGGATTGCAAACTGTAATCCGGAGTTAACAGAGCTTATCGATTCAAAGATTGGTAAGGGCTGGTTAAAGGATGCAGATAAGCTTGCAGAGCTTAAGAAGTTTGCTAAGGATAAGGATTTCCAGCAGAAGTTCTACGATATAAAGCGAAAGAACAAGGTTGCGTTAGCAGAGTACATCAAGGAGCATAACGGCATTGATGTAAATCCGGATTCAATCTTTGACGTACAGTGTAAGAGATTGCATGAGTATAAGCGTCAGATGATGAACATACTCCACATCATTGCAGAGTACAACAGACTCTTAGAGGATAAGAACTATGCAGAAAACTATTATCCCAAGACATATATTTTCGGTGCAAAGGCTGCTCCGGGTTATGTAAGAGCAAAGCTCATCATCAAGCTCATCAACTCAGTTGGTGACATGATCAACAACGATAAGAGAATCAACGATAAGATTAAGGTTGTATTCATCGAGAACTACGGTGTATCAATTGCTGAGAAGATTATCACAGCTGCTGACGTATCAGAGCAGATTTCAACAGCAGGTAAGGAAGCATCGGGTACAGGTAACATGAAGTTCATGTTAAACGGTGCATTGACTATCGGTACACTTGACGGTGCTAACGTTGAGATGAAGGAGCAGGTAGGAGACGATAACATCTACATCTTCGGTCTTGTTACAGAAGAGGTTGATGCAAGACTCAAGATGGCAGGCAGCGACGAGGTTAAGACAATCTATTCATCAAACAGAGTGTTAAGACGTGCGCTTGAAATGCTTATCGACGGCTCAATCATTCCGGGCAACAATACAATATTCAATGACCTCTATCAGACACTTCTCTTCGGTGACTACGGTTATCCGGATACTTATATGGTACTCCGTGACTTTGATGCTTATATGCAGACACATGAGAGAATTTCAGAGGACTACAAGAACAGAGAAAAGTGGCTCGAAATGGCTATCAATAACACAGCAATGTCAGGCTTCTTCTCAAGTGACAGAACAATCAACGAGTATAATGATAAAATCTGGCACTTAAAGGCTATTGACTAAAATGCTCATCGCACCTCACCGTTTTGCGGAACTCGGAGTATAAACATATGCCGTTGTTGCTTAAAACGGCAATCTGATTAGAGCATTTCAGCTGAATGATTGATTTTAAATGATTTTTTCGGGCGAACCCTACGCATTGCGTAGCAATGTCGTGACGTTCGCCCGGAAAAAATTAACGATTATGTATGGCGGGCGAACACGGTTCGCCCCTACAAATCGTTTGGAATATTTACAAACACATTTTCAACCAAAAATGAATAGATTCTTTGGGTTGTCACATAAATATATGGTAAGGCGTATATTTATGTGACAATCGGAGGAATGATGACCTCTCCTGCTAAAGGGGTATGGAGGCACTGCTGTGCGCTCCTGCGTTGTGACTTCGGTTGCGGCGGCTCTTTAGGAGGAGAGGATTTGTCGCTAAAAAATACGGTTTTACCGGTTATTTCCGATTTCTACATACGAAAAAGGAGACAACAGATGAATATAGAACATAATTCGAGAGAGGAATTTTACAGATTTCCTTTCGGAGCCGTGACCTGCGGAACGGATGTAAGACTTCGTCTTGCAATTGAGGATGTGGGAATACCGAATGCAGTCAGAGTAGTATATATTGAGGACGGCAAGGAAGAAAAAAGAGTGGATATGCCATATATTTTCAGTCTTTCTAACCACAGTATTTACTCGGTGAGCATCAAAATGCCCGACACTGCCGGACTTATCTGGTATTATTTCGAGCTTGAGACCGCCAACGGTACGGTTTATTACGGAAACAATTCGCAAAATCTCGGAGGAATTGGCGAGATAAAGTATCAAAAGCCATCAAATTCCTATCAGATTACGATATATAATGACTATTACAAAACACCTGACTGGTTTAAAGAGGGTGTTGCCTATCAGATTTTCGTTGACCGTTTTTACAACGGCAATGAGGACGGCTCATTTCTGGGCGAAAGAAATGATATAATAAAGCGTAGCTGGGGTGAACAGCCCTTTTATAAAGCAGAGCAGTTTGGCGGAGAATATAAGGCAAATGACTTCTTCGGCGGAAATTTAAAGGGTGTAATTAAAAAGCTTCCGTATCTTGAAGAGTTGGGAATATCGGTGATTTATCTGAACCCGATATTTCAGGCGTATTCAAACCATAAATACGATACAGGCAGCTATGAGGATATCGACCCGATGTTCGGTGATGAGGAAACGTTTAAGGAGCTGTGTGCTGAGGCGAAAAAGCGAGGTATAAGAATTATACTTGACGGTGTATTCAATCATACAGGCTCAAACAGCCGCTACTTCAACAAAGACGGTGAATATGACAGTGTCGGTGCGTATCAATCGCAGGCTTCTCCGTATTATACATGGTTCCGATTCTTTGAGTGGCCAAAGGTATATGAAAGCTGGTGGGGAATGCAGACACTGCCTCAGATAGAAGAGCATAGTGAGGAGTTAAGGAAATATCTCCTTTCAGATGAGGATGCAATTATAAAAAAATGGCTCAGACTGGGAGCCTCCGGATGGCGACTTGATGTAGTTGATGAGCTTCCGGGATTCTTTGTTAAAGAATTAAGAGAAAATGTAAAAAAGACAGACAATGACGCTGTAATAATAGGCGAGGTTTGGGAGGATGCTTCAAACAAAGAGGCTTACGGAGAAAGACGTGAGTATTTCCTGGGCAATGAGCTTGACTCAGTCATGAATTACCCCATGCGGAATGCCTTGATTGATGCAGCTTTGGGACGTATAGAGTCAAAGGGACTTGATGCAAGGCTGATGAGTCTGAAAGAAAATTATCCGCCGCAGGCATATCATTCGCTTCTGAATATGCTTTCAAGCCATGACGTTGAAAGGCTTATGACGCTTATGGGCGGAGTTCCGTCACGTCATGAGGTTGACCGTGATTATCAGTCGAAGTTCAGGCTTGACGGATACTCTTTAACGGTTGCACAGGACAGGGCAACGCTTGTAATGGGACTAATGATGACCTTGCCGGGTGTACCGTGTATATTCTACGGTGATGAAATCGGTGTTCAGGGCTATGGAGACCCGTTTTGTCGTATGTGTATGCCCTGGGATAAGTTTGATGAAATTGACCCGGATGGCAGAGTCAGGGAGAGATATAAGAATATGATAACCCTGCGAAACAGCTCAAAGGCATTTTCACTCGGCGAATTTGAGAGTGTATATACAGAGGGCTTGGTTTACGGATTTGTCAGATATTATGATAACGATATGTTCGTGGTTGCGGCAAACTGCGGAAATGATGCGGTAAATATCAGACTTGATGTGGCAAAGTATAATGTGCATGCAATTGAGTGTGTGAGTGCGGAGGATGAAGCGTTTGAGGCGGCAGACGGAATTTACCGTCTGAATATGCCGTCACGCTGGATCAAGGTATATAAAGTAACTAAAAGAAATTAAATATAAATATCAAGAAAGAGAGGAAATGGAAAATGACAGGTGATTTGATTCATTTATGGGTAGTATCGTGGGGCTCGGAGGGCTTTAAAATATATTTAAGAAAGCCGTTATCGGGCGGTAAGTTCGGAGCAATGTGCAAGGGCAGAATTGTTGAGGGCGAGGAGCCGGCAGATGCAGCTTACAGAATTGCAACAAGACAGATTTCAGAGCGTGTTGTAAAGTCGGACTTAGTACTTTTACCCGGCAGAGTAGAGGGCGAGCATGTATTTATGCTCAAGAGAAAGTTTGAGCATTATAACACAGGCAACGTAAAGGGTGAAATAACAAATGTAGAGGTTTCAAAGCTTTGGGATTATGTTATTTCAGAGAAAGATGAATACAATGTTGACCTCTATGAGCTTGCAATGGTTAAGACATATCTGGGTCTTAACGAGCCTGAGGAAGAGGGCGAGGAAGAGCCTCCGTACGAGACGGCAAAGCTTAATATCTGTGTAATTGCAAATGAGTTCAGTATGAAGAATAAGAAGCAGCTTGAAAAGAGTGAGAACTGCGGTTGCTTTGGCTGCGTGAAGTTATTTAAGCCGTCAGAGGTTACGGAATATATTGTGGGCGAGGATACAGCAGTTTGTCCGTATTGCGGTACAGATGCCGTACTTGGCGACTACAGCGGATTCCCGGTAACTGAAGAGTTTATGCAGGAAATGAATGACGAGCATTTTGGCGAGATTATGGGAAAGTAAGCGTGAGCTTATGAATTAAAGGATTTTATGGCGTAGCAGCCTCGAGGACTGCTACGCTGTTTTTATGCGCGGAAAATGTCGGATTGAGTCGGACGATTTTGAGTCTTTTTTATAGGAAAATCAAGTAAAATTAAGGTATTATAAATTGAAGGAGTTGATATTAAATGGACACAAAAATCATCAAACAAAAGAGAACTCTTTTAATTTCACCGCAATGCGATATTGACCATCACAGTGTAGCGAAAATACGGACGGAAACGGACAGGCTTATAAGCTCTACGGGTGTGATAAATATTGCATTTGACTTTTCCGGAGTGGGTTTCATGGATTCGTCGGGGATAGGTATGATTATGGGAAGATACCGCAAGGTTAAAGCACTGGGAGGCAGGGTGTATATTGTAAATGCACGCCCTGAAATCATGCGGCTTATAGGTCTTTCGGGGCTGGCGGATATTGTAACAATACTTGATACGATAGGAGATTTGGAAAATGAACATGATGAAGCTTGAATTTTTGAGCAGGTCGGAAAACGAAAGATTTGCACGGACTGTGATTTCTGCATTCGTGCTTGAGCTTGACCCGACTATGCAGGAGCTGTCGGAGCTGAAAACGGCGGTTTCGGAGGCTGTAACGAATGCGGTAATTCACGCCTACGGTGAAAAAAACGGTATAATTACAATGGAGGGGAAAATAACTGAGGATACGGTGGAAATAATAATATCCGACAAGGGCAAGGGAATAGAGGACATTGAGCTGGCAATGGAGCCTATGTACACCGAAGCACCTGAAGCGGAGCGTTCCGGCTTGGGATTTACAATTATGCAGACCTTTACGGACGAGCTTGATGTTGAAAGTATGCCCGGAAAAGGTACAAAAATAACAATGAGGAAATCCATAAAACGGTGACGGATAATGTATGTCTGCTGGAAAAAGTACGTCAGGGTGATGAGAATGCAAGGAGGAGAATGATAGAAGATAATCTTCGACTTGTAGATAAAATTGCCGTGCAGTTCAGAGACAGAGGCTATGACAGGGAAGAAATTGTTCAGGTGGGGGTAATTGGTCTGATTAAGGCAGTGGATAAATTCGACCCGATTTATAACACAAGATTTTCTACATATGCATACCCCGTGATAGAGGGCGAAATAAAACGTTTTCTCCGTGATGACGGTACAATAAAGGTAAGCCGCAGCTTAAAGGAAAACGCAATGAAAGGCAGAAGAGCAGAGGAAAAACTGAGAAAAAGACTCGGCAGAGATGTTACGGTTAATGAAATCAGTGCCGAGTGCGGAATAGATGCAGAGTCACTGATAGAAGCATTTTCCGCACTGACTCCGGCAAGGTCAATATATGAAAGTGTTTATGACGGCGTAAATAACGAAATAACACTTATGGACACGCTTTCGGATGATGACGGTGAGGAAAGGATGATAAATCGTGCAATGGTGAGCGAGATATTATCGCATCTTGAGCCGAGGGAGAGGAAAATTATAGTATTGAGGTATTTTGAGGGCAAATCTCAAAAGGAAATCTCGGAGATTATAGGTGTTTCCCAGGTTCAGATATCAAGGCTTGAAAAGAAGATAATAAAAAAAGCAGCACAATATTTCGGGAACGGATAAGATGTGACGTGCAGAGGAGGCAATGATGCCTCCTCCTTTTTGTTAAAAACAAAACAGTTGTTGAACTTTACTAAAAAAATAACAAAAAAACCTTATATTTTCAACAGGAATACGTTGAAATGACGATTGCAAAAAATTGTAAAAAAAGGTATAATATATAATAGGTTAATTTGTATAAGGAGGCGTCTGCTTTTATTGTAGGAAAAGGGCGCTCATACATATTAAATAATAAAATATGGAGGTTAAAACATGGGAACAGTTGATAAGTTGACTGAGCTTCAGTACCGCAGAAGCGTTATTGAAAAAGGCGGCGGTGAAGCAAAAATCAAAAAGCAGCATGACAGTAATAAGCTGACAGCTCGCGAAAGAATCAATGCACTTCTTGATGAAGGCAGCTTTGTAGAAATCGACGCATTTGTAACACACAGATGTCACGAGTTCGGCATGGAAGCAGTAGATGCTCCGGCTGAGGGCGTTGTTACCGGTTACGGTACAGTTGAGGGACGTTTAGTGTATGTCTATGCTCAGGATTTCACAGTAATCGGAGGATCGCTCGGTGAAATGCACGCTAAGAAGATCTGCAAGGTTATGGATATGGCTGCAAAGATGGGCGCGCCGATTATCGGCATGAACGACAGCGGCGGTGCAAGAATCCAGGAGGGTATTGACGCTTTAGCAGGCTTCGGCGAGATTTTTGTAAGAAATACATTAAACAGCGGTGTTATTCCGCAGATTTCAGTAATTATGGGACCGTGTGCAGGCGGTGCGGTTTATTCACCGGCTATCACAGACTTCATCTTTATGGTAGATAATACATCAAAGATGTTTATTACAGGTCCGCAGGTAATAAAGTCAGTAACAGGCGAGGACGTAAGTGCAGAGGACTTAGGCGGAAGCAAGCTTCACGCAGAAAAGTCAGGTGTTGCACACTTTACAGCAGCTTCAGACGAGGAGTGTATTGCACAGATAAGAAAGCTCCTTTCATATCTTCCGCAGAACAATCTTGAAGAAGCTCCGTTTACTGCTCCGACAGATCCGATTAACAGATTATCGGAGAAACTCACAACAATCGTACCGGACGAGCCGAACAAGTCATATGACGTAAAAGAGGTTATCGCTGAGGTTGTTGACAACGGTGAGTTCTTTGAGGTACAGGCAGGCTTTGCGCAGAATATTGTTGTAGGCTTTGCAAGATTTAACGGTAATGTTGCAGGTATCGTAGCTAACCAGCCTAAGGTTATGGCAGGTGCTCTGGATATCGATTCATCGGACAAGGCTGCAAGATTCATCCGTTTCTGTGACAGCTTCAATATTCCGCTTGTTACATTTACAGATGTTCCGGGCTACTTCCCGGGTAAGGATCAGGAGCAGAACGGTATCATCCGTCACGGTGCGAAGCTTCTTTATGCTTTCAGTGAGGCTACTGTTCCGAAGATAAACGTAATCACAAGAAAGGCTTACGGCGGTGCATATATCGCAATGAACTCAAAGCACTTGGGTGCAGATATGGTTATGGCTTGGCCGACAGCAGAGATTGCTGTTATGGGACCGGACGGTGCGGCAAATATCATATTCAAGAATGATATTGCAGCAAGTGCTGATCCGATTACAACAAGAGCTGAGAAGATTCAGGAATATTCAAATAAGTTTGCATCACCGTTCATTGCTGCACAGCGTGGCTACGTTGATGACGTAATTGAGCCGGATTCAACAAGACCGAGAATTATCGCAGCATTAGAGATGCTCGAGTCAAAGAGAGAGTCAAGACCGGCTAAGAAGCACGGAAATCTCCCGGTTTAATCGAAAGGAGAGATTCTAAATGGAATATTCACAGTCATTATTAACAGGACAGGGTGTTACGCTTGACGAAGCATTAAGCACAGGCTTAATGGTAACAGGCTTGGGTCTTGCGATTGTATTCGGAGTACTCATTCTCCTTATGCTTGTCCTTGTAATGTTCAGAGTTATCTTCTATAAGGATCCGGAAAAGCAGGCTAAGAAGAAAGCTGAAGGTCCGGCAGCTGCAGCACCTGTTGCAGCTGAGTCTAATGAAGATATGGATGAGGATGAGCTTATTGCAGTGCTTACAGCGGCAGTTGCGGCAAGTCTCAATACATCAACCTATAACTTACAGATTAAGTCATACAGACGTATAGACGCGAAGAAGCCGGCATGGAATAAGGCAGGCGTTCGTGAAACTATCGGAAACAGATTCTAATATATAGAGAGAAAGGAAAGTCAGAAAATGAGAAAGTTTAATATTACAGTAAACGGAAAAACATATGAAGTTGACGTAGAAGAAGTAGGCGGCGTAGCTAGCGCTCCGGTTGTTGCTGCAGCTCCGGTTGCAGCTCCTGCTGCAGCTCCGGCTCCGGCTGCTGCACCTGCTGCAGCTCCGGTTGCAGGTGCTACAGTTGTTAAGGCTCCGATGCCGGGTACAGTTGTATCAGTAAAGGTTAAGGCGGGAGATAAGGTTACTAAGGATACTTTAGTAGCGGTACTCGAAGCAATGAAGATGGAAAACGAAATCTTTGCCGGCGTTGACGGTACAGTTGCTGCTGTTAACACAAATGCAGGTGCAAGCGTAAATACAGGTGATGCGATTGTTTCAATCAACTAATCACTCTTTGACAGCAGAAAGTGGTGAAATAAAGTGTTAGAAAGTTTAATGAGCTTTATGAGCAATACCGGCTTTGCTGCGTTAATGGCTGACGGTACAGTTCCGGCAATTAAGACAATTATAATGATTGTGATTGCGTGTGTGCTTTTATATCTCGCCATTGTAAAGCAGTTTGAGCCGCTACTGCTCCTTCCTATAGCATTCGGTATGCTTTTATCAAATCTTCCGATGCTCAAGGATTCAAGTGCAATTATGATGCACACAGAGTTTTTTACAGATCCGCAGTATATGATTGACGGAAAGTACATTGACGTTGGACATATATGCAGGCACGGAGGTCTGTTAGACCTTCTCTATCTTGGTGTTAAGCTTGGTATATATCCGCCGCTTATCTTTATCGGTATCGGATGTATGACAGACTTCGGTCCGCTTATCGCTAACCCGAAGAGTATCCTTTTAGGTGCAGCTGCACAGTTTGGTGTATTCTTCACATTCTTAGGCGCTCTTGTATTAAGTGCAACAATCCCGGGTATCAGCTTCGGTGTTAAGGAAGCTGCTTCAATCGGTATCATCGGCGGTGCAGATGGTCCGACAGCTATTTATGTAACAAAGTCGCTCGCTCCGGCACTCTTACCGGCGATTGCGGTGGCAGCATATTCATACATGGCACTTATCCCGATTATTCAGCCGCCGTTCATGAAGCTTTGTACAACAAAGAAGGCAAGACAGGTTGTAATGGGACAGTTAAGACCGGTATCAAAGACAGAGAAGATTCTCTTCCCGATTATCGTAACGATTATCGTTGGTCTTATTATTCCGGACGCAGTATCGCTTGTTGGTTGTCTTATGCTTGGTAACCTCTTCAAGGAGTCAGGTGTATGTGACAGACTTTGTAAGACTGCTCAGAATGAGCTTATGAACATTGTAACAATCTTCCTTGGTATAACCGTAGGTGCAACAGCAGTTGCAGACAGTTTCCTCTCAGCGCAGACGATTGGTATCGTTGTATTAGGTCTTGTGGCGTTCTGCTTCTCGACTGTTGGCGGTCTCTTACTGGGAGATTTAATGTATGTATTAACTAAGGGTAAGGTAAACCCGCTTATCGGTTCAGCAGGTGTTAGTGCGGTTCCGATGGCAGCGCGTGTATCGCAGACAGTAGGACAGAAAGAAAATCCGTCAAACTTCCTCTTAATGCACGCTATGGGTCCGAATGTTGCAGGTGTTATCGGTTCAGCAGTTGCTGCCGGTGTATTCCTTTCAATGTTTGGTAACATCTAAAAATATAAGGCGGATTTATGCAATCCGTGAATCCGCCATAATTTCAAATTTTTGATAGGGGTTATATCCCGATAATAAATAAAAGAATGGAGGACTAAATGTCATGGCAGATATAAAGGCAAAGCCGGTAAAAATTACCGAAACAATCCTTCGTGACGCCCATCAGTCACTTATTGCTACAAGAATGACAACAGACGATATGCTTCCGATTGTTGAGAAGCTTGATCAGGTTGGATATCATTCACTTGAAGCATGGGGCGGCGCAACCTTCGATTCATGTTTAAGATTCTTAAATGAGGATCCGTGGGAGAGATTGAGAAAAATTAAGGACAAGGCTAAGAATACTCCGCTTCAGATGCTTTTCAGAGGTCAGAATATCTTAGGCTACCGTCACTATGCAGACGATATCGTTGAATACTTTGTACAGAAGTCAATAGCAAACGGTATTGATATTTTAAGAATTTTCGATGCGTTAAACGACGTAAGAAATCTTGAGTGTGCAATCAATGCATGTAAGAAAGAAAAGGGACACGTTCAGGCTACAGTATGTTACACAATCTCAGACTTCCATACAAATGAGAAGTTTGTAGAGATGGCAAAGCAGCTTGAGAACATGGGTGCAGATTCAATCTGTATCAAGGACATGGCAGGTCTCTTGCTTCCATATACAACATATGATTTAGTATCAAAGATGAAAGAAGCTGTAAAGATTCCGATTCAGCTTCATACACACTATACAAGCGGTGAGGCTTCAATGGTTTACTTAAAGGCTATTGAGGCAGGCGTAGATGTAATCGACTGTGCAATGTCACCGTTAGCTTTAGGTACATCACAGCCGGCTACAGAGCCGATAGTTGCTGCATTACAGGGTACACCGTATGATACAGGCTATGATTTGAATAAGCTTATTGAAATCAAGGATTACTTCCAGCCGTTGAGAGAAAAGTATCTCGCAAGTGGACTCATGGATGCAAAGGTAATGGGCGTTGATGTTAACACATTAAAGTACCAGGTACCGGGCGGGATGCTTTCAAACCTCGTTTCACAGCTCAAGCAGATGGGAAGAGAGGACGCATACGAGGAGGTTCTTGCAGAGGTTCCGAGAGTAAGAGCCGACATGGGTTATCCGCCGTTAGTAACACCGTCATCACAGATTGTTGGTACACAGGCTGTATTTAACGTAATCGCAGGCGAGCGTTACAAGATGGTATCAAAGGAAGTTAAGGGTCTTGTTAAGGGTGAGTATGGTCGTTGTCCGGTTGAGATTGCTCCTGAGATTGTTGAAAAGACAATCGGTAACGAGGAGAGAATCACATGCCGTCCGGCAGACAAGCTTGCACCGGAATTAGATAAGCTCAGAAAAGAGTGTGCAGAATGGATTGAGCAGGATGAGGACGTATTATCATACGCACTGTTCGGTCAGGTTGCAGTTAAGTATTTCGAGTACAGACGTGCACAGAAGTACAAGATTGATGCAGACTTAGTTGATATGGATGCTAAGACATATCCGGTATAATAAAGATTGAAAAGGGTGCTTTTAAGGCACCCTTTTGTGATTTTGCTTTATTGCGCTAAACCATAATTTAATTGACCAATCCATTCTACATAAATTTACAACTTATCAAAATAAAATATAAAATAATTATTGATTGTAAGTACAATATATGATATAATATAAACTGAAAAGATGTTTACTATAGAGGGAATACATATGTTTAAAAAATTATTTCAACCGATAGATATGACAAAGGGAAAACCCTGGGAAAGCATATTGATATTTTCATTGCCTATGCTTATAGGCAATATCGCACAGCAGCTTTACAGTACGGTTGACAGTATTGTGGTAGGTCATTATATAGGCGACAACGCACTTGCGGCTGTAGGAAGTGCCGCTCCCGTGCTTAATCTGCTTTTGGCGTTGTTCATCGGTATATCAGCAGGAGCAAGTATCATGGTTGCGCAGTATTTCGGAGCTAAATCCCGTGAGGAGCTGTCAAATACAATCGGAACATGTATCACGCTTACGGCGATTGCTTCGTTAATTCTTATGGTAACGGTGCCTCTGATAAAACCAATGCTGCATTTGCTCAATACACCGGAAAGCATAATAGACTGGTGTACGTCATATTTAAAAATAACACTGTTCGGTATTGCAGGAATGGCGTATTATAATATTTTAAGCGGTGTTCTGCGAGGTCTTGGAGATTCGTTTTCGGCATTGATTTATCTTGTTGTTGCCACTATTTTGAATATTGTACTTGATGTGCTTTTTGTGGCAAAGTTCAATATGGGTGTTGCAGGAGTTGCACTTGCGACAGCTATTGCACAGGCTGTATCATCTGTTATGTGTCTGTGTAAGCTTGCTAATATGCGTGATCTCTTTGATTTAACCCCCCATCATTTGTTCATGACCAGGAAACATGTGAAAAAGATGATTGATCTTGGACTTCCGTCCGGACTAACACAGGCAATTTTCTCATCAGCAATGATAATAGTACAGTCGCTTACAAACAGCTTCGGAGAGATGTTTATCGCGGCAAACGTAATTATAATGCGTGTTGATGGATTTGCAATGATGCCTAATTTTTCGTTTGGTACAGCAATGACAACATATGCAGGTCAGAATGTAGGTGCGGGTAAGTATGACAGAGTAGGGCAGGGTGCAAAGCAGGGAACCTTGCTTGCGGTTGCATGCTCGACTATAATAACGGGCATTATTCTCATATTCGGAAAAGGACTCATGGGAATTTTTACCGATACAACAGACCTCGTAGATTTGAGCAGATACCTGATGGGTATTCTTGCGTTCGGATATATCGCAATGGCAGTAACTCAAAGCTTGTCGGGCATTATGAGAGGTGCAGGCGATACGGTAACTCCTATGTGGGTATCGCTGTTTACGACAGTGCTTATCCGAGTGCCGGTGGCATACGGAATTTCATGGCTTACAAGGACTCCGGAGCTTCCGTTCGGAAGAAGTGAGTGTATTCAGATTTCGTTGCTTACATCATGGGTATTGGGTGCGGTGCTTACTACAATATTCTATATGAGAGGTAAATGGAAGAATAAGGCTATTAATTAAATGTCAGGCTGCGGCAGGATTTCTTGCCGCAGCTTTAAATTATGTTTGACTAATTTCATAGCCTGTGATATTATATTAAATAGATAATCAATAAAAAGGAAAGATAAGATGAAAAGACTTGTAATAGGCATAATAGCTCATGTCGATTCGGGAAAGACCACTCTTTCTGAGGGCTTGCTTTATACGGCAGGAGAAATCCGCCGTCTTGGACGTGTTGATCACGGAGATACCTTTCTTGATACGAATGAAATAGAGCGTGACAGGGGGATTACCATATTTTCAAAGCAGGCAATCCTGACACTGGACGACAGTGAGTTTACGCTTCTCGATACTCCGGGACATGTGGATTTCAGTGCAGAAACCGAAAGAACTTTGCAGGTGCTTGATTATGCAATACTTGTAATCAGCGGAACGGATGGAGTGCAAAGCCATACGGAAACTCTTTGGAAGCTTCTGAAAAGGTACGGAATACCTACGTTTATTTTTGTAAATAAGATGGATATTTCTCAAAGGTCAAGGGAGGAATTGCTTGAACAGCTTGCATCAAGGCTTGATGAAGGGTGCGTGGATTTCACCGATGGCACCGGCTCGGAGGAGTTTTGTGAAAGTGCGGCAATGTGTGACGAGGACGTAATGCAGGAATTTCTTGAGAATGCATCGGTATCGGATAAGGCACTGCAAAGAGCAATATTCAAAAGAAATATTTATCCGTGTTATTTCGGATCGGCATTGAAGCTTGAGGGTGTTAAGGAATTTCTTGAGGGCGTTAACCGTTACAGCGAAGAAAACGGCTACGGTGATGAATTTGCTGCTAAAGTATTCAAGATTTCTGAGGATGAGAGGGGAACACGCCTTACGCATATGAAAATTACGGGCGGAAAGCTGAATGTTAAGGATATGCTTCACGGCAGTGACTGGAATGAAAAGGTAAATCAGATACGAATATATTCGGGAGTAAAGTTCAGTACGACGGATACGGCACTTCCGGGTGAAATCTGTGTAGTGACGGGACTGACCAATACACGTCCGGGTGACGGTTTGGGTGCAGAGAGAGACACCGGAAAAATGACACTGGAGCCTGTGCTTACCTATGAGGTCATACTGCCCGGAGAAGTGAATGTACATTCAGGGCTTGCAAAGCTGAGAAAGCTTGAAGAGGAAGAGCCTCAGCTTCACGTTGTCTGGAATGCACAGCTGCGTGAAATCCATTTGCAGCTGATGGGCGAGGTTCAGCTTGAGGTTTTAAAGCGTATTATCGCAGAGCGGTTTGATATGCAGGTGGAGTTCGGTCAGGGCAGTATCACATATAAGGAGACAATTGCCGAAGCTGTTGAGGGTATCGGTCACTATGAGCCTCTTCGTCATTATGCGGAGGTGCATCTTGCACTTGAGCCGCTACCAAGAGGCAGCGGTCTGAAATTTGAAACGGATTGCAGTGAGGACGTGCTTGACAGAAATTGGCAGCGTCTTATTATGACACATCTGCTTGAAAAGACACATGTGGGAGTGCTGACAGGCTCACCGATAACGGATATAAAAATTACACTCATTGCCGGACGTGCACACTTAAAGCATACTGAGGGCGGCGATTTCAGGCAGGCGACCTACAGAGCCATCCGACATGGATTAAGACGGGCAAAAAGCATCCTCTTAGAGCCTTGGTACAGTTTTACGTTGACAATTCCGTCTGAATGTGTTGGACGTGCTATGACTGATATAAGTCAGATGGGCGGAGAAATGGAAACTCCGGAGGCTGACGGTGAAATGTCGGTAATCAAGGGCAGTGCCGCTGTCGCAAAAATGCGTGATTATCACAGTGAGGTAATAAGCTACACAAAGGGTAAGGGCAGGCTTGCGTGCGTATTAAAGGGATATCAGGAATGCGTAGAGCAGGAGGAAATTGTGAGCAGCATAGGATATGACTGCGACGCTGACCTTGAAAATACAGCGGATTCGGTATTTTGCTCTCACGGTGCCGGATTTAGTGTTAAGTGGGATCAGGTGCATGAGTATGCACACATAGATACGGGCTTCGGACGTGAAAAGGAAGAGGAGCTTACGCCCATTGCAGCACCGTCGGGCTCGTCTGTAACAGCGACAGACGAGGAGCTTTTGAGAATATTTGAAAGAACCTACGGAAAGATAAAGCAAAAGACCTATACGCCGCTAAATACAAGGCATGAGGCAGTAGAAAAGAAACAGCTGAAAATGCCGCCAATCCCGAACGAGCCGGAATACCTGTTAGTTGACGGATATAATATAATATTCGCATGGGAGGATTTTAAGGAAGTAAATTCAGAGATTCTGGATCATGCCAGAAACCGCCTGATAAACAGACTTAGCAATTATTGCGGAGTGCGCAAATGTGAGCTTATACTTGTGTTCGACGCATACAAGGTCAAGGGCAATCCGGGAAGCGTGGAAAAGATTGACAATATTAATGTCGTATATACAAAAGAGGCAGAGACGGCTGATATGTATATAGAGCGAGTGACGCACGAGCTGGGAAAAAAGCACAGAGTGAGAGTTGCGACCTCTGACTCGGTTGAACAGATAATCATTATGGGCAAGGGTGCGCAGAGAATAAGTGCATCAGCATTTTTGCATGAAGTAGAGCTGGTTGAAGCAGCAATACGGGAGTTTATAGGATAAGCAGGTCTCCTGCGGCTATTATGCCGCAGGAGGTTTTATTTAGCGACCGTTTTGAACTTGACATCAATGGGATTTTATCTTGTATCCATTTATGTTGGTACAAGCAAAATGCACGCAGTAGTAGAGGTAAGTGGGTGCATTTTGTGAGGTGTTGTGTTCGCAGAAAAGCATGGAGATAGAGCATTCCGTGAAAATGGGCTTCTTTTTTATCATTCAAATGTAAAAATAGTGTAAATTTTGTGATGGATTGATTGGTTTTTGTTATTAAAGACGTTTTTTTGATAGGTACTTGATTTTTTGAGGTGATAGTGATATAATAATTATATATATATGTAACGATATGAATGGAAGTGTAGAAATGGAAAGAAAAATTTGGCTTTCATCACCGTGTATGTGCGGTGAAGAGCAGAAATATATTCAGGAAGCATTTGAAACTAACTGGATTGCTCCGTTGGGGACGAATGTTACGGAGTTTGAAAACTCGTTGAAATCATATCTTGGAATTAATGGTGCAGTTGCGATGAGTGCAGGAACTGCGGCCATACATATGGCTCTGAGAGCTTTAGGGGTGACAGACGGAGATATTGTTTTCTGTCAGTCTATGACGTTCAGTGCGAGTGCAAATCCGATAATTTATCAGAACGGAACACCTGTTTTTATAGACAGTGAACCGGATACATGGAACATGAGTCCGGATGCCCTTAGGCGTGCATTTGAAAAGTACCCCAATCCCAAGGCGGTTATATTGGTGCATTTGTACGGTACTCCTGCAAAGATGGATGAAATAATGGAGATTTGTGCAGAGCATAATGTTCCCATTATAGAGGATGCGGCAGAGGCTTTGGGTGCTGAATACAACGGCAGAAAGCTTGGTTCGTTCGGCGAATATGGAATACTTTCATTTAATGGAAATAAGATAATAACGACTTCCGGCGGAGGAATGCTGGTAGGCAATGATGAAGAAAGGCTCAAGACGGTATTGAAGTGGATAACTCAGTCAAGAGAACCGGCTAAATGGTATCAGCATGAGGAGCTTGGCTACAACTATCGTATGAGTAACGTTGTAGCGGGTATCGGCAGAGGTCAGATGACGGTACTTGAGAATCATGTTGAACAAAAAACAAATATATATAATAGGTATAAAAAAGCTTTCAACGGTCTGCCTATAACAATGCAGCCATATGAAGAAGGTACAAAGCCGAATCATTGGCTTAGCGCCATGACTATCGATGAGGACTGTGATATAAGTCCGTTTGCGATAATGGATAAGCTGGCAGAGGAGAATGTAGAATCACGTCCGATATGGAAGCCTATGCATATGCAGCCGTTCTATAAGGATTGCGATTACTTTGCACATAATGAGGATGGTTCAAGTGTGAGCGAAGATATTTTTGCAAGGGGACTTTGTCTTCCAAGTGATTTCTATCCGCAGATGACAATGGAGGAGCATGATGAGATTATTAGGATAATCAAGGAGATGTTCTGATGTATAGAAGATACATAAAAAGACCGATGGATTTTGTGCTGTCTTTAATTGCCATAATTTGTCTGTCACCGATATTGATCATTACTGCCTTGCTTGTAAGAATCAAGCTTGGAAGTCCGGTGCTGTTTTCGCAGGAAAGACCCGGTAAGGATGAAAAGATTTTCAGGATGTATAAGTTCCGTTCAATGACAGATGAGCGTGATGAGAACGGTGAGCTTTTACCGGACGAGGTGAGATTGACCGGGTTTGGAAAGCTGTTAAGAAAAACAAGTCTTGACGAGTTGCCGGAGTTATTCTGTATTTTGAAAGGTGATATGAGTATAGTAGGTCCAAGACCGTTATTGGTCAGATATCTTGAAAGATACAACGAGCATCAGAAGAGACGCCATGAGGTACGTCCAGGACTGAGCGGACTTGCACAGGTGAACGGCAGAAATGCAATAAGCTGGGAAGAAAAGTTTGACTACGATGTGAAATATGTGGATAACATCACGTTTATTGGTGATGTGAAGATTATTTTGCTTACGGTCTGGAAAGCTTTTGTGAAAGAAGAGGGTATCAGTGCTGAGGGACAGGCAACCATGAGTGAGTTTATGGGTACGGAAGCAGAAGTTGAATGATATGAATAAAAAGGTTATTATTATAGGGGCCAGCGGTCATGGCAAGGTTGTTGCTGATATTGTCAGAAGAAGAGGCGACAACGTTGTCGGATTTCTTGATGATGATACGTCAAAACCGGGAGTTATCGGAACTGTTGATGACTTGATTAAGTATCAGGAGTGCAGCTTCATTATTGCAATAGGAAATAATGACATACGAAAAAGAATTGCTGAGACATACAGTGATTTGAATTACTATACAGCAATACACCCGACCGCAGTTATAGGTGAAAATGTCAGCATCGGTGCAGGAACAGTCGTTATGGCAAATGCAGTAATAAATCCTGCGGTATCGATTGGCAAGCATTGTATTATCAATACAGCAGCTGTGGTGGAGCATGATAATATATTGGAGAGTTATGTACATATTTCGCCCAAAGCGGTGCTGTGCGGTACGGTGATAGTGGAAGAAAGAGTACACATTGGTGCGGCGGCAGTGGTGAAGAATAATTTGTCAATTGCTGCCGGTACGCTTATTGGCGTAGGTGCTGCTGTTGTGAAGAATATAGATAAAGCCGGAGTGTATGCAGGTGTACCTGCTAAGGAGTTAAAGTAAATGCGTGTTTTGGTTTTAGCTAATTTTGATGTTGGATTGTATAATTTTCGCAAGGAATTACTACAGACTTTTTTAGATAAAGGATTTGAGGTCTTTATTTCTCTGCCTCAAGGTGAGCGTGTAAGTGATCTTGTAGATATGGGATGTGTATTTATTGAAACCGCAGTAAACAGGCGTGGGACAAATATTAAAGAGGATTTGGGTCTTATAAAGAAATACAGGCAAATAATGAAAGAAATTTGTCCGGATGTTGTGCTTTCATATACAATAAAGCCGAATGTATATGGTGGTATGGCGGCTGCAAGTCTGAAGATTCCATATATAGCCAATGTTACGGGACTTGGTACTTCTATAGAGAATAAAGGAATATTACCGATACTTACAAAGCTATTATATAAAATCGGTCTCAGAAAGAGCAGCTGTGTATTTTTTCAAAACAGTACCAATAGAGCTTTTTTTATAAATAACAAAATTGTACGAGGAAAACACAGACTTATTCCCGGGTCAGGTGTGAACCTGAATCAATTTAAGGTGTTGGAATATCCCGAAGGGGATTCAGTAGATTTTGTGTTTATATCAAGAGTAATGAAAGATAAGGGAATAGACCATTATCTGGAGGCGGCAGAGGCTATAAAGACAAAATACCCAAATACGAATTTCCATATATGCGGTTTTTGCGAAGAGTCATATGAAGAGATTTTAAAACAGAAACACAATGCCGGAGTAGTAGTATGTCATGGTATGGTTTCGGATATAAAGGGCATTTTGCGGGATGTGCATTGTATTGTTCTGCCTACATATCATGAGGGAATGTCGAATGTTCTGCAGGAGGCTTCTGCAAGTGGCAGACCATGCTTGTGTTCTGATATACCGGGATGCAGAGAGATTGTGAATGACGGAGAGACGGGATTTTTGTTTGAATCGAAGAGTACACAAAGTCTTATTGATGCAATGGAAAGATTTCTTGCATTGTCTTATGAAGAACATAAACGAATGGGACTAAATGCCAGAGAAAAAGTTGAAAAAGAATTCAGTCGTCAGATTATTATCGACGCATACATGGAAGAAATAAATAAAATAACGGAGGCAGTAAAATGAATAACTTATATGAAAAAATCATAGCAGGTGAAGAGAAAATATCATTGGTAGGTCTGGGTTATGTGGGAATGCCTATTGCTGTGGCGTTTTCAAAGAAAGTAAAGGTACTGGGCTTTGATATAAACGAAAAGAAGATAGAACTGTACAAGTCGGGAATTGACCCGACTAATGAGGTTGGAAATGAAGCGATTGCACAGTGCAGTGTGGATTTTACTGCCGATCCGGAAAGACTGAAAGAAGCAAAATTTCATATAGTAGCAGTTCCGACTCCGGTTAATGATGACAAAACTCCTGATTTGTCACCGGTTGAGGGGGCAAGCAGAGTCTTGGGAAAGAGTCTTACAAAGGGTTCAATAGTTGTATATGAATCAACAGTATATCCGGGAGTAACTGAGGATGTATGCGTACCTATTCTTGAGGCAGAAAGCGGTTTGAAATGCGGTGTTGATTTTAAGGTGGGATATTCACCGGAAAGAATTAACCCGGGCGATAAGGTACATAGACTGGAAACAATTACAAAGATTGTATCCGGTATGGATGCAGAGACACTTGATGTTGTGGCAAAGGTATATGAGATTGTTGTTGATGCAGGCGTACACAGAGCACAGAGTATCAAGGTTGCTGAGGCAGCAAAGGTAATTGAGAATAGCCAGCGTGATATCAATATTGCGTTTATGAACGAGTTGTCAATAATATTCAATAAAATGGGCATTGATACAAAGTCAGTGCTTGAAGCGGCAGGAACAAAGTGGAATTTCCTTAATTTCTACCCGGGTCTTGTAGGTGGTCACTGTATTGGTGTTGACCCGTATTATCTTACATATAAGGCAGAAATGTTAGGGTACCATAGCCAGATTATTCTTGCTGGACGACGTATTAATGATGATATGGGTAAGTATGTTGCTGAAACAGCAGTTAAGAAGATTATTGCTTCGGGTAAAGCAGTAAAGGGTGCGAGGGTAGCAATTCTTGGATTTACATTTAAGGAAAATTGCCCTGATACAAGAAATACGAAGATAATAGATATAGTAAATGAGCTTAAAGAATACGGCATTACACCGATGATAGCAGATCCGGCGGCCGACGCTGAAGAGGCAGAAAAGCTCTATGGTGTAAAATTTGCCCAAATGTCAGAAGTAAAGGATATGGATGCCGTTATTCTGGCCGTTGCACATGATGAGTTTAAGAAGCTTACTATGTCAGATATTGATTCGTTCTATGGTGACGGTATCAGAATCTTATTGGATATCAAGGGGTTGTTAAGCCGTGAGGAATATGAAGCGGCAGGATACTCATATTGGAGGCTGTAATAATGGGATATAAGAATTTGAAGTTTCCCGAAAACTCGTTATTTTTGGTTACGGGCGGCGCAGGATTTATAGGATCTAATTTATGTGAAGCAATCCTGGAAATGGGATATCGTGTACGTTGTCTGGACGATCTTTCAACAGGTAAGCAGGCTAATGTGGATATGTTCTTGGATAATCCGAATTATGAATTTATCAAGGGAGACATAAAAGATTTAGATACCTGCATGAAAGCATGCGAGGGTGTTGATTATGTGTTGAATCAGGCTGCATGGGGAAGCGTACCGAGAAGTATTGAGATGCCGTTGTTTTATTGTGCAAACAATATTCTTGGAACTCTTAATATGATGGAGGCAGCGCGTCAGAATGGCGTAAAAAAGTTTGTATATGCATCAAGTTCATCGGTTTATGGAGATGAGCCTAATCTTCCTAAAAAAGAGGGTAGGGAGGGAAATCTTCTTTCTCCGTATGCACTGACAAAAATGTGCGATGAGGAATGGGGAAAACAATATACTAAGCATTACGGTCTTGATACATACGGCATGCGTTATTTTAATGTGTTTGGACGCAGACAGGATCCGAACGGTGCGTATGCAGCTGTTATTCCTAAATTTATCAAGCAGCTTTTAAGCGGTGAAACCCCGACAATTAACGGAGACGGTCGTCAAAGCAGGGATTTTACATATATTGAAAATGTAATTGAGGCAAATCTGAAAGCATGTCTGGCTCCGCATGAAGCAGCGGGACAGGCGTATAACATTGCATATGGTGGCAGAGAGTATCTGTTGGATATTTATAACGGTCTTACAAAGGCATTAAATGTGGATATTGAACCGAATTTCGGACCTGACCGTGCCGGAGATATAAAGCATAGTAATGCAGATATAAGTAAAGCAAAGGAAATGCTTGGATATAATCCTGAGTGGGATTTTAAAAAGGGTATTCAGGCAGCTATAGAGTGGTATAAGGAGAACTTATAATGCCATCTGAAAAGGGAACTGTTTTATATGTGGGCGGATTTGAAATGCCCGACAAAAATGCTGCAGCTCACAGGGTTTTGAATAATGGAAAAGCGTTGCGAGAATTGGGATATAATGTAGTGTTTCTTGGTATCAGCCACAGTGCGACTGAATTAGTGAGTGAAATGTATCAAGGGTTTGAGTGCTGGTCTATACCGTATCCTAAAGGAAAAGTACAGTGGTTTAACTATTTGGTAAGCATAAAGACGTTGAAGAAAATTGCCGGTAAAATAGAGAATCTTAAAGGAATGATTTTCTATAATTATCAGTCAGTATGCCAGATGCGGGCGTTGGCTTATTGTCGGAGAAATAAGCTATGGAGTGCAGCGGATATTACGGAATGGTATCTTGCATCAAAGAAGAATCCGGTATTTTACGCAATAAAGCAGGCAGATACATCATTCAGAATGAGATATCTTAATAAAAAGGCGGATGGAATTATAGCAATCAGCAAATATCTGAATGATTATTATGTGAACAGTGGATGTAAAAATGTGATACAGTTGCCGCCGTTAGTTGATCTGTCAGAAGATAAATGGATAAGAGAACCAATTGAAGAGAGAAAAAAAATCAAATTGGTGTATGCCGGAAGTCCGGGAGATATAAAAGATAACTGTATGATAGTTATAAGAGCTGTAAAACAGTTTAAAGACAAATTTGAATTGAATGTTTTAGGTATTGATACAGAATGGCTGATACAAAACGGTGCAGGAGATTATCTTGGAGATCACATAGTGGTTCATGGCAGAGTATCGCATAAAGAATGCCTGAAGCAAATAAAGGAAAGTGATTTTCAGATTTTTATCCGTCCTGATAATTTAGTGACCAGAGCCGGTTTTCCGACTAAGCTGGGAGAAAGCTTTGCTTGCGGAACCCCTGTGATAACAAATCTGAGCAGTAATATCGGGGATTACTTGATTGAAGGAAAGAATTCGTTTGTTATAGCGAAAGTATCCCCAAAAGCTCTTGAAGAATTATTATATAAGATTTTGCTTCTGACAAAGGATGAAATAATCGAAATGAAAAAGTTTTGTATTAATTATGATGCGTTTGATTATAGAAATCATTTAAAGTCAGTTAGTAGTTGGGAACTTGAGATGAATAACATATACATTTAAAAGACAATAGAGAGGGTTATTGTGATAAAGATAAATGGGACACAGAATAGCAAGGTTAAGGCTTTATTTGCATTTTTAATAATATGGTTGCCTGCACCTCCATTACAAGGCAATACAGTGTGTCGATTGCTATGTGTAGTGGTTCTTTTATGGTTATTATGGAAAAAAGCGAAAAACGGTACAGTTCCTATATACGTTTTAACAGGCTTGGTTTTGATAGGCGTTATGCTTACTGTAGGTTTTGCTGTTGGTGATAATATAAATCAACATATGGCTTTATATTTAGTGCTTTTATATACACTGTGTACAGCATATCTGTGTGATTTAGGTGAAGATATAGAAAGCTACGAATTTCTTATTCCTCTTACATTTATAGCAATGACCGTTTGGAATATATTTACGATTAAAGCGCTTATAGCTAATCCGCATATCATGAGATATCTGGTAAAAAACAATTCGGGTTACGGTGGATTTGGTGTAGGGGGATATGGTCATGCCTATGGCTCTGTTTTACTGATACCGTTAGCGCTGGACTATACACTCAAAGAACAAAATAAAAAAAATAAAATTATTGCAGCTGCATATTTGACTACTACGGTTTATATGATTTTGAATTCAGGCTACCTGCTGTCTGTTTTGGCCATGGTATTGGGATTTGCTTATTACTTAATAATGAGACGAACAGACAAAAACAATATAGGGTGGTTTTTACTGGTATTTGTATTATTACTGGTATTGTATATAAAAATGGAGGATATACTCTTATACTTAATAAATAGATTAGATGTTGGCGGAATGCGAATGAAGCTGGTAGAGATATATGAATTATTAAGCGAAGAGGGTGCGGCGGCAGATCTGGAAAAATCTTCAGTGTTCGGAACACGATATGAACGATATACCAGAGATTTGGCATTGATCTGGGATAGTCCAATTTGGGGAGTATTAACTCACATGAAGGTAGGAAAGCATTCCACCTTATTAGATACGTTTGCTCAATTTGGTATTCCTGTGGGATGTTTATTTTGCTATACATTAGTCAAGCCGTTAAGACAGTCTCTGGGCAACAGCTTGATGTATTCCAGGATGGTGGGGGCCACTATTGCAGAATTGTTTTTTGTTTTGCTGTTTAATAATATAGCTATGGGAATGGGGATTTTGTATATATTGATTCCGGTATATTGTCTTTCGCACAAAGTAAAAAAAGAGATTTAAGATATATGAAAAAAAGAGGTATGTGATATGCGAATACTGAATATAAGTTTAAACTGTACTTTTACATATGGATTGGGATATCAGGAGAATTTGTTGCCTGAGTATCAGAAAAAGCTGGGACATGATGTAACGCTGATTACATCTGATTTAATGAGAGATGCGGATGGAAACGTGGTGGTAGTTGAACCGGGAGAGAGCATTTTGGAAAATGGCGTGAGATTGGTGAGAATTCATACTCCAAGTTTTTTTTCTCGTATCGGGTATTATCCGCAGATTGGTAAACTGATAGAAAAATATAAGCCGGATTTGATTTTTGCTCATAATTTGTGTACTATGATACCGGCACAGGCTATCAAATATAAAAAGAAGCACCCGAATGTAATACTTATATCAGACAATCACCAGGATGCGGGCAATGGAGGCAGACCGGGGATTATAACAAAACTGACATATCAGCGTTATAAATTACACTGGAAATCATGGATTAAGCATTTCTACAAGATTTATGGCACTACTGCATGGAGAAAGGATTACGCGCATGAGAAATATGGAATACCACACGATAAGCTTGATACATTGCTGATGGGTGTGGATACTGACAGGCTGCCGGAGGATTTTAAAAAAGTCCGGGCAGATGTGCGTAGTAAGTTAAACATACCGGAGTCTTCTTTTGTATTTGTAAATGGCGGTAAGCTGCATAAAGAGAAGCTGATTGTTGAAACTTTATCTGCTTTTGTCAAAATGGGCCGACCTGATGCGCACATTATTTTATTTGGTAAATTATTTGATGATGTGCAAGAGGAAGTTTTAGAGTTTGTAAACGCTAATGATAATATTCATTATTTAGGTTTTATAGCAGGAAATGATGTAAAAAAATATCTTATTGCATCAGATTTCGGTGTTTTCCCCGGACGTCACTCGGTAATATGGGAGGAAGCAATCGGATGTGGATTACCATGTATATTTGGCAAATATCCCGGAAGTAATCATATGGATATTTGCGGAAATGCATTCCTTTTTGATGATCCTCAGGAGGAAGATATTTTAGCGATTATGAAAAAAACGGTTGAAGATGAAGAGTATTATAGAACCTTGAAAGGCAATGCGATAAAGGCGTCTGACAGTTTATCATATTACACTATCGCTAAAAAGTCTTTAGAAGGATGTGATAAATAATATGGTAAAAAGGATATTGTTTTACTATACCAAATTTAACATTGGTGGTGCAGAACGTTCGTTAGCACGAATGATGAATGCTCTGTGCCAAAAAGGACATAGTGTAGTTCTGCTGACAAGGTATGGGGGAGGTACATGTGAATCCATGTTGGATTCTCGTGTAAAGCATATCTGCCTGACTTCCAACAATGATTTTTGTGAAAAGAGTGGTGTTGCAGCGGTATTTGGCAGATGTTTCGCTACAATAGAACGGGTATGGAATTGCATTAAGCTTTATATAAGACGGGAAAAATTTGATCTGGTTGTTCTTGGATCACAGGGAATGTCGCCTGTGCTGCCGCTACGGCTGTTTCGGGTGGATAAAGTTGTGAAATGTATCAGAAATGATTTATCAAAATGCTATGGCAGAGATGCCGGCAT
The DNA here is from genome assembly GCA_045542415.1 of Clostridia bacterium. GTDB lineage: Bacteria > Bacillota > Clostridia > UBA1381 > UBA1381 > UMGS1958. The sequence goes on from JAZQKZ010000099.1 coordinate 70,103, forward strand.
TCGGGTTATTAAGAAATATAAGGATATAGTAGATAATTATTTATGTGTATCGGGAACGGCAAAAGAATCATTGGATTGTATAATACCTGAGGTTGCAGAAAAATCAATTGTATACTATAATTTTCTGAATACTGCAGATATGAAAAGTAAGATATCGGCTGCAGTAAATCCATTTGCTGATGATCATAAGATTCATATTGTTACAGTATGCCGTGTTGCAGATAAGGCAAAGGGCGTATTTCGTATGTTGGATGTGTGTGAAAGACTTTTGAAAGCCGGATACCCGGTAAAGTGGTATGTTGTTGGTGACGGAGAGGATCATGAAAAGCTAAAAAGTGAAGTTATCAGGCGTAACATGGATGATTTCTTTATTTTAACAGGAAGAAAAGACAATCCTTTCGGATATTATGCACATGCGGATCTTGTGGCAGTACTGTCATATTATGAAGGTCTGTGTGGTGTGGTTAACGAGGCAAAAGTTTCCGGAGCAGCAGTGATAGCAACAGAGTTTTCAGGAATATATGAACAGTTGCAACATGGCGTTAATGGTTGGATTGTGGAGAACGATGAGGAATCTATCTATGAAGGGATGGCTTATTTGCTTGATCATCAGGATGTCTTGTCAACCTTGCGCAATACAACATATCCTCCGGAGATACTTGAGGATGAATATAAATTGGAAAAGTTATATAAATTGTTAGGATGGGAGTAATACGATGAGTCAACAACTGGAAAAAATGTCTTCTGAAGAAGTAAAACGCGTGCAGATTGGGATTCTCGATTATGTTGATCAGTATTGCCGTGAGCATGGAATCAAATATTGGATTGATTATGGTACATTGTTAGGTGCGGTACGTCATGGGGGATATATTCCCTGGGATGATGATATTGATATCAGTATGCTGCGCAGTGATTATGAAAAATTCAAACAGAGCTTTAATGCTTCCGGTGAACAGAGATATCAGTTTATTTGTGTTGATAATTATCCGGCCTTTCACAATATTATCGGAAAGGTTCTGGATACCAATACCGTTCTTTATGAGCCGGCGGTTAACGGTGTGAAATTAGCTGTAAATATAGATATATCCATATTGGATAATGCACCGGATAACGATAGGGCAATTAAAAACATTTATAATAAATATAATCTTTATCGCTATTTTCATCATGTACAAAGCGGCTTGTACAGTTCACGCTTATCGAGAGTAAAGTTAGCTGTATCAAAGGTGCTTCATCTTTTATTTAAATTACTTCCGGAAAATTATTTCGTGAAAAAGCAAATAAAAAGTATGAGCAGATATGCGAATACAGACACAGATAAGGTGGCTAATTTTACCCAGCGAAAGTGGTGGGTTTATAATAAATCCGCCTTTACAAGTACAGTTCCGATAGAGTTTGAAGGTAAAACCTATACTGCTCCTTCGGATTATAAGGGATGGCTTAGAACCTGTTATGGAGATTATATGACACTTCCTCCTGTAGAGGAACGAATAACCCATCATGATTATGCGGCATATAAAGTTGTTGAGTGAGTGAGTATGAAAATTTTACAGATTAACATAACAAGAAACAGTGGAAGTACCGGAAAAATTCTTGATAGAATACATGAAATTGCTATTGATGAAGGACATCAGTCTTATGCATTAACATGCAATTGTAACGGTAAGATTCCGCAAAACACATATGTGATGCATAAGGGGCCCCTTATATGGATTATGAGATGGATTCTTTTTGTATCTCGTATTACGGGATTGAACGGATACAGATTTAAGCGCAAAACAAAAAAAGCGCTTAAATGGATTGATTCGATTAAACCGGATGTAATCCATTTACATAATATTCACGGTGATTGGCTGAATGTTGAACAGTTATTTGCATATGTTCGGGAACAGCAGATTCCATTGGTTTGGACTATTCATGATTGTTGGAGCTTTACCGGAAGGTGTTCTTACTTTGACAAGTACGGATGTGAAAAGTGGAAGACGGGATGTAGAAAATGCGTTGATTATAAAGTGTATCCAACTACATATTTTTTTGATTTTTCAAAGAAGATGCACAAGGATAAAAAGAGGATGTTTACCGGTTTAAAGAATGTGTCATTGGCAGTGCCTTCATTCTGGTTAAAGGGTATTGTAGAGCAGTCTTTTATGGGAGAATATCCCGTACAAGTCGTACATAACGGGATTGATATAAATGTATTTTGGCCGGATCCGGAGCCTTTTTTTGAAGAGTATCAGAACAAGTTCATAATACTTGGTGTGGCGAATTCCTGGTCTGACAGAAAGGGACTCTCGGATTTTATAAAATTAGATAAGCTTATTGATCACAATAAATTCCGGATTGTGTTGGTTGGTCTTAATGACAGACAGCTTAGCGTGCTGCCGCCTACTATTACAGGAATGAAAAAAACGGATACACAGGACGATTTGCGAAGACTGTATTCTCAGGCAGGATGCTTAGCTAATATGAGTATGCAGGAGACATTCGGAATGACAACAATTGAGGCTATGGCATGCGGTACGCCTGTAGTTGCCTATAATCGTACTGCGGTTCCTGAGCCGGTTACCGAACAGACCGGTATCGTGGTGAAGAATAATACACCGGATGAAGTGTATTCTGCAATTCAGACTATAGCACAAGGCGGATTTTTTTCGGAGGATTGTCGCAGACGGGTATTGGATATGTATGATTATCGGAAAGTATTTCATAAATATATAGATATGTATCATAATGCAGTGCATGAGTGTTAGTATTTATTATAACATTGGTAGGAGGGTTTATATATGAAAGTTGTATTGCTTGCCGGAGGTTTTGGAACACGCATCTCAGAAGAATCTGTTTTAAAGCCGAAGCCGATGATAGAAATCGGTGAGAAGCCTATTATTTGGCATATTATGAAGGAGTATAGCCTCTATGGCTTTAATGATTTTATTATTTGTGCCGGATACAAACAAAATGTAATAAAGGAATGGTTTGCAAATTACTTTTTATACAACAGCGATATTACTTTTAACTATGACGGAAAAAAATGTGAAACTATAGTTCATCGGCAACATTGCGAACCCTGGAAGGTTACAGTGGTAGATACCGGTCTTAATACAATGACCGGCGGACGCATTAAGCGAATTCAGCAATATGTTGGGAATGAGCCTTTTATGATGACTTATGGCGATGGCGTCTGTGATGTTGATATTCAGGAACTTTTACAATTTCACAAAAGTCACGGGAAGATTGCAACTCTTACTGCGGTCAGACTTGATCAAAGCAAAGGGGTGCTTGATATCGGAGGAGACAATGCAGTTAAATCATTCAGAGAAAAAAATCTCTCTGATGGCGCCCCGATAAATGCTGGATATATGGTTCTCAATCCTGAAATTTTCGACTACATAGAGGGCGATGAAACTGTATTTGAAAGAGAACCGTTGGAGCGGCTGGCATCAGAGGGTCAACTTATGTCCTATCTGCACAGAGGTTTTTGGCAGTGCATGGATAATAAACGTGAGATGGATATGCTAAATAAACTTTTGAAAAATGGAACAGCACCATGGAAAAAATGGGAGGATTAAGTTTATGTTTGACTTGTCATTCTATAAAGATAAAAAAGTGTTCATAACCGGTCACACCGGATTTAAAGGCTCGTGGCTGTGTAAAATGCTTATAAATGCCGGGGCGGAGATAACCGGTTATTCTTTGGAGCCGCCGACAACTCCATCGTTGTTTGAGATTGCAGAGATTGAAAAAGATATAACCTCGGTTATCGGGGATATTCGTGATTATAAATTGCTTAAGGCAGCATTTGATGCTGCACAGCCGGAAATTGTGTTGCATCTGGCAGCCCAGCCGATAGTTCGTGACAGCTATAAGGATCCGGCTTATACATACGAAACGAATGTTATGGGCACAGTGAATATTTTGGAATGTGTGCGTAATTCCGATTGTGTAAAATCATTTTTAAATGTAACCACGGATAAAGTATATCTGAACAAAGAATGGGATTGGGGATATCGTGAGAACGAGGAGCTTGACGGATATGACCCATATTCGAATTCGAAGTCCTGTTCGGAGCTTGTGACACATTCTTATAAAAATAGCTTTTTTAACAATGGTGTTTCAATTTCGACAGCAAGAGCCGGAAATGTGATAGGCGGAGGAGATTTTGCGAATGACAGAATTATCCCTGACTGTATAAGGGCGGCAATTGAAAAACAGGATATAATTGTGCGAAATCCATTTTCGACAAGACCATATCAACATGTATTGGAACCGTTATATGCATATCTGATGATAGCAGCCAAGCAGTATGAAGATGGTAGCTATGCAGGTTGGTACAATGTAGGTCCGGATGATGCGGACTGTTTCCAGACCGGAGCATTGGTTGACTTGTTTGTCTCTAAGTGGGGAGAAAATATGAAATGGATAAACAAGTATGACGGCGGTCCGCATGAAGCGAATTTTTTGAAGCTTGATTGCTCAAAACTTAAAGCAACATTTGGCTGGAAACCGCGTTGGAATCTGGCAGATGCTGTTGAAAAGGTGGTTGAGTGGAGTAAATGCTGGATAAACGGTGGAAATGTATGTGAGTGCATGGACAGGCAGATAAGAGAATTTTTGAGTACATAATGGAGGTTCACAATGTTTAGTAATATGACAGAGGCGGAGGCTCGCAATAAAATAAAAGCGATGGTAGCTGAATACTACCATACATATATGGAAAATAAAAAACATTTTGAAGAGGGCGACAGGATAAGCTATGCCTCAAGGGTATTTGACGAAAAGGAAATGTGTGCGCTTACGGATGCTACGTTGGATTTCTGGCTCACAACGGGGCGTTTTGCAGATGAGTTCGAAAAGGAATTTGCAAAATGGATTGGTGTGAAATATGCTCACCTTGTAAACAGCGGTTCCTCAGCAAATCTTATTGCTTTTACAGCGCTTACAGCACCTGAACTTGGTGAGAGACAGATTAAAAGAGGCGATGAGGTGATAACTGTAGCTTGTGGATTTCCTACGACTGTAACACCTATAATTCAGTATGGTGCAGTCCCGGTATTTGTTGATGTGACAGTTCCACAGTACAATATTGATGTAACACAGCTTGAGACTGCACTTTCAGAAAAAACAAAGGCAGTTATGATAGCTCATACGCTGGGAAATCCGTTTGACTTAAAGGCTGTAAGAGAATTTTGTGATAAGCATAATTTATGGCTTGTTGAGGATAATTGTGATGCTCTTGGTTCACAATATACGATTGATGGTGAAACAAAGTTTACCGGTACATGGGGAGACATAGGAACAAGTAGTTTCTACCCACCCCATCATATGACAATGGGTGAGGGCGGATGCGTTTATACAAATAATCCGTTGCTTCACAGAATGATATTATCATACCGTGATTGGGGACGTGACTGCATATGTCCGTCAGGAAGGGATAACTTCTGCGGACATCGTTTTGATGGTCAGTACGGAGAATTGCCCCCGGGGTATGATCATAAGTATGTATATAGCCATTTTGGATATAACCTTAAGGTAACGGATATGCAGGCAGCTATAGGTTGTGAGCAGCTCAAAAAGTTCCCATCATTTATTGAGCGTCGCAGATATAACTGGAACAAGCTTCGAAAAGCACTCGAATGTGTGTCCGATAAGCTTATACTTCCTGAACCGGCGCAAAACAGTAGTCCGTCATGGTTCGGATTCCTTATTTCGGTTAAGGCAGAAAGTGGTCTTGACAGAAATAAGATAACACGCTATATAGAGGAACATAATATCCAGACACGTTTATTGTTTAGCGGTAATCTTATAAAACACCCATGCTTTGATCAGATGCGTGGCGGAGATGGTTATCGTGTAATTGGTGATTTATCATGCACGGATTATATTATGAATAATACATTCTGGATTGGTGTATATCCGGGAATGACGGATGAAATGATTGATTATATGGTAAAGATTATAATCGAAGCAGTTAATAACTGATATAAGGGGAATTAGAATGAAACAGAGATTGGCCGATTATGTTGCGGATTTTTTTGTGCAACACGGGGTGACTGATATTTTTTCGGTTGTCGGCGGAGGTGCTATGCATTTAAATGATGCACTGGGACACAATGAAGAATTGCATGTGACGTATAACCATCATGAGCAAGCTTGTGCCATAGCTGCTGAAGCATATGCGCGCCTTGAAAATAAGATAGCAGCTGTATGTGTTACAACGGGACCGGGGGGGACTAATGCACTTACCGGAGTTGTAGGCGGGTGGCTTGATTCCATACCAATGTTTATTGTAAGCGGACAAGTACGTTATGATACAACTGCAAGATATGCAATGCAATTTACAGATGGTTTACCGTTGAGGGCTATGGGTGACCAGGAATATGATATTGTAAAATCAGTTGAGCATATGACAAAGTATGCAGTGATGATTGAAAATCCGAATGATATTGCATACTGCCTTGAGAAAGCGTGGCATCTTGCAACAACCGGAAGACCGGGACCGGTATGGATTGATATTCCGGTTAATTTTCAAGGTGGGTATATTGATACTGATGAGTTGAAACACTATGACAGTACTGAGGATGATAAACAGCTTCCGCCGGTAGTTGATGATAATACAATAGATATTATACTAAAAAAAATCAGAAGTGCAAAAAGACCTGTATTCCACGCAGGATATGGTATAAGATTATCAGGCGCTTATGATAAATTCATAGCTGTTGCGGAAAAACTTAATATACCTGTAGTCACCTATTGGAATGCGGTTGATCTTATTGAGGACGATAATCCGCTATATTGCGGACGAGCCGGGAACATGGGAGACAGACCGGGAAATTGGGCTATACAGAATGCTGATTTAATACTGGCAGTAGGCACAAGAATTTCAATAAGGCAGGTAGGCTATAACTGGAAAACCTGGGCGAGAGCGGCTGAGGTTATAATGGTTGATATTGACCGTGCTGAGTTAAAGAAACCGACACTGCATGTTGACATGCCGGTGTGGGCTGATGCAAAGGATTTTCTTGAAAAGCTTTATAATGCTGCAGAGGATAAGGTGTTTAACGGTGAAATGTGGCTTGAAACCTGCAGAGGGTGGAAAAATAATTATCCCGTTGTATCAGATAAGCATTGGGAGGAAAACGGTCAAACAGCAAATGTATATGCATTTATAAGATATATGAGTAGCAGATTGCCCGAAAACAGTTTGACAGCTGTTTCAAATGGTGCATGCTGTGTGGTAGGAAACCAAGCGTATGTAATTAAAAAAGGCAGCCGTATGGCAAACAACAGTGCAATCGCAAGTATGGGTTACGGTCTGCCGGCGGCAATTGGAACATGTATCGGGGGTAAAAGGAAGGATACTATATGCCTTGAAGGTGACGGAAGCATAATGATGAATTTGCAGGAGTTACAGACCATTGTGACAAATAAGCTTCCGATAAAAGTATTCCTTATAAATAATAACGGTTATCACTCGATACGACTTACGCAAAATAATCTGTTCAAGGAGAATTGCAAAGTCGGAATAGGCCCGGAGTCGGGAGATTTATCATTCCCGGATTTCAAAAAAATAGCAGAGGCGTTTGGTTACCCATATTATTGCGCTCACAGCAACGACGAAATGAAAACTGTTGTTGATAAGGTACTCAGCGCAGATGGATTTGCTTTTTGTGAGATATTTACGGATACTGCTCAGGTGTGGGAACCGAAGAGCAGTACAAAGCGTTTACCGGATGGTACTCTTGTGAGTCCTCCGCTTGAGGATCTTGCTCCATTTCTTCCGAGAGAAGAACTGAATAACATTATGTTTATACCGCTAATAGAAAATTAGAATGTGAGGTGAGAAAATGATAGATTTAGAACATTGGGTAATTAAAGAGGATATGGAACGTATATATTCATCAAGAAAAGGATGGAAAGAATTGAATTGTTCTAAATTATATATTACAGGAGCAGCGGGGATGATAGCATCTTATTTCACTGCATTTTTAATATATTTGAACGAAGAAAAGGGTTATGATATAGAAATATATGCTGGAATAAGGAGCAAAACAAAGGCAGAAAATAGATTTGGAAAATACATAAATAAGAAATATTTTCATGTAATAAATGATGATGTCAATTTACCAATAAATAATAAAGTATATAAATTTGATTACATTGTTCATGCAGCTAGTCTTGCAAGTCCGCAGTATTATGGGAAGATGCCTGTTGAGACGATGCTCCCTAATATTCTGGGAACACATTATGTTTTAGATTATGCAGTGAAAAATAGTGTTAAGGGTATATTGTTCTTCAGTTCGGGTAGCGTATATGGTACTGTTAAGGATGATGCAGGAAGTATAAGCGAAAAATCTATAGGAACACTTGACTTTATTGCTTCAGGAAATGAGTATGGTGAGAGTAAGAGGTGCGGAGAGGCGTTATGTAGAGCCTATTTTAATGAATATGCTGTACCGGTTAAATCAGCAAGGATTCATCATACATATGGTCCAACGATAGATCCTATAAATGATACAAGGGTGTTCTCTGAGTTCGTAGGAAATATTCTGAAAAATAAAAACATTGTCATAAAAAGTGATGGAGCCGCAAAACGGGCATTTTGTTATTTGTCAGATGCAATAGCGGCTTTATATAAAATACTTCTTGACGGTACAAATGGAGAAAGCTATAATGTGGCAAATAGCACGGAATATATAACTATTAAAGAGCTTGCGGAAAGGCTTATAAATCTGTATCCCGAAAAAAATTTAAAAGCTATTTTTGGTGAACGAAAAGACAGAGGGTATAGTCCGAGTAAAGAGGTGGTGATTATTCCTGTTAATACGGAAAAATTAGAACTTTTGAATTGGTATCCTGATGTTAATGTGTCAGATGGATTTAGTCGCACAATACAGTATTTATCAGATAATATTGAGATAGAGTAGTTGATTTGTAAAAGTTGAAATATTGTATATGTAGATGTTAGTTCGGCTTTATGCCGGATAGAGGTGGATAAGAAAGGAGAGAAATATGGGTATAGCAAATAATAAATTTTCTTGGGGAATAATCAGTCAAAACCGGAAGGCGATTTACGGTTTTAGCATTATTTTTGTTATGCTATTTCATTCAACTGCGATCGATTCGAGTTTTTTTGCTCTATATAACGAGTTTAAAAATATTTGCAATGTTGGCGTTGATGTGTTTTTGTTTGTATCGGGAATATCCCTGTATTTTTCTTTTTTAAAAGACAGCAATATTTTGAATTTTTATAAAAAACGCTTTCAGCGGATTATCATTCCTGCATTGATTGTGGGTATTCCGTATTTTTTGGGAAGGGATGTACTTCTGTATAAATTAAGCTTTACAGATTTTCTGCTGAATGTGACGGGACTTAGTCTGTTTACTGCTCGTGTTAAGACTATTTGGTTTGTAACGGCAATTATTTTGTTTTATATTGCGTATCCGTTTATATTTAAGTTTTTTGACATGTTAAAATGGAAGTTATATTCTTTGGGAATTGCTTTGGTTGCAATAATAGGTGTATATGCTGTGATTTCGAGTGTATTCCCGAACTTCTGGCACAATTCTGAAATATTGTTCAGAAGATTTCCGATATTTATTGTTGGTGCATATTGGGGACGTTTAGTTCATAATGATGTCAAGACTAAATGTTCAAATTGGATAGTTGCAGTGTCAGGAATTGTGAGCATTGTAGCAATATTGATATTACATATACTTATTGAATCACCTATTATATCATATAGATATATTTACGGAATTGCAGCAATTCCGATTACAATGCTTTTTGCTGTCATCGGAAATTTTAGAAGTATCAGTAAAATAGTGGAATTTTTATCACCCTATACTTTTGAAATATACTTGCTTAATGAAAAGTGTGCTAATATTTCGGCGCGTGTTTTGAGTGCGTTGGGAATGAGCTTCAAGGGTGATATAGTGGTTCGCAACATAGTTACTATGATTTTGACTGTAGCATTAGCGATTGTTTTGAAAAAGATAGTGGATAAATTTTTTGAACTAAAGGGAAAAAGCTAATGGGTAGAACTTATTAAGGTGAAAAACATGAATAAAATTCAACAAAGAATAAATGGTATGTCCGATCAGGTTAAAGCTGCTACGGTATATACAATTGCCAGTTTGCTTATAAAGGGTTTTCACATTATTACTACACCCATATTCACCAGAATTATGCCGGTAGATCAGATTGGCGTTTTTTCTACATATATAACGTGGCAGGGAATCTTCAGTGATGTGGCCACAATTGGATTAAGTACGGGTGCAATTAATATTGCAATGAAAGAGTATAAAGACAAACGAGCACAGTATATTAAATCAGCATTGTGCTTAGTGTGTATTGTTACAATTGCACTGGGAATATTGTTGTATGCGGCATATCCTCTGTTAGAGTCAATCATTGGGTTGCCGGTGTCGTATGTACCGATCATGGCTTTATCTACATTTTTTAATGCCGCAGGTACTTTTTGGATCGGGTGGAAACGTTACGAATATAAGTATAAAGAGGTTGTTGCTGTTACTATCGGATCATCTATTCTGTCTGCGTTATTAGCTGCTTTGGCAGTGTTATATGCAAATGGCCGGGGGCATGCGGATTTAGCTTTTGTTAGGTTGATTACAACTTTTGCGGCTACACTTTTATTTTATATACCAATATGTATATATATATACGCACAAAAGGGAAAACTTGTAAATTCGAGCTATTGGCGTTTTTCTTTGGTGGTGGGTACCCCGTTGATTGTAAATATGTTGGCGAAGTCGATATTGGGTGCTTCTGATAAAGTGATGATAAATTCTATGGTTGGAGCAAAAGCGGTTGGTCTATACAGTGTATTATATACCGTGAGTTCGCTTGCCAATATTGTGTGGTCGGCAATTAACGCCTCGATTATCCCGTATTTATTTGAAAATATGGAGAAAGATGCTTATAAAGAAAGGATTAGAAATCTATCAGCATCTGTAATTTTGTTGTTTGCGGTGGCAAGTATTATACTTATGCTGTTTGCTCCGGAAATTATTTTGCTGATTAGTACTGAAGAATATCTACAGGCTATTTATGTGGCACCTCCGGTTGCAGCAGGAATATTTTTTACTGCATTTTATTCACTGTACGGAAACATTATTATGTATTATAAAAAGACCAATTATATTATGTATTGCACTTCGGCGGCAGCTGTGTTTAACCTGGTGACAAATTATATTTTCATCAGGTACTTTGGATATTTGGCAGCAGCATATACAACTTTAGCTTCGTATATGTTAATGGCAATTATCTATACAATTGTATGTGCATATAAATATGGTAGAGGTATATTTGATGACAAAAAAATGTGGGCTATTGGTTTAGGCGTCATTGTTTTTTCGTTGGTATGCAATGTGATTTACGCAAATGCAATTTGCAGGTATGCGGTGATTGCGCTGATAATTGTGGCAACGTCTATCAATTATAAGTGTATTATTGGTATGTTCAGAATCAGAAAGTGACATAAGTATGATCTTGAGTGTGATAGATTTCTGTGTAAGGAGAAGTTGATGAAGACATTTTTTGGAGCAGTAGTGCATGAATATACTAATATAAAGGGCAGAAAAAATTCGATAATCGTGTTGCCGTTTGCTATATACTATTATATTACACATATAGGATTTCGAGCAACAACGCTTGTACGGTATTACAACACATTATCTGATGGAGTGAGAAAACGACACCTTCGGAACAAACTATGCATTAAATATGGTATTGAGATTGGATGCGGTTGCAGGATTGGAAGAAATTTAGAGATTGCACATATTCACGGTATTGTTTTGGGTAAAAAAACAATAATTGGTGATAATTGTAAAATATATCAACAAGTAACGATAGGAAAAAAAGATGATGGTTATCCGATTATCGGCAATAATGTAACTATATATCCGGGAGCTACCGTCATCGGTAAAATCCGAGTCGGAGATAATGCTGTTATTGCCCCGGGTGCGGTTGTCATTTGTGATGTACCGGCAGGAGCTGTTGTCGGCGGTGTGCCGGCAAAAATTCTTGGCAGATAAGGTTATTGATTGGGTGAAGAATTTTAATATAGAAGTATTTAACTGAACTGGTAGAGGGTATTTTTTAATGGATGTGTTTACAGTATTAAATGATTTTTTCTGATAGAAGATATTTATTATGAACAAAACAAAATTTGAAAATTTATTGCCGATGCAAAAAAAGCATGACATTTTGTCAAAGACATATTAGGTTTTATTAGTATTCACACAGGAAAATAGTATATGGGCAGTATTATATAACAGTTGTATCTTCTGAATTTGGCACTCTTTTTGATGTTGTGAAGGACAATAATATTACTACAGTTATTATTATGTACAATGTTCAGATGCTTTAACTTGATAAAATATTTAACTTTAATTATATGTCAGATGGAATATAAACGGATGTGGTCATTAGAGGAGATAAGATTATGAGTAACGTTCTTCTGAAATATAGAAAGGAGCTATTTGGGATAGGAGCAATTGGTGTGTTAGCAGTCCATTCAAAGGAGTATATAGAGTATTCTTATTGGATGACAGTATTAATAAGTTACGGAGGAATAGGAATATATCTTTTTGCTTTTTTGTCGGGTATAGGATTGTATTATTCAATGTCAAAAAATGTAATTGAAGATAAAAATGAAGTTATAGAGTTTTACAAAAGGAGATTAGTGCGTGTGGCCATTCCATATGTGGTAATTGCTTTTATTTGGTACGGAACCAAATATCTTTTCGTAGAGAATGATATAATAAAATTTATATATGAATTCACTACGTTGTCATTTTGGGTTGAGCATAAAGGTGCATGGTATGTAGCAATGTTGGTGCCGCTTTATATAGTATATCCGTGGTATTATAAAATGTGTAAAAAAACAGAACACATATATTGTGGTGGAGTTGCTATTGTAGTTGCATTGATAGGGCTTGCAGTGTATGTATATTTCAACCAAAACTTATGTTATCATATATCGGCAGTAGTTTACTGCATAATAATATTTTTATTGGGTGATGTGTGCGGACAAAAAATTGATAATGGTACGTTTAAAGGTTGGCTTGTTGTAAGTGTAACAATGGTGATGTTTATTGTAGGGATGAAAACGCCTATAGAAAATGTACTCGTTATTGAAAAACTATCCCGTCCGTTATTAGGTGTTGGGTTAACTATAATTGCAGCTAATATTTTAGATTTGATAAAGGTAGGATTCGTACATAAATGTTTGAAGTTTATAGGGGAATATTCGTTGGAAATTTATTTGACAAACATTTTTCTTGTTCAGGCTGATCAATACTTTGGATGGGGAGAAAAAATAGGAAGGATTATTGGAGAACAATATTCAAATTATTGTATGTATATGTTTATAGTGGTGGTTGGAATAATTATAAGTGTTTTAATCAGCAGAGTTTGCAGAAAGATTTCTACAGTAAGGCAATAAACTCGTATGCATAAAGATAAACGGAGAGAGAATTATGAACAAAACAAAATTTGAAGACTTATTCCCAACGCAAAAGAGTACGGTATTTTGTCCATACCGCATATGCCCGCTTGGGGCACATGTCGATCACCAGTTCGGGGCAATTACCGGGTTTGCGATTGATAAGGGAATTACAATTGAATATAGTGCGACGAATGACGGTACTGTTGAGGCGGTCAGTGTAAATATGCCTGAGAAAAAGACCTTTAATGTTCGGCATGTTCCTAAAAAGGTGGGTGACTGGGCTGATCATCTCAGGGGTGCAACGCGTATGCTCAGAAATAACGGTTATGAGCTTACAAAAGGTGCAAAATGCCTTATTGAGGGTTCACTGCCTATAGGCGGACTGTCTTCTTCAGCAAGTGTTATTATAGCCTTTATGGCAGTGCTGTGTAAGGTGAACGGTATATCATTGACGCAGGAAGAAATAGTTTCTATTGCTCAGCAGACGGAAAACAAGTATGTAGGCGTTTCGTGCGGAACACTCGACCAGAGTTGTGAGGTGTATTCGAAAAAAGACCATCTCCTGTATCTTGACACTAAGGACGGTACATATGAGCTTATAAAGCAACCTGATAATATGCCGGAATATGAGATTGGTATTTTCTTCTCGGGAGTGCCCAGGAGTCTTGCAGGTACAAAGTATAATATGCGTGTTGATGAGTGTAAATCAGCTGCGTACTATATCATGGCAATGTCCGGTATGGAATACGGAAAATATGAGGAGGCAACTCTCAGAGATATACCGTATGAGCTGTTTTTGAAATGGAAGGACAAGCTGCCCGAAAATTGGCGTAAAAGAGCCGAGCATTATTATTCGGAGCAGGAAAGAGTAAGAAAGGGTGCCGAGCTTTGGCGAAAAAGCGATATTGCAGGCTTTGGTAAGCTGATATTTGAGTCGGGTCACAGTTCAATTTATAACTACGAAACAGGCTCGCCGGAGCTTAAAGCGTTGTATGAGGCGATGCTGCACACCGAAGGAATATACGGCGGACGTTTTTCGGGCGCCGGATTTAAGGGATGCTGCATGGCAATTATAGATCCTAAGTATAAGGACGAAATTACAAGAAAAATCAGTGAGGAATATCTGAGTCAGTTCCCGGAATTAGAGGAAGCCTTTGAGATTCATTACTGTAAAACTGCAGATGGAGTGAAATTCTGATGAAATGTATAATTTTAGCGGCAGGCTATGCCACACGTTTATATCCGCTTACGGAAAATTTCCCGAAGCCTTTGTTAAAGGTGGGAGAAAAAACAATACTTGACCACTTGCTTGACGACATAGATAAGTCGGGTGAAATTGATGAATACATAGTGATTTCAAATCACAAATTCGCAGAGCATTTTGAAAAATGGGCTGATGAGAACAGATTAAATATAACAGTGGTAGATGACGGTACAACCGATAACGATAACCGATTGGGTGCAGTCAGAGATATCGAGTATGCGATTAATTGCGAGAAGATAGATGATGATTGCATGATCATTGCGGGAGATAATGTGCTTGATTTTTCGCTTGTTAAATTTATAAAGTACTTTAAGGATAAAAATGCCTCATGTGTGATGAGATATTTTGAGAATGAAACGAAAAAGCTTCAGAAGAGCGGAGTTCTTACTCTTGCAGAGGATGACAGAGTAGTAAAAATGTCAGAAAAACCGCAGGAACCGGAATCAAACTGGTGCTGTCCGCCGTTTTACATTTATAGAAAAGAAGATATAGCCCGTATTTCAGAGGCTTTATCTGACGGGTGCGGAGCAGATGCACCGGGAAGCTTTGTGTCATGGCTTTGCACAAAGTCGGAGGTATATGCATTTGAGATGCCCGGAAAGCGTTATGATATCGGTAATCTTGAAAGCTATGAGAATGTAAAGAAAACATATAGAGGTATTATCAATGAATAAGAAAATTTTAGTTACGGGTGCAGCCGGATTTATCGGCTTTTACCTGTCAAAAAAGCTACTTGAACAGGGAACAGAGGTTATCGGCTTTGATAATCTTAACGATTACTATGACGTAAGACTTAAGGAAGCACGTCTGGCAATTCTTGAGAAGTTTGAAAAGTTTACATTTATAAAAGCAGACCTTGCAGACAAGGCGGCGGTTGACAATGTATTTTCAGAGTATAAGCCTGAAATAGTGGTTAACCTGGCTGCACAGGCAGGTGTTCGTTATAGTATAGAAAATCCGCAGGCTTATATAGAGTCAAATATGATAGGCTTCTTCAATATTCTGGAAGCGTGCCGTCATAATCCGGTGGAGCATTTACTGTACGCATCATCAAGCTCGGTTTACGGAGCAAATAAAAAGGTGCCTTTCTCGACAGATGACAAGGTTGACAATCCGGTAAGTCTGTATGCTGCTACAAAGAAATCAAATGAGCTTATGGCACACTGCTACAGTAAGCTTTATGATATTCCGTCAACCGGACTCAGATTCTTTACTGTTTATGGACCTATGGGTAGGCCTGATATGGCGTATTTCTCTTTCACGCAGAAAATTCTTAACGGCGAGCCGATAAAAATATTTAATAACGGTGATATGTACCGTGACTTTACTTATGTTGATGATATAGTAACAGGTATTGAAAACATCCTTAAAAAGCCGCCCGTGCCGAATGAGGACGGTGTAAAATACAAGGTATATAACATCGGTAATAACAGTCCGGAAAAGCTTATGGATTATATTGCATGTCTTGAAAAGGCACTGTCAAAGGCGTATGGCAGAGAGATTGTTGCAAAGAAAGAATTTCTGCCTATGCAGCCGGGTGACGTGCCTCGTACATATGCAGATGTAAGCGATCTGATAAGGGATTTTGATTTCAAGCCGGCCACATCGGTGCAGGACGGACTTGACAGATTTGCACAGTGGTACTGTGAATTTTACGGTTGATATTTGAGGGACATATGATTAAATATCAGCACTATCTGTTGTATCTGATAAATTGTATAATTAAGGGCGAAGAGGCAAAGCTTCCTGATGCACCGTTTGATTGGGAGTACTTTGTTTTATATGCAAGAGAGCAGCAGTTTGACCATATTATATATCCTCTTTTTAAGGACAATGTCCCTGAAATGGATCCAAAGCTATGGCACATATTGCATCAGAAATACGGACATGTAGTGGTGAGAGACAGCAAACAGGATTTTGTTCTGGATGAAATCTGCATGGCTATTTCGGAAGCTGAAATTCCGCACATTCCGTTAAAGGGAAGTGTGATAAAGGAGCTGTATCCGTTGCCCGATATCCGTCGTTCTATAGATTTTGATATTCTTGTCCATGACTCTGATATGCAAAAAGCAACAGAGGCTTTGCAGGGGATTGGTTTTGAGATAGAGGTTTCGGACGAGGGGCTTCATGATGGGTTTAGTCGCGGAAAGAGTCATGTAGAGCTGCATAAAATGCTTACGGTCAAAGATGAACCCTCATACGGTTTTTGCTGTGATGTATGGGAATACTCATCTTCGGAGGGTGGATATACATACAGGATGACAAATGAGTTTCTCTATGTATATATGCTGGTGCATTTAAGAAAGCATTTGTTGTTGTCCGGCGGTGCAGGAATAAAGCTTATTCTTGACTTTTATGTAATGCGCCGTCAGCTTGAATTGGATAAAGATGTTCTCGGGGAATTCTGTGAAAAAGCACATATGGTACAGTTTAATGAGACTGTAGTCAAGCTTGAAAAAAAATGGTTTGAGGGCGAAAATTGTACAGATAAAAATGTTCTTATAATAGAGGATATGGTACTGAACAGCGGTGCATACGGAAATTATCAGACATATGTAGATATGGTGGTTGCCGGCGGAAGTAACAGTGATGTATCAGGAAGCAAGCTGAAAAATCTGATTACATATCTTTTTCCACCGGTGAGCTTTCTGAAAGAACAGTATAAGATTTTGCGAAAATATCCTTTTGTATTGCCATTGGTATGGATATACAGGATTTTAAAGGCAGAAAAAGGACGGCGTTTGGCGGTAATCGATTCAGTGAGGAATTATAGGAACAGCAATGCAGCAGAGCTCAGGGCGTTTAAGGAAGATATGTTAAAATAGTGTAAACAGAGGGAGGTTCATTGAATCTCCCTCATTTCATGCATACCTCAGCCTCGCCGTCGGGCGATACTGTAATCTGTTCCACCACAGAGCGCATATCCTCGTTACTGAACTGACAGTTGAGTAATAATTGTCCGATGTTTGACGCAAAATCGGTGTTATCGTCGGGCTCTGCGGGTGTTTTGAGAAGATCGGCAAGCTCAGCATCGAGACTTGATATACTGTTGTCTATGTTTTGAAATTCCTTTTTCAGTTCGTTTATATCAATCATACCCTCTACATACAGCTCCTTTAAACGATTTCGGCGGGCTAAAAGTGAGTTCCTTGATTTGTTAAGCAGCGAAATATCGATATTGTCGCTTGTCTGAGCATGTTTTTCATTCAGCTTTTTAAAAAATGCTTCGCTGTCCTCGATTGCAGAGAGGAGATATTGCTTTATTTCACGAAGCAGTGCCTGTTCATCAATAGTCACGTTGTTGGAACAGTGTGCATTTCCGTGATTGTTGTGCGTTGCGCAGCGATAGCGTACATAGGTGTTTTTCCACTTGTATATTCGTGAGGTGAAAGCACCGCCGCACTCGCTGCATTTGATCAGATTGGAGAAAACATGCTTTGAGGAATAGCGGTTGCCGGGGTTTTCGTTCTTGTATCGGTCACGCCGCTCTGCAAGTTTGCTTGCAACCAAATCGAAATCTACACTGCTTACCAATTGCAGCTCCGGTCTTTCGTGATACAGCCATTCGGTTGAGGGAAGCTCTATACGGGTTCCTGAAATAAAATCCTTGGTTACGGTCTTGTTATTGACAAGTATGCCGCTGTAGATTGGATTGGTCAATATCCGTTTCACTGTTTTTGATGTCCATTTTGCACCGTGCTTTGTAGCAATGTGCATATCGTTGAGTCTTGCCGCAATGTGGCGGCACCCGTCTCCGTCTATGTACCATTTGTAAATCAGCTTTACGGTATTACCCTCGGCAGGGTTTATTGAGAGTGTAAAGGTATCGATTTTATCGTATCCGTAGATGACATTCGGTACCCTGCCTTTTTTTGCGTTCTGCTGTTTTCCGAATATTACCCTTTTTGAAAGATTGGAGGACTCCTCCTGTGCGAGTGCGGCGAATACTGTCAGAATGAATTCGCTTTCGCCGATAACGGTCTGATTTGCCGATAAAAAACGTACATCAACTCCATTGCATTTCAAGGTACGGATGCCAAGCAGAAAATCTCCGGTGTTACGGGCAAAACGGCTGAAATCCTTGACACATACACAGTCAAACATGTTATTTTCGGAATCTCTGAGCGTCTGCATGAATGCGTCACGCTTTTTTATGCTTTTACCGCTTATTCCCTCGTCGGAATATATGCGGATAAGGGTATCGCCGTTCTTTTTTGCGTATTCTTCAAAAAATTCTTTTTGATGCTTCAGGGATGAAAGCTGTTCTTTATGGTCTGTGCTGATACGGCAATATGCGGCTATTCTTATATCAGTTCCTCCTTGCTTGATTGGCTTTGTTATCGCACCTTATTGGTTTACGGCTTAAAATACGCAAAAGCTCCTGCTCTAACGTGGCTTTATTGCGTGTGTGGATAATCCTGATGTGCATATGCATGCCTCCTTTGTCTTTACAGTATATGCGTATCTGAGGAAGAAATATCACATCACTACAAAGTGATAAGACGAAAAAATAGTTGCACTCAGAAAAAATGAGTCCGACTGTTGTGGTATGTAAAATGACCACTTTTGTGATTAAAAAGCACCATGTAAAGTTTATATTAAAACCAAAAAAACATTAAAAACTATTGCAAAATAAAAGGAGGTGTGATACAATATAATTAGATAAAAATGTAGTATTATGCCCTTTTGCCGGAAAACTTTACTTTGGACAAGCAAACGGTAAAAGTAAGCACAGCCATTTTGGGAGAATGGTGTGAATGGTTTGTACATAATACGGTGGGAATAATGTTAGGGAGAGAAAATGTTTTCAATTAATAACTATGATGAGCGGTTGATACAATCCACTGCTGCACAGCAGAAGACATATGTTATCGAAAAGGCAGAGCCTAAAAACAGTGTTAGTTATGTGGTCATTAAAAGATTGATCGATATAGTATGTTCTCTTGTGGTGGGTTTGCTGCTTCTGCCTGTAATGCTGATTGTAGGGGTTGCAGTCTGTATTGATTCTCCGGGTGGAATGATATACCGTCAGAAAAGATTAGGTAAGGATGGAAAGGAATTTTATATTTTGAAGTTCCGGACTATGTATGAGGATGCGGAAAAGGATGGACCGCAGTGGGCAGAGAGTGAGGATCAACGCTGTACAAGGCTTGGTACTAAGCTCAGAAAATACAGAATTGATGAATTGCCGCAGGCATATAATATCCTTGTCGGCGATATGAGCTTTGTTGGTCCGAGACCGGAGCGTCCGTGTTTTTATGAGGAGTTTGAGACTTATATACACGGTTTTTCAAACAGGCTGGCGGTAGTACCTGGCTTGACGGGACTTGCACAGGTTAACGGCGGATACAATCTTTTACCGGAAGAAAAGATTATATATGACATGGAATACATAAAAACAAGGTCATTATGGCTTGATTTTAAGATAGTACTTAAGACAATAGGTGTTGTGTTCAAAGGAAAGGGAGCAAAATAATGGAAGCGAACCGACCTTTTGTGTCGATAATAATGCCGGCATATAATTCTGAACGGTATATAGAAGAAGCAATACATTCGATACAAAGTCAGACATTTGATAATTTTGAGCTTATTGTAGTGGATGATTGTTCTTCAGATTCAACATGTGATATCGTTGAACAGATGGCACAAAGTGATAAAAGGATTTCTTTGCTCAGAAATGAGAAAAACAGCGGCACGGCTTGCTCAAGAAACAGAGCATTGGATTCGTGCAGAGGCGATTATATCGCGTTTCTTGATAGTGATGATGTCTGGCATCCGGACAAGCTCGCTTCTCAGATTGAACGGCTGAGGAGTGAATCAGCGGATATTGCATATTCTTCGTATGCAATTATTGACGTTTCGGGAAATAAGGTAAAAGCGGATTATATCGTACCCGACAGAGTGGGATATAAGCAGCTGCAAAAAGAGAATTTTATAGGCTGCTCTACAGTAATGCTGACTAAGGCTATAGCCGAAAAATATCGGTTTATTTCGGGTTTTCATCATGAGGACTATGTGATGTGGCTTCAGATGCTGCGTGATGGATATAAGGCGGCAGGCTGCAGAGAGGTTTTGGTCAGCTGGCGTTATGTAGAGGATTCGAGATCCTTTAATAAATGGAATGCGGCAAAATCAAGGTGGAGAATATACAGAAAATGTCTGGGATTACCGCTTGCAAAAAGTGCAGTATTGATAATTAATTACGCAATAGCCGGTTTGAAAAAGTATAAGTAACATAGTAAAGCGGTAGGAATCCGCAGTATTATTTGGATAGAGGTTCAATTTATGTATAAGCAATCAGATGAACTTAAGGCCAGGCTTGTTGAAATGGTCAGTTGGTTTCATGATTTTTGTCAGAACAACAATTTACGTTACTATGCATTGGGAGGAACAATGCTCGGTGCTGTCAGACACAGCGGATTTATTCCCTGGGATGACGATATCGATATAGGCATGCCGAGAGCAGATTACGAAAGGCTTGAAGAATTGCTTGCAGGCAAAAAGAACGGGAAATATGTCCTTGAAACTCCCAATACCGATGCAGAGGATTTTTATTATCCGTTTACGAAGCTGTATGATACAACAACAACCCTGATTGAAAATACAAGATGCAGAATAAAAAGAGGAATATATCTTGATATTTTTCCGCTTGACGGCATTGGAAACACTGAACAGGAGAGCAGAAATAATTATGAGCTTGTCAACAGGAAGCGTAATTTTCTGCTGACACGCACGGGAGGAATCAGAAAGGGACGCAGTCTATATAAGAATCTGGCAGTAATTGCGGCAAGATTTATTCCGGGAATAAATAATAAAAAGCTGCTTGCAGATGTGGTTAAGGAATGCAGAAAATATGATTATGACAGCAGTGAATGGTGTGGAAATCTTGTCGGAGCATGGGGCTTTAAGGAAATCATGCCCAGAAGCATCATGGGCAAACCGACGCCGTATAAGTTTGAAAGCATAACCGTATTCGGTGCAGAGGATGCAAACGGATATCTTACAAGTCTTTACGGCGACTGGAGAAAGCTTCCTCCGGAGGATAAGAGGGTTACGCATCATGACTATGTAATGTGTGATTTGCATAAGTCATACATGGAGTAATTTTAGTATTATGGAGTGAAAAATGAAAAGAGTAATTACATACGGAACCTTTGACCTGCTGCATTATGGGCATATTAATTTATTAAAGCGTGCAAAAGCACTGGGCGACTATCTTGTGGTTGCTTTATCTACTGATGAATTCAATAATAACGAGAAAAATAAAAAATGCTATTTCTCATATGAGCAGCGAAAAACTTTGCTTGAATCAATCCGTTATGTTGATTTGGTAATTCCCGAAGAAACATGGGAGCAAAAGAAAACGGATGTTCATGAATACCATATAGATACATTTGTTATCGGTGACGATTGGAAAGGAAAGTTTGACTTTTTAAAGGAAGAGGGCTGTGAAGTGGTATATTTATCACGAACCCCTGAAATCAGTACTACTCAGATAAAGGAAAATTTACATTATAAGAGCGAGTCGTAAATTGCCGGTGCGATTTTTGGAGGAGTATAATGAGCGAGCTTCAGGTTTTGGTAGCAACGATGAATCAGTCTGATTTTTCATTGGTTGATAAAATGAACATCAGATGTGATACGGTAATAGCAAATCAGAGTAATGAAGATTACATAAAAATCAAAGAAACAGAACACGGCAAAATAAAGATGATAACAACCGTTACAAAGGGTGTGGGATTAAACAGAAATCTTGCCTTGCTGGCGGCAGATACCGAGATAGTGCTGTTTGCCGATGATGATGTGACATACTATGACGGTACATTGCAGGGGGTTAAGGATGCATTTAAGCAGTTGCCGGATGCTGATGTGATAATTTTTGGTGTAGATATAATTAAAAATAATGTTATAACAGAAAAAAGACACTTACCGATAAAGCGATTACATATTTGGAATGCATTAAAGTTCGGGACATATTCTATTGCAGTTCGCAGGAAATCGATTATAAAGAATAATATTACTTTCACACAATTGTTTGGTGGCGGATGTATTTACGGAAGCGGAGAAGATTCGTTATTCATTGCGGAATGTCTGAAAAACAAGCTGAAAATGTATTCACATGAATATGTTTTGGGGACCTGTAACAAGGACTCTTCTTCATGGTTCACGGGCTTTAATGAAAAGTATTTTTTTGATAAGGGTGCATGGATAAGCTTTGCTTTTCCAAAACTTAAATTGCTGTTTCTTTTGGTTTTTGCATTCAGATTCCGAAAAAGAACAGACATGACATTAAGGCAGATTATATATCAGATGTATAGAGGAATGCGTGCGGCGAAGAGTCTTGAGCCGTACAGTGAGGAATAATTGTTGAAAATGGGTTGTGAAGATATTCTTTTTATGACGTGTCTTATCCCTCATGAGTTGTATGATGAGGTAAGAAGCAAGTCAAAGAATAATATGCAGGATGCAGCAAATGCACTGCAATGGCATCTGGTGGAGGGCTTTAGCTTTCACCTGGGTGAAAAACTGAATATAATAAATGTGCTGCCTGTTGCAAGTTATCCCGGATATTATCGGGAGGCGTCAGTTAAGGAAGCAGTATTTAACGAGGGAGTCCCCAATGAATCGTTAAGCGTGGGCTTCAATAATGTAAAAATAATAAGAAAAGAAAGCATCTTTCACAGCCTGTATAAGGCGGCAGGCAGTTGGTGCAAAAGTAGCAATGCCTCTAAAACAGTCATTTGCTACGGGTTAAATGTTTCAATGCTTAAGGCTCTGACAAAGCTGAAAAGAAAATATCCGGATATATCGGTGTGTGCTATTGTGGCAGATTTACCTGATATGGTGGATTTGTCTGCAAAGGAGGATCCGGTAAGACATATACTCGGCAGAATATCGGCGGCACTGGCATACAGAAGCATGGAATGCATTGACAGATATGTATTTCTGACAAAGCATATGTCCGATCACCTGAATAACCGTAAGCCTTTTTGTGTTATGGAGGGGATTGCATCGGGAGAATTTGAGGATATACCGTATGCAGAGAATAGAGAACCAGATATTAAAACAATATTATATACAGGTACACTGCACAGAAAATTCGGCGTGCTGAACCTGTTGGAAGCGTTTTCCGGTATAAAGGAAGAGAATTACAGACTTGTCATATGCGGAAAAGGTGACAGTGAAGAGGAGATTAAAAAGGCGGAGGCGGAGGATTTTCGCATAAGCTATATGGGGCAACTGAGCAGGAGCGAGATTTTAAAGCTTCAGAAAACGGCGACAGTGCTTGTTAATCCGAGAATGAATAATGAGGAGTTTACAAAGTATTCATTTCCCTCTAAAAATCTGGAATATCTGTCCTCGGGCGTTCCGGTAATTGCATATAAGCTGGACGGAATTCCGGACGAATATGATGATTACATAATATATACCGAAAGCAATGAGCCATCGGCGCTTGCGAAGAAGCTCGTTGAAACGGCTTCGCTCTCTGATGAGGAGAGGCGATTGCTTGGAAAAAAAGCACAGGATTTTGTTTTGGAACAGAAGAATCCTGTTGTACAGACAAAAAAGATATTGAGTATGATTGGTTTTTGAAGATGGAGAAAAAGAATGAATAGACGTAGGCATTCTCTTTGGAATTTGCATAACAGAAATACAGAAACAATTTTTTATCAGAATGAAAAGCTGATTCTGTTGTTTGTGTTTTTGGGTGCATTGAATTTTATGGACAAATACAGCTATATGATATATGCGGCATTTGCTGTGTTTCTGTTCTCCAGAAGAAGTAAGATTAAAATTGATATATCGTTGATATTTTTATTTATATTGTCAATCAGTCTGCTGATATTTTCACCGTCATCAGAGCATAGATTTACAAATATGATAAGACCGTTCACATACCCTATTTGTTATATTATGGGATGCAATATGCTTGACTGTAGAACAAAGTCGCTGAGGTCATGTGAAAAAAGTATGTTTGGCATTCTCGTGCTGTGTGCGGCAGCGACGCTGCTGCATTATGTGCTGAACATGCTTATAAATCTTGACAATGTTTTATGGGGTTCATATACTGATTTCTGGACGCGTGCCGAAATGAGTACAACGGGTCAGGCGGTTCTGGCATGTATTCCGATTGCGATTATATGCTCAGTGTTGTTTTTAAACGTAAAAGCAGTCTATAAAATAATAGCAGGAGCGTTGCTCGTGATGATTTTGTATTATAATTTCATTCTTGCGGGACGTACGATTATTATACAGACTGTAGTTATAGTCGCTATTTCTGTTATTTATATTGTTTTAAACAGTAGAACCGATACAAAGAAAAAGATAGGCTATACCTTTGCAACCATATTGCTTTTTCTGTTGATATATATTGCATATAACAGTGATTTTTTTAATATAAAGACAACAATTGAGAGTTCTAATTTCTACGCTCGCTTCTTTTCTGAAAAAAGTATGCAGGGTATCGGTGATGACAGAAGAATAGAGCTTAAGCTGATGCATATGAGTCACCTGCTTGACTATCCGTTCGGAGGAGAACATATACGCGGACTGGTAGGCAACTATGCACACGATCTCTATCTTGATACATATGATAATTCGGGTGTTTTTGCACTGGTCGGAGTGACAGGTTATTCGGCTACTTCGATATATATACTGACTAAGATTCTGTCATCCAAAAAGCTTGCATATAATACTCAGCATATTGTTTTATGCACATATCTTGCTATGCATATCGAGTTCTCGATTGAACCGATTTTAATAGGCTCACCCTGGTTCTTTGCACTGTTTTGCTTTATAAACGGTGCGGTAGTGAGTCTTGCAGAAGCCTGAGGTTGAATGAAGTGTAAATGAGGTTGATAAAATGAAGGTTTTATGGTCTGTGAACTGTGTGTTTCCGGGTTTAGCAAATAAAGTGGGGCTGAAAAGTGGTCATGCCGTATCATGGGTTGATGCAATGAAAACAGCCCTGAGCGATAACCATCCCGAAGTTGAGCTGGTGATTGTCTGTAATAGCGAAAGAGGAGTAAAAAAGCTTCTGAAGTATCAGGACAGGAACATATTATATTATATACTGCCTGCAGATTCACACAGACAGAAAAACTGGGAAAAGATTATTGATGAGTTTTGTCCGGATATTATACACGCTTACGGGACAGAGGCGACTCACAATATAACGCTTATTGAACAGTATAAAAACAGGATACCGATTATTATTTCGCTTCAGGGGATAATATCTGAATATGTCAGACATTATTATGCACATATGCCTGTAAAGGATATTATACTGAATTATACATTATGTGACATTTTGTCACGCAGAGGAATTTTTGAGGGCAAGCGTGCTTTTGCAAAGCAAAGCAAAAAAGAGCAGAAAATGCTTTGCAGTGTGAGTTGTGTTGAAGGTAGATCCGATTGGGATAAGGCGGTATCGCTGAATATAAATCCCGGATTGAAATACTACAATTGTCCGAGAATGCTGAGAAAGCCGTTTTTTGAATATCGGTGGGATAAGGAAAATTATGAGCCGCATTCATTGTTTGTTCATCAGGGCGGCTACCCTATAAAGGGCTTGCACTTTATGATAGATGCACTTGATATTATAAGCAAAAAATATCCGGATGTAAAGCTGTATGTTTCCGGTGACAGCTTTGTAAATAAAAAAGGACTTCGGGAACACGGCTATCCACGCTACATAAGGAAGAAAATAAATAAGCTTGGTCTGAAAGACAGAATTGTATTCACCGGATATCTCAGTGCAGAGGAGCTGGCAAAAAAGCTCAGTAAAATCAACATATGCATTATCCCGTCGGCAATTGAAAATGCTCCCAATGCACTCGCAGAGGCGATGTGCGTGGGAACACCGTGTATTGCAAGCTATGTCGGCGGCAATGCCCAGATGCTTGATTACGGTAAGCTTGGATTGCTCTATAGCTACTATGAGCCGCAGCTTCTGGCACAACGAATAGATGATTTGTTTATGAACCCCGAAAAAGCTACTGATTTTTCGGAAAAAGGTCAGATGTTTGTGAGGGAGAAGCATAATCCTGCCGTGCTGGAGGAAACGTTGCTTGGTATTTATGCTGATGTTATAGAGTCCTTTAACGGGCAGTAAGTCATATATCGGAGGAAGTGAAATTCGGATGAAGCTTGTCTTTTTGACAAATTTTTTGAATCATCATCAAAAGATGCTCTCAGACGCTTTGTATAAAAAAACAAACGGCGATTTTTGGTTTATTGAAACCAAGCCGTTGGTTAAGTGGCGTGTGGATATGGGCTGGGAAAATGAATACTCAGAGTATGTAAAGACCTGCTATGAGCATAAAATACCGGAGCATGAAGATACAAAGGAAAGCATTTCATTGATTAATGGAGCTGATGTAATAATTACAGGCTCGGCACCTGAAAGTCTGATTAAAGAACGCATAAAATCCGGAAAGCTTATATTCCGTTATGCAGAGCGTCCTTTAAAGGTAAAAAAGCCGCTTATGAAAGCGATACGCTTTTTGATATCTACACACATACACAATCCCCGGTGGAAGAAAATTTATATGCTTTGTGCAAGTGCCTATACAGCAGGTGATTACCGTAAGCTTGGGGCATTTTCAAAACGCACATATAAATGGGGATATTTCCCTGAAACGAAGTATTACGAATCGGTTGACGCTTTGATAAAGGACAAGAATAAATCAGAAATTCTATGGTGCGGTCGTTTTATTAACTGGAAGCATGCAGAGGACTCCATTCGTGTGGCGGCACGGCTTAAGGAGGCAGGCTATTCGTTCAGACTAAACATTGTGGGAAACGGAGAGCTTGAGAATGAGCTTGCAGACATGATAAAAGAAAATGCACTGGAAAACAATGTGTTTTTACTCGGTGCCATGAGTGCTGCTCAGGTGCGTGAGCAAATGGAAAGAGCAGGGATTTATCTCTTCACGAGTGACAGACAGGAGGGCTGGGGTGCGGTTCTGAATGAATCGATGAACAGTGCCTGTGCAGTGGTGGCGAGTTATGAGATTGGTGCGGTGCCGTTTTTGATGAAAGATAATGAAAACGGTATGGTGTATGAAGCGTGCAATATTGATATGTTGTTTGAAAAAGTGAAATATCTGTTGGACAATCCTGATGAACAAGAGCGAATGGGAACGGCGGCATATCATACTATTATAGATGAATGGAACGGCGAGGTTGCAGCAGAGAGGTTTATTAATCTGGCACAACATATATTAGACGGAGATAAATATCCGGACTTGTATAAAAGCGGGCCATGCAGCAGGGCAGAAGCAATCAGGGAAAAATGGTCGGCTCATTGAGAGTAGGCAGAGTTTGCAGTTGAAAGGCGAAAAATGAAGAACATATCTATCAATAAAACTGTTAAAAATGCCGGATGGATTGTAGGTGGACGTGTGGCACAAATGTTGGTCAGCTTAGTTGTAGGACTTCTGACTGCACGTTATCTAGGTCCGTCCAATTACGGGGTTATTAATTATGCAGCCGCTTATACAGCGTTCTTTACAGCGTTTTGTACTTTGGGAATTAATTCTGTTCTGGTAAAAGAATTTATTGATCGACCGGATGAAGAAGGGAAAATTATTGGAACATCGTTGATTCTAAGAGCTGTTTCCTCGTTTTTGTCGGTCATTATGATTATGTGTATCGTATTTGTTGTGGATGCAGGCGAGACGACGACATTATGGGTAGTAGCACTTAGCAGTATCGGTTCAGTTTTCCATATTTGTGAAATATTTAATTTCTGGTTTCAGTCTAAGTTGCAATCAAAAGTGACAGCCATGACATCGCTGGCAGCATATATTTTGACAGCACTTTATAGGATAGTATTGTTAATCACGCAGAGGAATGTTCTGTGGTTTGCGTTTTCTTCGTCATTAGATTATATCTTTGTCGGAGTATTCTTGCTCATTGCATACAAAAAGCACGGAGGATCAAGATTAAGCTTTTCGTGGGATTACGGTAAGCGGCTTTTATCGCGGAGTTGTCATTTCATTTTACCGAGCCTGATGGTGTCTATATACGGTCAGACTGACAAGATTATGCTTAAGCAGATGATGGGTACTGAGGAAATTGGTTATTATTCTACTGCTGTGGCATTATGCAATATGTGGTGCTTCGTTCTGACGGCAATTATTGATTCTGTTTATCCGTCTATTATGGAGGCGCATAAACATGATGAGGAATTGTTTATCAGAAGAAATAAGCAGTTGTATGCAATTGTTTTTTACTTGTCGGTGTTTGTTTCGGTTTTATATGTAATTTTTGCTGAACTGATTATACTTGTAATGTATGGAGAGGCATATATGCCGTCGGTTACGCCTTTGAGAATAATCACATGGTACACGGCTTTTTCATATCTTGGAGTTGCTCGCAATGCTTGGATTGTATCCAAGCAACAGCAAAAATATCTTATAGTAATATATGCGTCATCTGCATTTGTTAATGTGATTCTGAATTTTGTATTGATTCCGGGTCTGGGAACTGCCGGAGCAGCACTGGCTTCGTTGATTACTCAAATGGTGACAATTCTGGTAGCCCCGCTTTTGGTCAAAGGCCTAAGGGAAAATTCCAAGATGCTGATAGAGGCTATAATGTTAAGGGGTGTTTTTTGCTTAAAAAGAAACAGGAAAAACTGAGAAGAGGAGAATATTGTTTAATATGAGGCTGAAAAGTATTGTACGCTGGATAAAGAATCCGTGCCGGCTTATTGCATCGCCAAAGCTCAGGGACTTGTCAAAATATATTCCCGACAAAACATATGTAAAATGTATGTACCGGAGCTTTACAGATAAAAAGCTTAATTTGAAAAATCCGGCGGGCTTTAATGAAAAGCTGCAATGGCTCAAGCTTTATGACCGCAAGCCGATATATACCGAGATGGTTGATAAGTATGCTGCAAAACAATTTGTAGCAGACAGAATTGGTGAGGAGTATATTATTAAAACTCTCGGAGTCTGGGATAAATTTGAGGACATAGATTTCGATGCATTGCCCGATAGTTTTGTTCTCAAATGTACTCACGACTCTGCCGGATTGGTTATTTGCACCGATAAATTAAAGTTTGATTATGAGGCGGCAAAAAACAAGCTTAATTCATGTCTGAAAAGAAATTTCTATTATTCGGGCAGAGAATGGCAGTATAAGAATGTAGTGCCGAGAATAATTGCAGAAGAATATATGGAGGACACAGCATTAGGTGAGCTGAGAGACTACAAATTTTTCACGTTCGGGGCAGAGCCGAAAATTGTACATATCGTTTCAAACAGAAACAATCCCAAAGAGCCTACCTACGGTGATTTTTATGACATGGAATACAAGCATCTTGATTTAACAATGGGTCATGATAATGCTCCGTATCCGATAGAAAAGCCTGAAAACTTTGAGAAGATGAAAGAGTTTGCAAGGATATTATCCGCAGGAACGAAACATCTTCGAGTGGATTTCTACGAGGTGAACGGGAAGCTTTACTTTGGAGAACTGACATTCTATCAGGATTCCGGTGTTGCCGATATTGTGCCGTTAGAATGGGATGCGATTTTGGGTTCGTGGATAAAATCAGATTAAAAATTCGTGCTTAGGCACTTTATATATAAACACAAAAAAACAAAGAAAAAAAGGAGAGGAAGACATGAAGAAATTCTTAGTTTCAGCACAGGCAATTTTGTTATCAGCAGCAATGTTGCCGATGTCAGCTTTTGCGGTGGATTTTGATTTATCAAATTCCGGATGTGATTATTACAATCTCATCTCAAAAACTGATTATGCACTTGCACCCGGTGCAACAGAATCAGAAATTATTATCACTGATTCAACGGGTGGCAACAGAAATGTAGTCCACACAATTGAAGTGGATTTAACAAACCCGGATATCTCAGTTATGCCTACTTATATGGGTTTAACAGAAGGTATTGATTTTGAGGACAGCTCTACATGGCAGACCGGTAAGCTTACAGATCAGGCAGCACATGTTGAGGAGAACCTCGGCTTGAATGTTGTCGGAGGTGTAAATACCAACCTTAGATACGGTAATAATCATCCGTATGGTGTTCTTGTATGGAACGGCGTTGTATATTCGGATGAAAGAAATTCTTCCGGTGTTAGTACAGCTCAGACATACCTTGTAGTAGATAAGGACGGTAATGCAGAGCTTAGAAGTGCATCAGAGCCGCTTGACGGTTCTGAATGGCAGGCTGTTTCGGCTAACTTCGGATGGATTATCAAGGACGGTGTAAGCCAGTATTCATCGGATGACCATGCAGATTCAAGCAGAGCACCGAGAACTGTTTTGGGTATCAAAGACACAGGCGAGCTTATTCTTATGATGAATGACGGTCGTCAGGCTCCGTTCTCAGCAGGTACATCAATGCGTGAGTGTGCAGAGATTATGCTCTCCATGGGTTGTGTTGATGCAGTAAACTGTGACGGTGGTGGTTCATCGACATTTATTTCAGAGCGTGAGGGTACAAACGAATTAACTATGAAGAGCAGCCCGTCAGACGGCGGTCAGCGTGCGACTCTCGGTGGTCTTTTGGTTATTTCAAGCGCTGCACAGGACGGAATTTTTGACCGTGCAACAGTAAAGGCAGAAAACAAGTATGTGACACCGGGTTCAGAAGTGAACTTTACCGCAGTAGGTGCAGACGCAGGCGGCGGCCCGGCAGATATTCCGGCAGATGTTACATGGCAGCTTGAGGACTCGGATTTCGGTACAGTTGAAGACGGAGTATTTACTTCAACAGGAAAAACAGGTGAAGCAGTAGTCCAGATGTTATATAACGGAGAGGTTGTAGGAGAGGATTCAGTAAATGTTGTTATTCCTGAAGCAATTTCATTTACACAGGAAAACATAACTGTTCCTTATGAAAAGACAGCGGTACTTAGCATTAAGGCAACTGTAAATGAAGGACTCAATGAAGTAGTTATCAAGGGAGAAGATGTTGAGTTTGAACTTTCAGATGACAATCTTGGAACAATCAGCGGATTTGAGTACACAGCTTGCGGTGAAGATGCAGGTGTAAACAGTGGTACTATAACAGCAACTCTCGTACATGACGAAACAAAGACAGCAACTGCAAGCTTGAATCTTGGTAAGGGTTCAGAGGTTGTATGGGATTTTGAGGACGGTGACATAAGTGCATTAAGCTTTGGTACAGGTTATGGAAGCAAGCACAAGAATCATCCGGAATTAGGTCGTTTTGAGGACGGTTATATTGAAATTGCAACAGCTGCAACAGGTAAGGTTCGCAATGGTAATAAGTCACTTGCAGTAGTTTGTGACTGGTCAGGCTTCTATGCAATGGGATATAACATGCTCAGACTCTCAGGATTAGGCATAGATATGACAGATGCTGTAGGAGTTGGTTTCTGGGCATATATTACACCGGAAGCTGTTGGTGCAGAATTTGACTTAAACAATGCTATTCCGTTTAATTCGGGAGATGCAGGTGCAGAAAACTATCCGGAAGATGGCTGGTATTACATATATGCAGCTAAAGAAGACGGTGTAGGTGAAACATTTAATAATCTTTCGATCTATCAGACAGACGGATTTGACAGAGCGGAGGAGGAGAATCTTCCGAACATAAAGACAAAGCACACAATCTATATTGATGATATTACAGTAGATTATTCAACAGTTGTAGAAGACCGTGAAGCACCGACTTTCTCAGATGTAAGCATTTTAAAGGATGCGGATACATATGAGACAATGGATGGTCAGACTGTAACAACAGATACTGTTACAGTTATCGCAGAAGCAACAGAAGATACAACAAAGAGTAATTATACAGGCTTAGATACAAGCTCAGCTAAGGTATATATTGACGGCGTTGAATATAATAATATTTCATGTGCTTCAAACGGTTTAATCAGTGTAGATAATGTTGAGCTTAGCGATGGCGTGCATACATTCAGATTTGAAATTGCAGATAATGCAGGAAATGCACGTTCAATCACACGTCAGATTAATATTGATGCAGCTAACGGTCCGGAAATAAGCTATGTTCCGGCAGATCCGGATGCTACAAATCTTCCGATAGGTTCAGTATATTATATGAATTTAGAGGCAGCTAACATTGAAGATATTGATTCAGTTACAGCTGTATTGGATTTAGACGGTATGAACGATTGGGAATTAGACCATATGGAAGTTATACCGGGATTTGAGGCAAGCTATACAGTTGATGATCATACAAATGATGCAACTGTAACATTTACAAGAACAGCAAACACAGCAACTACAGGAACTGCAGTTTTAGCATCAATTCCGATCAGAGTTTGGGAATTTACGTTACATATTGACCATCCGGATTGTGTAACAGTTTGTAACTTTGTTTCAACACCGGATGAAATGTGGGCAGGAGACGGAAATTGCCGTATAGCAGTTTGTACGTCAGTGGCACAGGGTGAAGTTGAGTTTACAAACGGAGATGAAGATACATTCTCATCAGAAAAGTATATTGTTGATACTGAGCTTAACAAGCACAGAAACTTATTAACACAGACAGAAAAAGATTCAAAGACAAGCTGGCATATCCATACACCGGGTGAGGCGCAGGATAAGGCAGCAACAGAAACAGAAGCAGGCTATGAGGGCAGAGTATTCTGTGTAGGCTGTTCATGTGGAAATACTGAGGATGCTCCGTGTGATACATTTGAGGGATGCGGTTCTGTTCTTGAGTGGGGTACAACAATCCCGGCAACTGCACATATAACACATACATATGTTCCGACAGACGGACAGTTAAAGTGTGCGTGTGGTGAGGTAGATACTTCAGCAACAGGATTAGTTACAGTTGGCGAGAATACATATTATGTAATAGAAGGAAATCTTATGTCAGGCTGGCAGTCAACAGCAGACGGCTGGTATTATGCAGATGCAGAAACATATGTGATTCAGACCGGCGAGTTTACTGTAAACGGTTTAACTTATACAGCAGATGAGACAGGTCTTGTTGTAAAGGGTGCTTGGGTAACAACAGAAGACGGTAAGCTTACATACAGCTACGGTCCGGCATTCTATTCAACAGGCTGGCAGACAATTGAGGGCAGTCAGTACTTCTTCGGTACAATGGTTGATGGAGGCTATGCATACACAGGTCTCAGATCAGTTCTTGTAAACCCGAACAACCCGAAGGCAGGAAGAAACTGGTACACATTTGATGAGACAGGTAAGCTTGTTGATGATATGTCAACATTCGTGGGTATCCTTTCAGAGGACGGCACAACATATTACTATGTAAAGAACGGTGCAACATGCTTCACAGGTCTTACAAAGATTGACGATTCATACTACTACTTCAGTACAACAAACGGCGTAATGGCAAAGGATGTTACTCGTGGAGTAGCAGCAGACTGTATCGATGAAAGTGCATCAGACATGAGAGAGGGCACATACACATTTGGTTCAGATGGTAAGATGGTAATAGATACAGTTGAGGGAGACGATGGCGAGCTTCTTAACGGAATCGTAGGAGATTACTACTACATAGACGGAGTAGTACAGAAGCCGGGTCTTATTAAGAT
>JAZQKZ010000100.1:0-31472 GCA_045542415.1 Clostridia bacterium
ATTGATTGAATCTTTTGGTAAAGCGCAGCGGGAGATTTTAAAGAGGGAGGGGCGTCCCCTCTTTAACGGCACTCTTTTGCTGACTTTTCTGCTGCTGTAGGCAGAAAAGCCAGTAGGGGTTATAGCAAAAAAATCAAATCACACCAAAGTCTGCAAGGGGACAAAGTCCCCTACAATGTCGTATCGATAAGTGCAAACCAATACACCGATAAACCACAATTTATTCCAATTACGACTTTACAAATCCGGATAGGTGTGGTATAATACAATAGAATACATATATAAACAAGGAGACAATATAATGGATTTCAAGAAATATGTAATAGATAAATTAGAAGCATATACCGGTCTTGAGCGTGCGGTAATCGAAAAATCAGTCGAGACTCCGCCGGAGGAGAAGCTTGGTGACCTTGCTTTTCCTTGCTTTCCGCTTGCGCGTGTAATGCGTAAGGCTCCGCCGTTGATTGCTAAGGATATAGCAGAAAAATTTGCTGATGACAGTGTGCTTGACCGCTGTGAGGCTGTGGGCGGTTACCTCAATTTCTTTTTTAACCGTGCTGACTTTATCGGTACGGCTATTAAGGGTGTTAATGAGCAGGGCGAGTTGTGGGGCAGCTCGGATATGGGTAACGGTAAAACGGTGCTTGTTGAGTATTCATCACCGAATATCGCAAAGCCGTTCCATATCGGTCATCTCTTCTCAACAGCTGTAGGTAATTCGCTTGCGAGAATTTATAAGCATCTTGGCTATGATGTGCAGTCGCTTAATCACTTGGGTGACTGGGGTACACAGTTCGGTAAGCTTATCAGTGCGTATAAGCGTTGGGGTGTGAGAGAGGTTATTGAAAAGGACCCGATTAACGAGTTATTGAAGATTTACGTTAAGTTCCATGACGAGGCAAAGGAGCATCCGGAGCTTGAGGACGAGGCAAGAGAATACTTTAAAAAGCTTGAGGACGGTGATGAGGAGACAACTCAGCTGTGGAAGTATTTCAAGGACCAGAGCCTTGTTGAGTTCATGCGTGTTTATGATATGTTAGGCGTTAAGTTCGATTCGTTCAACGGCGAGGCGTTTTACTCAGATAAGATGGACGAGGTTGTGGATATGCTCCGTGATGCCGGACTTCTCGTTGAGTCGCAGGGTGCACAGGTTGTTGACCTTGAGGACATGAACATGCCGCCGTGTATTATATTGAAGTCGGACGGTGCTACAATTTATGCTACCCGTGATATCGCAGCGGCACTTTACCGTCACAGAACATATGACTTTGAGAAGAATATATATGTAGTAGGTAATCCGCAGGCACTTCATTTCAAGCAGATTTTCGAGGTTATGAAGCGTGCAGGCTGGGATTGGAGTGAGGGCTGTAAGCATGTAGGCTTCGGTCTTGTTAAGCTGCCGGGTAAGGCTATGTCAACAAGAAACGGTGACGTGGTATTCTTAGAGGATGTTTTGAACGAGTCAATTGAAAAGACAAGAGCAATTATCACAGAAAACGGAAGCAAGGTTGACGATATAGACGATGCCGCAAAGAAAATCGGTATTGGTGCAATTCTCTATACATTCTTAAAAAATTCAAGAGAAAAGGATATCGTATTCTCGTGGGATACAATGCTTGATTTTGAGGGTGAGTCAGCACCGTACTGCCAGTACGGCTATGCACGAGGCAAGAGTATTTTACGCCGTGCGGAGGGTATTGACTACAGCAATGCGGATTTCTCGCTTGATACTTCAGACGATGCATACAGACTTGCAAAGCAGCTTGATTCGTTCGGTGATGCCGTTAAGCTTGCTGCGGACAAGAACGAGCCGTTTTATATTAACCGTTATGTAACGGACCTTGTAAAATGCTTCAATAAGTTCTACAATGCAAATCCGATTATGAAGGATGATGTCGATGCAGAGGTGAGAAAAACAAGACTCGCTATGGTTGATGCGACATGTACGGTTATCAGCTCGGCATTAAAGCTTCTTGGTATTGATACTGTTGAAAGTATGTAATTTTAAAAGCGTTCCCGACGGGAACGCTTTTAAATCGCTTGACAAATATATTTATCTGTGATACAATAATGATACAGGTAAAGAGCCGGGCGGCAAAACGTTCGTTTCTATTTACTGAATGGTTTATTACAGTAGAAAGAAATTAATTCTACATATAACCGTCCTACGGCAATAGGGCGGTTATTTTCTTATTATCCATAACATAAGTAAAATCAACAGTAATTGTAAAGTGACTTCACTCATAATTATATCCTTTCCGAAACGACCGCCCGCCGTCCGGCTTACCCGGGTCAGTTTACTGACCGTTGTGTATTATATCATGGTATGAGTACCGTAGTCAATTACCGTCAATTTACATTGTTCTTACAAAGTAAAAGCGTTCCGGCATTTTTCGGAACGCTTTTTTGCTTACGAATTATACATGCTGTAAAGCTCGCTGTAGATACCGTTCTTTGCAATCAGCTCGTCATGTGAGCCTTGCTCGGCTATACCCTCGTCGGTTAATACTACAATTGTATCGGCATTTTTTATCGTTGTGAGCCTGTGTGCAATTGTGAATACCGTTCTTCCCTTGGCAAGCTGCTCTAAGCTTTGCTGTACCAGACGCTCGCTTTCGTTATCAAGTGCCGAGGTTGCCTCGTCTAAGATAAGTATCGGCGGATTCTTTAAAAATACTCTTGCAATTGAAATTCTTTGCTTCTGTCCGCCCGAAAGCTTTACGCCTCTTTCGCCTACATATGTGTCATAGCCATTGGGGAGTTCTGTAATAAACTCATGTGCTCCTGCAAGCTTTGCGGCTTCGATTGCCGCATCTCTTGTGGCACCGGGCAATCCGTAGAGAATATTATCTATTACCGAGCCGGAGAAGAGATATACATCCTGCTGTACCACGCCTATCGCGTTACGCAGCGATTTCAATGTCACGTCACGCACGTCAATACCGTCAATTGTGATAGAGCCGTCCGTTACATCATAAAATCTCGGAATCAGATTACACATTGTGGTCTTGCCGCCGCCTGACGGTCCGACAAGTGCAACGTTGCCGCCCTTGCGGATATGGAGCGAGAGCTTTGTTAATACGTCTCTGTTATCGTCGCTGTAATGGAAGCTTACATTTTTGAAATCGATTTCACCCTGCACGTCTTTAAGCTCCTGTGCATCTTCCTTTTCAATAATATCCTCCGGAGTGTCCATGATTTCGATAAAACGCTCGATACCCGTCATGCCTCGTTGGAACTGCTCGGTAAACTGGATAATTGTACGGATTGATGCAAACAGTGTTCCTACATATAATAAATATGCCGTAAAGTCTGCTACTGAGATATGCTTATACATCATGAACAGGCTGCCTGCAACAACCACTGTGAGGTACATCAGTCCCTCAAAGAAGCGGTTTAAGGAATGGAAGCCGCCCATGTAGAAATATCCCTTTTTCTTGAGGTTAAGAAAACGCTTGTTGCCCTCCTCAAACTTATCTCTTTCAATATCCTCGTTTGCAAAGGATTTAACCACACGGATTCCCAGAAGCGAGTCTTCTATCTGCGAATTGATTTCACCTATCTGAACACGCTGCTCCTTGAAATTCTGTCTCATA
Organism: Clostridia bacterium; assembly: GCA_045542415.1. Taxonomy (GTDB): domain Bacteria; phylum Bacillota; class Clostridia; order UBA1381; family UBA1381; genus UMGS1958. Next base: position 3,597 of record JAZQKZ010000100.1, read on the forward strand.
CGCTTGTTGTAGTACGCAAATGCGAATACTACCGGAAGTGTTGCAAACATTATCAGCGTGAGAGGTATGTTTATACTGCATAAAATTGTAAATGATACAATGAACTTTGATACACAGATAAATATTTCCTCCGGTCCGTGATGTGCAAATTCCGTTACATCGAAGAGGTCGGAGGTGAGTCTTGACATCAGCTGTCCGACCTTATGGGTTGAGTAATAGGAAAATGACATTTTTTGCAGGTGGTTGAACAAGTCACGCCGCATATCCGTTTCTATTCTTGCACCCATTACATGACCTGTGTTTGCCATGTAGTAATTCGCCGCCGTATCTATGAGTCGCAGTACGAGGTAGAGCAAGCCGACCTTTGCAATCAGTGAGATGGTAAGCAGTGCCGGGTCGGTTGTGCCTAAGGATGTAAGGTGGCGGATAATCATAGGGAATACAAGCTCGCACAATGTTGTGAGCGTTGCACAGAACAGGTCAAAAATGAGTATTCCCTTGTATTTGCCGAAATATGGTAAAAACCGTTTGACGAGATATGTCATTTTCATTTGATTTTTTTGTTTCATGATGTTGTCCTTTCTATAAGATTTCATTTGAGGAGTTAGTTGATTTTTGTTTCGTAATCTCTAACTAATTTACCGTGTTTGTCGTAAATGGAGCCTTTTATAAACATTCCGTCTTCAAAGTCGCCATCATAAACGGTACCATCAGCCTTGGTAAATTTACCTTTACCGGTTATTTTGTCATCAACAAAGTCGCCCTCATAAACATCGCCGTTTGTATAAGTGAATTTACCTTTGCCGGTTCTTTTGCCAACAAAAAAGTCACCCTCGTAAACATCGCCGTTTGTATAAGTAAATTTACCTTTACCGGTTCTTTTGCCAACAAAAAAGTCGCCCTCATAGACATCACCGTTAGTCCAGGTGAATTTACCTTTACCGGTTCTTATACCATCTTTAAAGTCACCCTCATATATATTTCCGTCAATCCATGTAAACTTTGCTTTTCCTGACAGCGTATTATTTATGTATTCAAGGGTATCATTGTCATATTCATAAATATCGCCGTTTGCAAAGGTGTATATTGCCTTTCCTGTTTGAAGTCCATTCACGAAGTTGCTTTCGCATATATCACCGTTAGTCCGGATTAATTTACCTTTTCCGGTCTGTGCACCGTCCACAAAGTCGCCCTCATAGACATCGCCGTTTGCCCAAGTGTATTTGCCTTTTCCTGTTCGTTCACCATTTATAAAAGGCCCTTCGTAAGTATCTCCGTTTATTTGGGTGAGTTTTCCGAATCCTGTTCTGTGACCAAATATAAAATTGCCTTCATAAACGTCGCCATTTGCAAATGTGAGTTTTGCATTTCCGGTCTGTACGCCGTCGTCCACAAAGTCACCCTCGTAAACATCACCATTTGCCCAAGTAAATTTGCCTTTACCGGTTCTTTTGCCATCCACAACGTCACCCTCATAAACAGTACCGTTAGTCCAAGTGTATTTGCCTTTACCGGTTCTTTTGTCATCGACAAAGTCACCCTCGTAAACCTTACCGTTAGTCCAAGTAAACTTTCCTTTTCCGGATTTTTTTCCGTCTATAAAGTCGCCTTTATACACGTTTCCGTTTTTCCAGGTATATGTTCCTTTTCCGGTAAGCTTCCATTTTACGAAGTCGCCCTCATAAACGTTGCCGTTTGCCCATGTCCATTTTCCGTATCCGTGGGGTGTCTGTTCAACCCAAGTGCCCTCATAAATATCACCACTTGCCCAAATTAATTTGCCATAGCCGTGAGGAAGCTCGTTTAACACCTCTCCCGTATAAACGGAACCGTCAGGATAATTTATTGTTTCCACGCCCGGCTTGGCTTCGGGTTGTATTGCATTGGTGTTATTATTCGATGTGTCTTTCGTTACAGGCACTATGTATTCCTTTGTTTCTAAGTGTACTTTTATGTCATTTTCGTTAAGCTCAAGAACTTGTATTGCATGGCTGTCATCTACCGGAGTAAAATCCAGGTCTTTCATTATAAGTCTGATACATTCTCCGGTATCGTTGTGTTCAAAGGCATGCACGCACTGGAGATCAGTGACTTTTATCCACCATCCTGCAAAGCGGAACGGTATGTCGGTATTTTTGATATCATCCAATATTACAATGTGGATTTTCTTGTTGTAAAGTTCCTTTGCCATTTTATATTCGGTATGTACATAGGAGCTTTCCTTAAGAAAAATATTTTTCGAGATAAACATTACAACGGCTTCACAGCCCGATATTTTTTCTGCTATCTGTGCTTCCCATTCGTCGCCTACTTTAAGTCCGTTGTCATACCACATGGGCATACCGAGATCATGCATTTTAAGGACATAATCCTTTACCCTGTTTTCGTCATTGGAATTGTAGCTTATAAAATAGTATTTACCGCTTGTGACCGGTTCAAAACCAAGATATCTTGACATTTGTTTTCTCCTTGTGCTAAAAATTGCTTTATATAATCAATTATACCATAATTCTACTTAAAACACAATCAAAAAACAGGTAAAAAATTTCTAAAAAACGTCATATATACATTGAATCAGAAAATTTCTTCTATATAATATACAGGCATTGTCAATATACACAAATCAAATCCTGCACGGGGATTAAAAATTATCAGAATTTATTTATTTGATTTTTTCGCAAAATGCTTGACAAAGACATAAAAATATCTTATAATATATCTTGTGTGTGCTTATTTTATGCCACACTACTATCTGACGGAGGGAAATCTGATGATCGGCGTTTCGGATAAAGAGCATTTAATGGTCGGCTATAAGCAGACTTTAAGAGCAATAAACGAAGACAGGGCGGACAAGGTGTATCTTGCCCAGAGCTGTGATGATAAAATCAGATTGACCGTAGAAAAAGCGGCAGCGGACAAGGGTGTATCGCTTTTATATATCAAATCAATGCGTGAGCTTGGTGCGATGTGCGGTATCAATGTCGGTGCAAGCTGTGCCGTCGTTTTAAAATAAATAGTTTATTCCACACCATAAGGTGTGTAATAATATATAAATATTACGAAAGGAAGTGTAACAGGTATGCCTACATTTAACCAGTTGGTTAAGACCGGTAGAAAGACATCTACAAAGAAATCAACAGCTCCTGCGCTCCAGAAGAGTCTTAACTCTTTAAAGAAGAAGATGAGCGACAAGAGCTCGCCGCAGAAGAGAGGCGTATGTACTGCAGTAAGAACAGCTACACCGAAGAAGCCGAACTCAGCTTTAAGAAAGATTGCCAGAGTTAGACTTACAAACGGAATCGAAGTAACAGCTTATATTCCGGGTATCGGCCATAACTTACAGGAGCACAGCGTTGTTCTCATCAGAGGCGGAAGAGTTCGTGACCTTCCGGGTACAAGATACCACATCATCAGAGGTACTCTTGATGCTCAGGGCGTTAACGGTCGTCTTCAGTCGAGAAGTAAGTACGGTGCCAAGAAGCCGAAGGCAGCTAAGAAGTAATTAACCCAAAAGGTTATTTAGCTGCATGAACAAATAAACATAATGGTTTATCACAAAAGTGCATATCGGTTATATTTTGACAAGGTGTTTGCGCACCGTATATATCGTTACGCGCTGGACGGAATTTTGAAATACTAAATTCAGAGTACCTGTGATATTCATGAAGCGTGAGAGTCAAAAGCTTTCACACATACTATGAAGGAGGGAAGTAAAGTGCCTAGAAAGGGTTTTATCGCAAAGAGAGAAATTTTACCCGATCCGATCTACAATAGCGTTGTTGTAACAAAGCTTATCAACAACATCATGTTAGACGGTAAGAAGGGTGTAGCACAGAAGATCGTTTACGATGCATTCGAGATCGTAAAGGAAAAGACAGGCAAGGAGCCGTTAGAGGCTTTCACAGAGGCTATGGACAATATCATGCCGGTGTTAGAGGTTAAGGCTCGCCGTGTCGGTGGTGCAACATACCAGGTGCCGATGGAGGTTCGTCCGGAGAGACGCCAGACATTAGGCTTAAGATGGTTAACTCGTTACTCAAGAGAGAGAAGCGAAAGAACTATGAAGGAGAGACTCGCAAACGAGCTCGTTGATGCTATCAACGGTACAGGCGGCTCAGTTAAGAAGCGCGAGGATACTCATAAGATGGCAGAGGCAAACAAGGCGTGTGCTCACTATCGTTGGTAATCATATCTTTTTTGCGAAACGCAGATTTTCTTCGGAATTTCTGCATTTCGACTTTAAAGTAGTGATTTTTTAGGATAATAACAGATTTTTATACAATCCTTATTGGAAGGAGGATATACACATGGGTAGAGAATATTCACTTGAAAATACAAGAAATATCGGTATCATGGCTCACATCGATGCCGGTAAGACTACTACAACAGAGAGAATCCTGTACTACACAGGTATCAACCATAAGATCGGTGAAACTCACGAAGGTTCAGCTACAATGGACTGGATGGCTCAGGAGCAGGAGCGTGGTATCACAATCACATCAGCTGCTACAACATGTGCCTGGAAGGGTAAGAGAATCAACATCATCGATACACCGGGACACGTTGACTTCACAGTTGAGGTTCAGCGTTCATTAAAGGTTCTCGACGGTTCTGTAACAGTTATGTGTGCTAAGGGTGGTGTTGAGCCGCAGTCAGAGACAGTTTGGCGTCAGGCTAACGACTACAGCGTACCGAGAATGATATACGTTAACAAGATGGATATCATGGGTGCTGACTTCTACAGAGTTGTTGACATGGTTGCAGAGAGACTTCAGGCTAACGGTGTTCCGATTCAGTTACCGATCGGTGCTGAGGAAACATTCAAGGGCATCATTGACCTTATGGAAATGAAAGCTGAAATCTACTATGATGACCTCGGAAACGATGTAAGAATCGAGGATATTCCGGAGGATATGGCAGATCAGGCTGAGGAATACAGAATGAACATGATTGAGAAGATCTGTGAAACAGACGAGGCTCTTCTCGAGAAGTTCTTAGGCGAGGAAGAAATCAGCGTTGCTGAGTTAAAGGCAGCTTTAAGAAAGGCTACAATCGCTAATGAAATCGTTCCGATGCTCTGCGGTACTTCATACAGAAACAAGGGTGTTCAGATGTTACTTGACGCTGTTGTTGACTATATGCCGGCACCGACAGATATCGCTGATATCAAGGGTATCAACCCGGATACAGATGAAGAGGAGACAAGACCGTCATCAGATAACGAGCCGTTTGCAGCTTTAGCATTTAAGATTGCAACAGACCCGTATGTTGGTAAGATCTGCTACTTCAGAGTTTATTCAGGTGTTGTTAACTCAGGTTCATACGTTCTTAACTCGTGCAAGGGTCACAGAGAGAGAATGGGTAGAATCTTACAGATGCACGCTAACAGCCGTAAGGATATCGACTGCTGCTACAGTGGTGATATCGCAGCTGCAGTTGGTTTAAAGAACACAACTACAGGTGAGACACTCTGTGACGAAGATCATCCGATTATTCTTGAGTCAATGAACTTCCCGGAGCCGGTTATCCGTGTTGCAATCGAGCCGAAAACAAAGGCAGGTCAGGAAAAGATGGGTATCGCTTTAGCAAAGCTTGCTGAAGAGGATCCGACTTTCAAGACATATACAGACGAAGAGACAGGTCAGACAATCATCGCAGGTATGGGTGAGCTCCACTTAGAGATCATCGTTGACAGACTTCTCCGTGAGTTCAAGGTAGAAGCTAATGTCGGCGAGCCGCAGGTATCATACCGTGAGGCATTCAGAAAGCCTGTTCACATTGAGCACAAGTACGCTCGTCAGTCAGGTGGTAAGGGTCAGTACGGTCACGTTGTACTTGATCTTGAGCCGATGGAAGAGGGCGGCGGTTATGAGTTCGTTAACGCTGTTGTCGGCGGTGCTATTCCGAAGGAGTATATCCCGGCAGTAGATGCAGGTATCCAGGGCGCAATGCTCACAGGTGTACTCGCAGGCTACAACGTAGTTGACGTTAAGGCTACACTCGTTGACGGTTCATACCACGAAGTTGACTCATCAGAAATGGCGTTCAAGATTGCTGCTTCAATGGCATTCAAAGAGGGTATGAAGAAGGCTGACCCGGTTATCAAGGAGCCGATCATGCTCGTAAACGTTATCATGCCGGACGACTACATGGGCGACGTAATGGGCGACCTCAACTCAAGAAGAGGTATGATCCAGAAGATGGAAGCAAAGTCAGGCGGTGTTCAGCAGATCACAGCACACGTTCCGCTTTCAGAGATGTTCGGTTATGCAACTGACTTACGTTCAAGAACACAGGGTCGTGGTCAGTACTCAATGGAGCCGTCACACTACAGCGAGGTTCCGAAGTCAATCCAGGAAAAGATTATGAACGACAGAAAAGATTCATAATTCCTGCTGACAAAACAGTAATTTTCACCGTTATAACAGGGTCAAAAGCCCTGTTATGGCGGAATTTAATAAAAAATTGTGATTTTTTTGCAAAAATTTTTAAAAAAGACTTGATTTTTTTGCAAAAAAATAGTACAATGATATTATAAATGCATATTTGTATTATTAATAATTTTTTAGGAGGACAATCCAATGGCAAAAGCTAAATTCGAAAGAAATAAGCCGCATGTAAACATCGGTACAATCGGTCACGTTGACCACGGTAAGACAACTCTTACTGCTGCTATTACAAAGGTATTAGCACTCAAGGGACAGGCAGAGTACTCAGAGTACGGTAATATCGATAAGGCTCCGGAAGAGAGAGAAAGAGGTATTACAATTTCAACAGCTCACGTTGAGTATGAGACAGACGTTCGTCACTACGCTCACGTTGACTGTCCGGGACATGCTGACTACGTTAAGAACATGATCACAGGTGCTGCTCAGATGGACGGCGCTATCCTCGTAGTATCAGCTGCTGACGGTCCGATGCCGCAGACAAGAGAGCACATCCTTCTTTCAAGACAGGTTGGCGTTCCGTATATCGTAGTATTCTTAAACAAGGCTGACCAGGTTGACGACGAGGAGCTCATGGAGCTCGTTGAGATGGAAGTTAGAGATCTTCTTAGCGAGTATGACTTCCCGGGCGATGATACACCGATCGTTTCAGGTACAGCTTTAGGCGTAATCGAGTCAACATCAACAGATCCGGCTGCTCCGGAGTACGAGTGTATCATGAACTTAATGAACGCTGTTGACGAGTATATCCCGACACCGGAGAGAAAGGCTGACTTAGACTTCTTAATGCCGATCGAGGATATCTTCACAATCACAGGTCGTGGTACAGTTGCTACAGGTAGAGTTGAGAGAGGTCAGATTAAGCTTAACGACGAAGTTGAGATCGTTGGTTTAACAGACGAGAGCAGAAAGACTGTTGTTACAGGTATCGAGATGTTCAGAAAGCTTCTTGACTACGCTGAGGCAGGCGACAACATCGGTGCACTTTTAAGAGGTGTTCAGAGAACAGACATCCAGAGAGGTCAGGTTCTTGCAAAGCCGGGTTCAGTAAAGCCGCACACAAAGTTCGTTGGTCAGGTTTACGTTCTTACTAAGGACGAGGGTGGAAGACACACACCGTTCTTCAACAACTACAGACCGCAGTTCTACTTCAGAACAACTGACGTTACAGGCGTAATCAACTTACCGGAAGGCACAGAGATGTGCATGCCTGGCGATAACGTTGATATGACAGTTGAGCTTATCACACCGATCGCTATGGAAGAGGGCTTACGTTTCGCTATCCGTGAGGGTGGTAGAACAGTAGGTTCAGGCGTAGTTGGTACAATCATCGAGTAATTATTGCTTGAATATATGAAAAACGGTTTCCGTATGGAAACCGTTTTTTTGTGGTTTGTCGGTGTATCTCCGTAATCTAAACCTAATTCATCTTGCCGCCCAAGATGGCACTTTATGTCAACTTGTTGGCATTTCATGCAAAATGTATTGATTTTTTGCTTTTTTTATGCTACGATGAAATCAAGAAACGGAGGAGTTATTATGAAAAAAATCACAGCATTTATAATATCTGCAATGATACTTTTGCATTGCGTTCCTGTAATGGCGGCACACATGGCGAGTCGCTCGGAAATCCGTGCGTTTATCGACTATACACCGATTGACTCATATATAATAGATGGCTACACATATATTGCGGTGGACGAGCTTGTGAACTACGGTTTTGAGGTGGTATATGATGAGGCTGCAAGGAGCCTTAATGTATCACGAATTAAATTCGCAACACCGATATATACTCGTGAAATGTGGGAGAAGTCAACTGCAAGGCAGACGAGTGCGGAGATTGGCAACAGCGATATCAGTGTATATCTTGACGGTGAGAGGACGGAGTCGTATTTTGCGGACGGAAAGCTTCTTATAATGATTGACGCACTGCATAAATATGGTACATTTGAATGGGATGCGTCTTCAAAAAAGGTTTCAATCACTATGTTTCAGGATGAATTACAGCGTGAGCTTGATAATGCGGAGGGTGTAGCTGAGATTGTAATGAAAGATGACGGATATTTTAAAACAATATACAAGGGTCAGGTAGATGAAAATAATGCTCCCAACGGTATTGGCAGATTGGAGGTTAAGCGCGAGCTTAATACCGAAACATATCTGGGATATTTTAAGGACGGAAATCCGGATGGATATGTTTATAAAAATACCTTCAAGACGGTAACGAAAGCTTATGTACATAGGTACATAAATTTCATAGGAAAGATTGACGGAACGAAGAAATCTAAAAGAGAATATATATGGAATGAGAAATCCGGTGTTGTAACTTTAAAGAGAGAAGAAAATTTCGGGGTTTCAATTTTACCGATAGAGCAGATTCCCGGATGGACGGGACCTGAAAGACCGTCCGATGTGGATGTTTACACTGAGGGCTGTTATTATGAATGTTGGTATGGAAAAACCGGTGATCATGAGTACAGAATCTGGCATGACGGAGCAGATTTGCAAACTATATCTGATATGTCATTTGCAAGCTGGGGTGGTGACGAAGATGCAGATTTTCAGGCATATATTAACGATAACTTTGCTTCTCTGAGTGAATTTTATGAATATGTCGGCGGCGTAAAGACATTCTATGACGGAGCAATCCGGACTGTGTCGGGAACTGATGAAATTGTGTTAAATGATCCGGAAGCCGGTGCGAAGCAGTGGTTTGAAGTTGGTGTAGATTTGAATGAAAAAGCAGTAACCGGAGCCGGTTCATACAATAGTGCAAAGCCGGTTATGAAGAATGACAGAGTGCTTGTGCCGATACGTTTTATTGCTGAAGAGCTTGGTGCAGAAGTTGAATGGGAGGATGCAACCCGTACAGCCATAATTGTCAGGGACGGTAAAACTATAACAATACAGATTGACAGTCAGGAAATGCAGGTTGGTGATGAAAAGGTTACCCTTGATGTGCCTGCTCAGATAATTTCATCAAGAACATATGTGCCTGTGCGTGCAATATCGGAAGCATTTGATGCACAGGTGGAATGGAACGCAGATTTGAAAATGGTAGAGATTACAACGCAATAATAAATAAGAGGTTTTAGCAAAACAGCTTTTTGAAAAAATATTGCACAAAAACCCTCCCGAAAACAGCTAAAATCAAGCTGTAATTCGGGAGGGTTTCTTTTTTTTAAAAGACTATTTTGTGCAAGCTTCTATTTGAAAATTGTTTTGCTACAGCGCCTTTAAAGTACAAAAGTAAAGGACTACGCCGATACATCTCCCTTGTTATATGTAAAATATGTTTACTTGCCGATATATTCATTTGCCTTTTTTACAAGCTCTTCAGTTGAAAACATCGGGACCGTTCCTGCTATGTTATATTCATTTACTGCAATCAGGTTAATAGAAGAGCTGTAGTCACGGTAATTATTGAGCGTATATCTTACTGTAAACGATTCCAAATCGATGAAATAGGTAGTATCATGAGTTAGCCCCCAATCCAAAATAAGCAGATTTCTGTCCGGAACATACTTGTAGCAGCTGTAATCGAAGCCGGCTGCGACAATGTGGTCATTTTCCAGATCAAGAGTGCTTGTGGTTTTGCCGCTTTCAATATCTACCCTGTATAAAACAGAGTCACCACATAAAACAGCAACAGTCTCATCATTGAGAAGAACCATCGACAGCGGAGACGGGATTTCAAGCGTTGCCTTGCCTATAAATTTTCCTGTCTCAGTGTTGAATCGGTGGAGTGTGTTGTCGTTAAAGAGAACAAAAACCTGTTTTTCGCTCCATACACAGTTAATAACCTTGTTACCGTCCTTTAACATGTTCGTTTCCAAAACAACCGGGGTTTTGTCGGAGGTGTTAAATATTTCAAGGTTATGGGTAGAATCGCTGTCATAGTATTCTATATTAACCATAATCCGTTTATCGGGGGAGGGATAGCAGTCTTGTATATATGCCGGATCCCATTCTCTAAAGTCAAATTTGCTTTTGCTCTTTGGTTCAAATTGGGAAGTACCGTTGGGTGTGATAAATGTAAGCTTGTCGGATTCCCTCAAAACTGCCGTTCCGTCCGTTATAAAAAGCTTGTTGTCATCTACATAGCTTTCGGAATCATAGCTACAAAGCTTTTTTAGGGTTACAGCGTCATATATTGCAACATTTTTGTTGCTTGATATACATATATTCCTATCGTCAATAAAGTTAATAACAGTGATATAATCAGTAAAATGGTCAAGCTCATGCACAGTTTTATTGCCGGTGTCATAGACATATACGGTGTTCGTTAATTCACCGCCGCTGCTATAAGCATTGATTAATGCAGATGTTCCGCTGTTGTTGAACAGAACTGTATCAATTGAAGTATTTTCTTCATTTCGGAATATTTCCGTAAAATCTTCATTTTTTGAGTCTGAATATACATATACTTCATTTGAATTCTCAGCGGCAACAGCGTATCTGTTGTTGTGATATCCGCATATTGCTATATTGCTGATAAACTCATGTATGGTAAATTTTCCGATGAAATCGGGATCACTCAGCATCTGCGGAGTAAGGTTTTTCAGAGTAACTGCAATTTCAACGCCTGTTTCGGTAATTACATATATCATTCCGTCCAGTGAATAGTACATTTCAACAGCATTTGCCGTAAAGGTGTATTCGTGCAGTTTTTCCCCGGTGTCTGCATTGAAGATCAAAAGCTTGTTTCCACATAGTGTAAAAATGATATCACAATAGCTTGATGAATCCTTAGCATAAATCTTTCCGACTTTTGAAAACTCACCTGAAGTATTGTTGATCTCATGACTCCATTTCAGGGCTCCGGAGTTTGTATCATATACATTGAGTACAGCATTTTCACGAAGTACGGAATCACTGAATAAATACAGTGTAAACAGCTCATTGTCAATGACGGATGATGTCATTAAAGCAGAAGTAGTGTATTCATCCTCTTTTGAGGGATATTCATTTGAGGGATATTCATATAATACTGTCGGGTTAACCAGCGTGTCTCCTTGGATATCAAAAGCAATAAGCTTGTCGGAGAGATAGCTCGAAGTATCGTTGCAAAATACCTTTGTCTCCGTGAAATGAAGCCATTCGCCCATTGATAAACCGAAATCATAGCCGGAGAGAGTATAGGTTTTCAACAGGCTCATATCATTCCTGCTGTGGATATCCAGAGTATAAATTTTACTTTTACTGTCCTCGTATATGCGTACTATAGAATTATTATTTATATATACATCATTTGAAAGAGAAAAATCGGATTTCGAGTTATCCATCCAAATAATATCTCCTGTTCTTCCGTTGACCTTTGCAATTTGATTGGAGGAAGAGACGAGGTAGAGATTGCTGTCCGAAACAGAGCTTTCGCTTGCTTCAGCTTTTCTGTAGCCGCCGAAACCGTTTTCGTCAAATATGAACGTACTTGCTGAATATTTTTCGAGAGATGAGCTTCTTATAATATTTTCATTTTCAAAAATAAGCTCTGCACTGTAGCTGAAGCCGCTGTTTATATCAATTTTGTTTTTCAGTTCGCCGGTACGACTGTCACGGAAATAAACTCCGTTATCGTCCTGTGTGACTATGGTTTCTCCGCCGCCGGTGAAGCCTATCTTTTTTACGACCTTATCGTGAGTCAGCCTTAGCACCGGGCGGAAGCTGCTTTGCTCAAATGCGTGTATTTCTCCGGCAAGTATTTTTTCGAGGTTTGGTATAATGGGTCGTTTAACCTTGTTTGTGGGCAGTGCTGAAATGGCAGTTTCGATAGCCGATATGCTGTCACCGCTCTGCCACAGTGACTCTGAAAGCCTGCCCAGATTGTGAGAATTTTGGACAAGTATTTCCTGCCGCTGCGAGTTGATTTTCAAAAGCATAGCACTGCTGTAGATACCGAACAGAAGCGTCACGGCAGTGACTGCAGCACATACGGTAATGGTACGCTTTGTTTTTCTTCTTTGGTCGCGGTCATATAAATCGTTGTACCCGCAGCCGAGAAGAGGTGCGGCAATGCGAAGAAATTCGGTTTTTAGCTTTTTAAGTGATTGCTGCTTGGTTGCAGCTGTAATACTTGCTGCCAACGGTTCGACAATGCGGGTTTCATATGTAAGATTTCCGTTGCTGTCCTTAACGGGAACGGCTTCGTTGCACAGCTCGTCCGGAAATATTTCCGATGGCTCGCCCTCCACTACAAGAGTTATAATATTGGTATTACTACCGTTGTGTAAAGCCTTGAAGTATCTTATTTCCTCCATGCACCAGCGTGATTGCTTTGTTGTTTTAGAACAGATAACAATCAGAAATTCAGAGTTTTCAAGTGCTTTTTTTATATCCTCGCTCAAGTTAGCGCTTGTCGGAAGCTCTGTTTCGTCCCGGAAGACATGCCATCCCTTAAAGCTCTCCGGCTTCAATACCCGGGGAGGCTTATATGTTTCCAGCATTTTCTGTAGTTTGTCTGCAACTGACTTGTCTAAATCAGTGTGCCTGTAGCTTATAAAAGCATCATATTTGAATATCTTATTCATCTTATCACTCCGTACATGCAGATGGTGGATTTTTGTTTATAAAAGAGGATAACATTATGAGTTATCCCCTTAGTTTATAAAGCAACAGGATTTCCCAGATCTTCAATAAGCGCATTCGCACTTCTGAGCTGCTTTATCCTGAACTGTGCAATATCATGCGTGTCTGAGCCGATTGTAATCGGTAGCTTGCTGTCCTTTATCAATCTGCGTTTCTTTTCATTGGTCAGAAAATCATAATAATACATATAATTTCCCGATGTATTCAGCTCCCAGAACAGATTGTATTCTTTCATTATTTTAATCATATCAAGTCCGTAACGCTCGCCCAGTGCAAATATATCCGTATGGGCAAGCCCTTTGGGACAGGTGAATAAGCGACTCCATTCAAGAAATTCGTATAAATCCATTGCACGCATGCGTGAATCGTCAAGTGATTCGAACAATACATAATCGAGACCGTTACAGCTTGAGGCGAGTAAATCCCTCGGTGCCGGGCGTGTGCCGATTTCGAGTCCGATTTTTACGTTAATTTTATCGGCGTATTTTTCCTTGCAATATTGCAGATGTGATATGTATTGGTTTAATTTGTTCTGTATTGTGAACTGGTGGTCACAGATACCGACTGTACGGATTCCGAAGCGGATTGCGTTTTCGATTATTTCTTCCGGCGTGTTTGTGCCGTCATAGCTGTATATGGTGTGGTTATGTAAGTCTGTCATTCGCTTCGTCTCCTTTCATAATTTATATCATTACAATCAGTTTATCACAAATCCCAAACAATGTCAATGGAAAAATATCAGTAGCTGCTTACTTGAAAAATATTCACTAAAAATTTATTTTTGTGCAAAAATTATAAAAAATCTCTTGCAAAATCAATTGCTTTGTGATAAAATAGTAACGTATAAAATTGTATAGTTTTATTCTGCCATTCCGTTGATAAATTTATACAATATGTCAATGGATTTTGACAGGAAAAGGCTTTACTTTTTTGGTTGATTGTTGTATAATAAAATAAAAACAAAGAAAAACCAAATAAAACAAAGAAAGAGGTAAAAGATTATGTACAAGTCTGATTACGAAATCAAAAAAGAACTGTGCGAAATCGGTAGAAGAATCTACAATGACGGATTCGTTGCTGCAAATGACGGTAACTTCTCTGTTAAGATCGATGACGACACATACTATGTAACACCGACAGGCGTATCAAAGGGCTTTATGACACCGGATATGATTTGTAAGGTAGATGGAAAAGGTAATCTTAAAGAACCCAACGGTAAGTGGAAGCCGTCATCAGAGTTCAAGATGCACTTAAAGGTTTACGAGAGCAGACCGGACGTTAAGTCAGTTGTTCACGCTCACCCGCCGATTGCTACAGCTTTTGCTATCGCAGGTATTGCGCTTGACAAGCTTATCATGCCGGAGGCTATTATCTTCCTCGGTGCTGTTCCGATTGCTCAGTACGGTACTCCGTCAACAATGGAGATTCCGGAGTCACTTGAGCCGTATTTACAGGACTATGACGCAGTTTTACTTGCTAATCACGGCGCTCTTTCATTCGGCTGTGACTTAAATACAGCATTCTTCAGAATGGAATCAACAGAGTTCTATGCTAAGCTCCTTATGTACGCTCGTCTGCTCGGCGGTGAGAAAGAAATCCCGTGCGGTGAGGTTAAGAAGCTTGTTGATTTAAGAAGACAGTTCGGCGTACCGGGTAAGCACCCGATGGAGAAGCTTTGTCCGGGATGTTATGAGGATGATACATGCTCAATGACTCCGACAGAGGCTAACGAGAAGTACGGATATGAGTCAAGTGCTGCATATCACGGATTCCAGCCGTTACCGTCACAGGTTTGTCCGGCACCGGGCAAGAGTGCTGACGATATGGAGGCTCTTGTTGCTGCTGTTACTAAGAAGGTAATTGAACAGTTAAATAAATAATTACATATGGGCGAAAAAATAAGCTTCGCATCTCACCATTTTGCGGAACTCGGAGTATATACATACACCTTCGTTCCTTAAAACGGCAATCTGCTCGCTTCTTTTTCCGCCGGATGCGTTCATAACCGATGTTGTGAAATCGCAAAACTACATATATAATTCGGAGACTATTATGACAATAGATGAAATGCTCGCAAAAGTAGCGGATAATGTCGGGGCGAAGCCGCCGGCACAGCCGCAAAAGCAAGCCGCTAAAAATTGTTCCTGCGGCGGTGAGCATAAATGCCAATGCAAAAAGGAGAAGAGCGTTACAGACAAGCTCACTCTTGAGGCGGCAAAATTCGTTGCCGACGGGGTGGAGATTGCAGCAAGAAATATGGGTGTAAATGTTGTTATCGCAATAGATAATGACGGTGCAAACCTTGTGCTTCTCCGTGCTATGGACGATTCGTACATAGCGAGCATAACTGCTTCGCAGGAAAAGGCATATACCGCAGTTGCTCTTAAAATGCCCACTGATGTGGCATTAAAAGAGTCAAGAGGCGGAACGCTTGACGGACTTACCAACGGAAACGGACTGTTACTTTTAGGCGGTGGATGTCCGCTTGAATATGACGGAAAAATCTTCGGCGGTATAGGAGTCAGCGGAGGAACAAAGGAACAGGATATTTTACTTGCCCGTATAGGTGCAAGGTTGTTTCTTGAATTTTAATGAATTTCTTCATCCTTGAAGAAGAAAGGACAATATAAATGGTAGATGAAGCTAAGGTAAGCCGCATCGTCCGCGATGTGCTTTCAGGCATGGATCTCTCAGCTTCAACAGCACCCAAGAGAAAGCAGCTTGGTGTGTTTGATACAATGGAGGAGGCTATTGCGGCTTGTAACAAGGCGTATGTAACTTTCAGACAGTATAACAAGGCACAGAGAGAAGCCATCATTAATGAAATTAAAAAGCTTACTCATGAAGAGGCTGAAACAATGGCAAAGCTTGCTGTTGAGGATACCGGCATGGGTAATGTATATCACAAAATCTTAAAGCATCATCTTGTTGCCGACAAAACTCTCGGAACAGCTGACCTCGATACAAGAGCGTTCAGCGGTGACGGCGGTTTGACGCTTGTTGAGATGGCACCCTACGGTGTTATCGGTGCGATTACTCCGTCAACAAATCCGAGCTGTACGGTAATCTGTAACAGTATCTGTATGCTTGCAGGCGGTAACGCGGTATTATTCAATCCGCATCCGCATGCAAAGAGAATATCGGCATATGCGGTAGATCTCGTAAACAGAGCTGTTTTGGCTGCCGGAGGTCCGGAGAATATTGTTGCCACAGTAGCTAATCCCACAATGGAGACCTCGAACAAGATGGTAAACGACCCGTCGGTTAAGCTGCTTGTTGCTACAGGCGGCCCGGGCGTTGTAAAGATGCTTCTTTCATCAGGAAAGAAAGCAATCGGTGCAGGTGCAGGTAATCCGCCGGTAATCGTTGATGAAACAGCTAATATTGCCAAGGCGGCAAAGGATATTATTGACGGATGTACTTTTGATAACAACCTCCCGTGTATTGCGGAGAAAGAGGTATTTGCATTAAGACCTATTGCAGATGAGCTTATTCATCACATGGTTAAGAACGGTGCATATCTCTTGAATGAAGCACAGGTTAAGCAGCTTGAGGATGTTGTTCTTGTATGGTCGAAGCCTAAGAAAGAGGGACAGCAGCCAAAGAGAGTTATTAACAAGGACTGGGTTGGCCGTGATGCAAGAAAGATACTTGCACAGATCGGCGTAAATGCTCCGGAGAGTGTAAGATGTATCATCTGTGAGGTTGAGTTCTCGCAGGCATTCGTTCAGACAGAGCTTATGATGCCGATACTGCCGATTGTAAGAGCAAATAACTTTGATGAGGCTGTTGAAATGGCAGTTAAGGCAGAACACGGCAACAGACATACTGCACATTTACATTCAAAGAATGTGGATCACATGACGCAGTATGCAAAGGCAATTGAAACAACTATTTTCGTAAAGAACGCACCGAGCTATGCAGGTATCGGATTCAATGCAGAGGGATGGACGACATTTACTATTGCAGGTCCGACAGGCGAGGGTATTACATCGCCGAGAAGCTTCACACGTTCAAGAAGATGTGTTCTCAGTGATGCGTTATATATTATCTGATAACAGATAAGAGATAAAAGATAATAGATATGATAATAATTTCCGGAGGAAATTATTATCACGAAGGAGAGATGACCAATGGCTATAGATGAAAATAAGATTGCTCAGCTGGTGTCACAGGTTTTAATGGAGATGACAGGTCAGGCAACGCCTGCCCCGGTTACTCCCGTAACAAGTGCGCCGAGAGCAGCTTCATCGTGCGGCGGCGGTGTTCCGGCAACAACAAGAGTTGCTATGCTTACAGAGCTTGGCAAAATTGAAGTTAAGGAATATCCGATTCCCGAGGTTGGCGATGATGATATTTTAGTTAAGGTTGAGGGCTGCGGTGTCTGCGGTACAGATGCTCACGAGTACAAGAACGACCCGTTCTCACTTATCCCGGTAAATCTCGGACACGAGGGTACAGGCGAAATCGTGAAGATGGGTAAGAATGTAAAGGTTGACAGTGCAGGCAAGCCGTTAAAGATTGGTGACAAGGTTGTTACATGTATGATTTTCAAGGACAACCCGGACATCACAATGTTTGACCTCAACAAGCAGAACGTTGGCGGTGCGGATGTTTACGGACTCCTCCCGGACGACGAAATCCATACAAACGGATGGTTCAGCGATTACATTCTTGTAAGAGGCGGTTCGACTGTATTCAATGTAAGCGATCTTGACCTTGATTCAAGAATTTTAATTGAGCCGTGTGCGGTTTTAATCCATGCGGTAGAAAGAGCAAAGCTCACAAATATTTTGAGATTCAACTCAAGAGTAGTAGTACAGGGCTGCGGACCGATAGGTCTTATCTGTATTGCAATTCTCCGCACAATGGGTGTAGAGAATATCGTTGCTGTTGACGGTAACGAGCAGAGACTTGCATTCGCTAAGAAGATGGGTGCAAATGAGACGGTCAACTTCATGAACCACAAGGGTATAGACGCTCTTGCAGGTGCAGTGCAGAATGCGTTCGGCGGCTATTTGGCTGACTTTGCATTCCAGTGTACAGGTTCGCCGGTTGCTCATGCAAACATCTATAAGTTTATCAGAAACGGCGGCGGCTTATGCGAGCTTGGCTTCTTCATCAACGGTGGAGATGCAACAATCAATCCGCACTTCGACTTATGTGCAAAGGAAATCACACTTGTAGGCTCATGGGTATATACATTAAGAGATTACGCTACAACATTCGATTTCTTAAAGAGAGCAAAGGGTATCGGACTTCCGATAAACGAGCTTATTACACACAAGTTTGAGCTTGCTGATATAAATGAAGCATTTGAGACAAATATTGCTCAGAAGGGCTTAAAGATTGCAATTGTAAACAAGTAAGCGATTACAAAGCTTGTGCTTTGTAATCTAAGATAATAGATAATAGAGAAGAAATAATAGATAATAGTTGAGGAAAAATTCCTTTGGAAATTATTATTTCATCTTAAAAATCTTAAATTAAAAAGGAGTTTTCCATATGCATGAAGCAATAGGTATTGTTGAAATGTTTGGTTTTGTAACCGCCATTTCAGCAGCAGACGCTGCGGCAAAGGCTGCCGACGTGAAGATCATTGCGATCGACTCAAACAAGCCGGCTGACCCTACTGTTGATGTACCGCTTATCATGGCGATAAAGATGCAGGGCAGTGTAAGTGCAGTAAAAGCAGGCGTTGAGGCGGCTGCAGTGGAAGCACAGAGACTTTCGGGTCTTATCAACAAGCATATAATTGCAAGTCCGACTGACGATTCACAGAAAATGGCAGAGCGTACAGGTGTAGGTCGCGACATAGTCGGGCATATACCGATGAACGGCTAAGTAGAGGAGATAAGACAGAATAAATTTCCGTATCTCACCGTTTTTCAGAACTCGGAGTATCAGCATACGCCATCGTTCTTGAAAGCGGCAATCTACGAAATTTCTTGCTGTCTGAGGCATTATGAAAGGAGTAATTTATTTCATATGAAGGCATTAGGATTATTAGAAGTCAGAAGCCTTACAGGTGCAATCGAATCCACTGACGCTATGACAAAGACTGCAAATGTACGTCTTATCGGAACTGTTAAAATCGGTTCGGGACTGGTAAATGTGGTAGTAGAGGGCGATGTTGACGCTGTTAAGGCTTCACTTGAAGCGGGTAAGGCAGCGGCAGAGGCTTGCGGAGAGGTATATGCAGCACATGTAATACCCAGACCGCACGATGACATTGCAAAGATCCTGCCGTCATTCTATTAATAAAGGAGGGCGGACAAGATGGATTTTTCATTAGGACTTATTGAGGTAAGCGCATTAGGTCACGCAATCGTAGTACTTGACGATATGTTAAAGGTTGCTGAGGTTGAGTTCGTGGCTACCGAGAGAAAGCTCGGCGGTAGGTTGGTTTCACTCGTAGTAAAGGGCGAGCTGACTGCTGTAAAGGCATCGGTTGATGCAGGTAAGGCGAGAGCAAAGGAGCTTGACTGCTATAAGGAGTCAAACGTAATTGCGAGACCTCATGAGGAAATATTAAAGTTCCTTCACCTTGACGAGGAAAACAAAAAAGAGGTAAACTCAGAAACTGCTGCAACTCATGTCGGAGCAGTGCCGTCGGCGAAGGAAGAGACGAAAAATACTCCGGCAAAGGCACCTGCTAAAAGAGGTAGGCGTAAAAAGACGGAGGAAAAAGCATAAAAACGGGGAAAAACCTCGGTAAATGCTGAATTTTTACCAAATTGGTATTGACGTATTACGTCGAAAGTATTATAATTATAGTGTATAGGGGCAAAGCCCTAAATATAAAAATCAGGAGGATACAAAAATGGCTGTAGAAGCATTAGGAATGGTTGAAACAAGAGGTTTAGTAGCTGCAATTGAGGCTGCTGATGCAATGGTAAAGGCTGCTAACGTAACACTTATCGGTACTGAGAGAATCGGTTCAGGTCTCGTAACAGTTATGGTAAGAGGTGACGTAGGTGCAGTTCAGGCTGCAACAGACGCAGGTAGCGCAGCAGGTGCAAGATTAGGTGAGCTCGTATCAGTTCATGTAATCCCGAGACCGCACGGTGATGTTGAGAAGATTCTTCCGACAATTGACTAATCAGGTAAATATATCAGAGGAAAAATGCATTGCATTTTTCCTCTGATAACATTACTACACATGAGTCTGAGTGAATTTCCGTGTATGATGTTTTTTTGATGGCAGCATGCTTGGACTGTCTGCTTATCAAATCGGAAAATTACGGAATTTTCTCATCGGCTAAAGGTTTTTGAAAGTGGTACATAATATGGAAAGATTAGAAGATATAATCGCCCGTTCAGTCGTAGAAGTCCTCAAAAAACAGGAGCAGGATGAGGGATTAAAGGTTGGCGTAAGTGCCAGACATGTTCACCTTTCACAAAAGGATCTTGAAACATTATTCGGTCCCGGACATCAGCTCACAGTAAAGAAAATGCTTATGGGCGACCAGTTTGCAGCGGAGGAGTGTGTAACGCTCGTAAGTCCGCAGCTGAGAACTATTGAAAAGGTAAGAGTGCTTGGACCTGTAAGAAAGCAGAGCCAGGTTGAAATATCAAGAACAGATACATTTACATTGAAGGTGAGTCCCCCGGTTCGTCCGTCAGGCGAGTTAAAGGGTTCGGCACCGATTGCATTGGTAGGTCCCAAGGGCAGTGTGTTCTTAAATGAGGGATGTATCATTGCTAACCGTCACATACATTTACCGCCGTCAGAGGCAGATAAGTACGGAATCAAGGACAACGATATCGTTGACGTTGAAATCCAGAACTCAAAGCCGACACGTTTCTATAACGTGCAGGTAAGAGTGCATCCGGAATTTAATCCGGAAATGCATATTGATACTGACGATGCAAATGCATGTGCAATAAAGAACGGTGATTTTGTAAAGATTATTAAGAAGTAGTGCGAAAAATAAGCGGCGCATCTTACTATTTTTCGGAGTTCGGAGTATAAGCATACACCGTCACTCTTCAAAATGGCAACCTGCTTGCGTTTTTTTCGCCCTATAGTATAGTTGCCATGTGCAGCGGAATGGAAAGAATATGATTTTAGGCAGAGTTTATGGAAGCGTTGTATCAACGCATAAGCTTGAATCGCTTGTCGGTTCAAAGTTCATGCTGGTACAGTGCATAGAGAACAATCAGCTTGTGGATAAGTTTCTCGTTGCAATCGACGGCGTGGGTGCAGGAATCGGCGAGGATGTTATTATCGTGCAGGGATCAAGTGCAAGAATGGGCATGAAAGACCCGAATGCACCGGTAGATGCACTGATTGTTGGTATTTTAGATGAAAAGCAGGTTTGATTAAAACCGTTTAGCATATTTTGTAAAGTTTTTGGAAGGAATGAAGCATGATGAATCTTGAACAGCTTCAAAAAATTGTCTATGAGGCAGGTGTTGTCGGTGCCGGCGGTGCAGGCTTCCCGACCCATAGAAAGTTTTCCGATAAGGTTAAGCAGATAGTAGTTAACGCAGCCGAATGTGAACCGCTTATGATGGTTGACCATCATATTTTAGAGAAGCATTTTCAGGCTCTTGTTGACACGCTCAATTTACTCATTGACACAATGGGTGCAGATGAGGCGATTATCGGAATAAAAGGCAAGAATATGCATCTCCTTGATAAGGATATTCTTGCGTCAATCGAGGGAACAAGGGTTAAGGTTAAGACTATTCCCGATATCTATCCGGCAGGTGACGAGGTTGTACTTACCTATGAGACTACCGGTAAGATAATACCGGAGGGTGCAATTCCGGTTATGGTCGGAGTAATGGTTATTAATGTTGAAACCGTTTATAATATTTATAAGGCAGTTAACAAAAACGAGCCGGTTATATGGAAGTATATCACTATTGGCGGTGATGTGCCGAACGATATGACTATAAAGGCTCCTGTCGGAATGAAGATTTCCGAGGTGCTTAGTGCCGCAGGTTATACAGGCTTTGAAAATAAGGCTGTAATTAACGGCGGTCCGATGATGGGCAGGCTTGTTGACTTAGAGAACGATGTTGTTACAAAGACGACAAAGGGTTTGTTGGTATTCCCCAAGACACATTCAATCGTGCAGAGAAAGCTCCGTCCGATTGACAGAACCTTAAAGCAGGCATCAGCGGCATGCTGTAACTGTACAATGTGTTCGGATATGTGTCCGAGACAGTTGTTGGGATATGATATCCAGGTACATAAGACCGTAAGAGCAGCGTCACATTCAGTGGTAAGTGATGCAGAGGCATTTTTGCAGACCTCGCTTTGCTGTGGCTGCGGAGTCTGTACGGTTATCGGCTGTCAGCAGGGACTTGATCCGCAGGCTATCTCAATGTCAATCAAGGGACAGCTTGGCAAGCATGGTTTGAGACGTCAGAACAACAAGGCACCGGAAAAGGTGCGTGATATCCGTACGTCAAGACTTATTTCGTCACAGGTGCTTATAGACAGACTCGGAATCAGAAAGTATGTTAAGGCGAGTGTTCCCAAGAATGATATGGTATTTACACCCGATACAATCTATATTCAGTTATCGCAGCATGTAGGTAAGCCGGCAACGGCGGTTGTCAAGGTTGGCGACAAGGTAAGTGCAGGACAGATAGTTGCACAGACTGCCTACGAGGATTTGGGTACATCAATGCATTCGAGCATTGACGGTACTGTAACGGCGGTAACGGACAGATTTGTAGTTATCGGAAGATAAGACTAAATAAATTTCTGCATCTCACTACTCATTGAGACTTAAAGTATAAACATACGTCGGCGTCTCACTGAGTAGCAATCTGCGAAAATTTCTTGCAGTCTTATGAATCTCCACTAAAAATTCACTGTAAATCAGAAAGGGTGTAAAATAGATGAAATCAATTGGTTTAGTTGAAGTTAAGAACGTATCTAAGGGTATCGTTGTAACCGACGAGATGTTAAAGAGTGCAGCGGTTGAGTTAATCAGCTCAGGCTCTGTATGTCCGGGTAAGTTCGTCACAATCGTAGGCGGCGAATTATCGGCAATCCATGCGGCGGTTGACAAGGCGAAGATTATCGCTGACGATGCACTTATAGATACATTTGTAATAGGTAATCTCGGCACGAATGTATATGAGGCTGTATGCGGTACAGCGGCTGTTACAAACAAGAGAGCATTCGGTATAATTGAGACATTTACCGCAGCAAGTGCAATTGAGGCTGCCGATGCAGCTGTAAAGAGCGGTGACATTGAGCTTATTGAGGTTCGTGTTGCAAGAGGCTTGGGTGGAAAGTGCTTTGTATCAATGACAGGTGACGTTGCTGATGTAAGGGCAGCAGTTGATGCAGGTGCAATGATTGCGGCTGAGCAGGGTGTTTTGATTAATACAGAGGTTATTGCAAATCCGCATCCGGAGCTTTGGGAAGCGGTGTTATAATAGGTATTTTTGGAGGTGTTATATAAACACCTCCGTTTTTTTCGCAAACATGAGTAGTGATATAAACCATAATTTAACGGGCAGCTTCATTCTTTACTGCATCTTTACCGAAAGTATGGTATAATAGTCCCTGTTGGAAAAAATACATATTGAAAGGTTAAAGGTAAAGAAATGGAAATTTTATTACAAATACTTTTATTGGCAGTCGGTTTTGCAATGCTTGTTAAAGGTGCGGACTGGTTTGTTGACGGCTCTTCAGCAATTGCAACCAAGTTCAAAATCCCGCAGCTTGTAATCGGTCTTACAATCGTAGCAATGGGAACGAGCGCTCCGGAGGCGGCGGTAAGTATTACGGCGGCCTTAAAGGGAAATGCAGACATCACAATCGGAAATATTGTTGGAAGTAATATCTTAAACATTCTTATAATTCTCGGTATTTCTTCTGTTATCACCACTCTTGCAGTGGCAAAGTCAACTATTAAGATTGAAACTCCGTTCATGATTGCGATTACTCTTGTGCTTCTGGTACTTGGATATGGCGGTACGTTGGGCGTTGTTTCGGGAATTATCCTCTTAGTGCTTTTTATTGCATATCTTACATATCTGTTTTTTATGGCTATGAAGAACAGAGAGCAGGAGGACGCACCTAAGGAAATCTCTGTTGTCAAGGCACTTCTGTGGACAGTAATCGGTCTGGTACTTATCGTGTGGGGAAGTAATGTAACGGTAGATGCGGCGACTGCAATCGCAACAGTGCTTGGATTGAGTGAGAGATTTATCGGACTTACAATCGTAGCATTGGGAACATCGCTTCCGGAGCTGTTTACATCAGTGTCAGCGGCAAGAAAGGGCAATGCGGATATTGCAATCGGAAACATTGTCGGCAGTAATATCTTTAATATCCTGTTTGTAGTAGGCTTATCGGCACTTATTGTACCGGTACCGTTTGCGACAGGCTTCAGATTTGATACGATAGTTGCAGTGCTTGCAGGTGTGTTGTTGCTCATATGCTCATTAAAGGGCAATCTGAAGAGATGGGCAGGTATAGTAATGCTGTTAAGCTATGTAGCATATTTTGCGATGATTTGGTAAGTGAAAAGGGGATGTCAGCGACATCCCCTTTGTTGTGTGTGTTTGGTTTGTGGTATAAATTATGGTTTATGTGGCGTGTTTGTTCAATATCGGTGATTATCCCGGGCGATTCGTGAATCGCCCCTACAATGACCATCCGACAAGACGTATAACCCATAATTTAACATTTAATATAGTTACTCCAAAAATTACAGTAATGTAAATTTTACGGCTGACTATTGCAATTTGGCGTTGGGTGGTATATAATAAAAGGTAGAGATGAACTTTGTGCCGCAGTTGCGGCGGATTGGAGTATGCTATGAAATTACGAAAGCTTATGGCGGCGGCTCTGGCGGCGGTGATGCTTCCTGTGGGTGTGCCGGTAATGGCAGACGGGCTGTATTCACAGACCTTTGATATGACAGCGGTAGAGGCAGATGCGGAAAAAGGTGTTGTACTCACTCAGGAGGTGCCTGACGGTGATTATACCGTAACCGTTACAACGGGCGGCGAGACGGAAACCAAGGCTAATATATACATCAACGGCGGCGAGCGTGTGCGTGCATATACGCTTGAGGCAGGTGCTGTTCAGGAAAACGAACAGCCGGTGGTGCCGAAAGACGGAAAAATTGAGGTGCAGGTAATTGGCGAGAATCCGAATGTTACTGAAATAGAGATTGTACAGTTACCTGAACGTACAGAGAAGCGTGAAAAGCCCTACATATATATTGCAGGTGATTCGACAGCACAGACATATGACCACAAGAAGGTATATCCGCAGACCGGATGGGGACAGGTGTTTGCTGATTATTTTACTGATGATGTTGTGATTGAAAACCGTTCAATGGGCGGCAGAAGCTTAAAGCGTTTTGATAATGACGGCAGGCTTGATGATATTTTAACCGAGATGCATCCCGGCGATTATGTGTTTATTCAGTTTGGCATCAACGATGGTGCGGTGAATAAGCCGGAGCGTTATATCAGTGTGCCGGATTATAAAGAGCTGTTAAAGACCAAATACATCGGCGAGATTGAAAAGCGTGGCGGTATTCCGGTATTGCTCACACCTACGCCTGCGGCATGGTGGGACGAGGTGAATAACTGCTTCATGGAATCACGTCAGGATTATGCAGTTCCGACCCGTGAGGTTGCGGAGGAGACGGGAACGATTTTACTGGATGTGAATAAAGAGGTTACGGATAGCTGGAATAAGCTTATAAAAGGCGGAGAGACAAAGAAAGAAGATATAACGTCAAAATTTTTCGTATGTGAACCGCTTGAGAGTAAAGCATATCCAACGGGTACTAACGATACCACGCACTTGAAAGAGAGAGGAGCGAGATCTTTTGCAGCTATGATTACGGTCATGGCGGCAGTAGAAATTCCGGAGTTGACGAGATATACATATGGAACAGATTTAAATTATATCTTTTGGGATATGGATAATCATTGGGCAAATGATGTTGTCAGATATTTACGCAATAAATGGATTATTAACGGTGTTGACGGAAAGAATTTTATGCCCGATAAAGAAGTTACCAGAGCTGAATACTTGCAGATGCTTATAAAAGCGTGCGGAATTCCGGGACACGCATATCGTGAGGGTGAGTGTCTTGACGTAACGAATGATGACTGGTTCTGCTATATCGTACAGAGTGCCTTGGATAAGGGGCTTATTCCTGAAGCGATGCTCGAACCGGATACAAAGAAAGAGCTTGTAACAAAGGTACTTGCAGAAGCTACCGAGGACAAGGAAGCCGTTACAACTGAAGTTTACGCATATGCGGGTGAGGATTTGAAGTTTGACGGCAACAAGCCGATAACCCGTGAAGAGATGGCAGCTCTCACAATGAGTTTTGCATCATATAGAATAAAAAACTATGATGAGGATGATGGAATTACATTATCAACACGCAATGAGGAAATGAAATTTGCGGATATTGATGAAATTTCGCCAGAATACCTTAACGCAGTAGAAGCAGCATATAATTACAAATTTATAAATGGCATGGGTGACGAAACATTTGCACCAACTCAGACTTTGACGAGAGCACAGGCTGCGGCAGCAGTGTTTCAGATGGAAGCGGAATTTGCTTTCGCAAAAATGAATGGAGATGTATAAATAATGAAAAAAACAATATCAGCCCTGTTGGCGGTGGTGATGCTTTCAAGCACTGCATTTGCAGCCGGATTCACCGATATAAGCGGTCACTGGGCGGAAAATGACATAAATGCATTGGCACAGAGGGGAATAGTAAACGGAGTGGCCGAGGGAATTTTTGATGCGGAGGGGACAGTAACCCGTGCGCAGTATCTTAAAATGGTAATGGAAACGGTGGGTATTGAGACGGTAGAATGCCGTGAGGGTGCATGTCTTGATGCAACTGCCGCTGACTGGTATGCACCGTATCTTCAGAGCGTGCTTGACAAGGGGCTTATCCCCGATGCGATGGTTACGGGATACGAAGCAAATGTGATTATTGAGCGTGACGGTGAGGGAAATGCAACAGCTTCAAGAGTGGAATACTCGGGAGCGTTCAACGGCAATACTCCTATAACCCGTGAGGAGGCTGCGTACATTACAATGAGCCTGTACCAATATACCGTAAATGCCAATACTATGAAAACGCTTGTCGGTACAGACCTTACGGTATTTACAGATGTAATGAATATATCGAAATGGGCGGCACCTGCTGTGGAGCTTGCGGTATTGAGCGGAGTTATAACGGGAATGAGTGACGGCAGCTTTATGCCAAAGGCGACAGCAACCCGTGCTCAGGCTTCGGTTATGATAAACCGATTGATAAAATTAATGGAGGGATAAGAGATGAACAAGAAGATGGTAAGAATAGTGAGTATTGTTGTTGCTGCAACGGTGGTTGTATCAATGCTTGCAGGTGTAGTGAGCATGTTTGTGGTGATGTAAAATTGAGCCGCCTGATTGTCGGGCGGCTTTTCTTTGTATAAAAAGACAAGGTCAGGACAGTTTTTTGAGATTAGTTTGTTAAATATTTTATCATAAAACTTGTTGACATTTTTATCAATGTGTGGTATTATTAAATAGTTGTCGATGAGACAACGTCACATTAAAAAAAGTTTAAAAAAGTTTAAAAAAGTACTTGACAAACAGTTTTTGATGTGATATACTAAATAAGCTGTCGCAATGAGGACAGCGGAAAACAATGCGTTAGCTTAGTGCTAATTGTAAAATTGAAAAATGGACGTTCATATGTCTTGCGACATATTCCCGTCGTTTTCAATGTACAAGATTGCACAGGCTAAGCAATCTTGTACATTGAAAAATAAACAGTGCAGAGTTCTTGTCAATGAGTTTAAAAACTCATTAAATAAGAAAAACGTTTAACGT
>JAZQKZ010000101.1:0-1510 GCA_045542415.1 Clostridia bacterium
GCAGAAGATATTGATATGGATATCAGCTGACGGAACAAAATCTGCCAGCTTTTAATTTACAACGAAAGGACGATCTAAAAATGTGTAAAACGAATACAAACAGAAATAAGATTATGAGAGGAAGCGTGATAACAGTATGGAGAATAAAATTACAATGCTTACGATTAAGGAAGCCGCCGCTATGGTTGAGGGATTAACTGAATATCGTGTCCGTCAGATGTGTGTGAATAAACAGATTCCATGCATTATGGCGGGTAAGAAATATCTTATCAACAAGGAAACTCTCACGGAGTATCTCCGCGGTACAAAGGCTTAAAAACATTGGAAAAGTTGGCTTGTAGACTGGATTTATCAGAAGTAATGTGATATAATTGGTGTACAGTCCGCAAGCCATAAATCCTAAGTATCAAAAAGGAGGACGATACTCTATGGCTAATATAAGAAAAAGAGGAAACACATATCAGATAAGAGTTTCCTGTGGATATGATATAAGAGGTGTTCAGCAATTCCAGAGCAAGACATGGAAACCTGAGGAAGGTATGACACCTAAACAGATTGAAAAAGAATTAAACCGTCAGGCAATTCTCTTTGAGGAAGAATGTAAAAAGGGACAGGTTACTGCGTCTGTTAAGTTTGAAACTCTTGCGGAAGAATGGTTTGAGCAGTATGCTAAGATACAACTCAGAAGCACAACCTACACACGATTAAGACAGCTTACAAAGCGTGTGTATCCTGCGATAGGACATCTTCGTATGGATAAAATAACTGCAAGAATAATTCAGAATTTTATAACAGACCTTGCAATGAACGGAAAAAGCTTTAAAACAGGCAAACCGATTTCAAGCAAGACAGTTGTTCATCACCTGAGCTTTATTTCCGATGTGTTCAACTATGCAATCCGTATGGATATGCTGACTGATAATCCGTGCAGGAGAGTTATTCCGCCGAAAGCAAAGACTGTTGAAAAGGATTATTATACGCTTGAGGAAGTTGAAAAGCTGTTTGAATTGCTGAGGGGTGAACCTTTAAAATATCAGGTTTTCTTCAATCTTGCAATATACAGTGGATTCCGCAGAGGCGAGCTTCTTGGTCTTGAATGGAAGGATATCGAATGGGAATCAGGAGTAATAAGCGTCAGAAGAACATCAAACTACACAGCGGAAAAAGGTATCTACACTGATACAACTAAAACAAAGAAGTCACTGCGTTCATTGAAGTTTCCACAGTTTATTATTGATATGCTTAAAGCCTACAAGAAAGAGCAAGACGCTGAAAGAATACGACTTGGCTCCAAATGGGTTGATCACGACAGGCTGTTTGTTAAGTGGAATGGTCAGCCGATGAATAACAATACACCATATTTCTGGTTCAATGAATTCTGTGAAAAGCACGATTTCAGATTTTGTGATATTCACAGCTTCAGACATTTGAATGCAAGTCTCCTTATCAACGCTGGAATAGATGCGGTTGCGGTATCGGGTGCATTAGGCCACGCTCATACAAGTACAAC
>JAZQKZ010000102.1:0-1512 GCA_045542415.1 Clostridia bacterium
TTGACACAATACATAAAAGAGCATACAGGACTTGTTGTTGATGCGTATTTCTCAGGCACAAAAATCAAGTGGATTCTTGATAATGTTGACGGTGCAAGAGAGCTCGCTGAAAAAGGTCAGCTTCTTTTCGGTACTGTTGAAACATGGCTTATATGGAATCTTACAGGCGGTGCAGTACATATTACTGACTATTCAAATGCATCACGAACAATGCTTTTTGATGTTGATAAGCTTTGTTGGGATGAGTATCTATGTGAAAAACTCGGTGTTCCTATGACAATGCTTCCGAAATGTGAACCGTCAAGTAAGGTTTACGGAACAGTTGCAAAGAGCGTTATGGGTATCGTGGAACTTGCAGGTGTACCTATTTCAGGTGCAATCGGTGACCAGCCTGCTGCACTTTTTGGTCAGGGTTGCTTTAGCCAAGGTCAGGCAAAGAACACTTACGGTACAGGCTGTTTCTTACTTATGAACACAGGTGAAAAACGAGTTGAATCAAAGAATAATCTCGTTACAGGTGTTGCATGGGGATTAGGTGATAAGGTTACTTATGCCATTGAAGGTTCAGCTTTCAATGCAGGTTCAGTAATCAAGTGGCTTCGTGATGATTTACAGCTTATTCCGTCTGCTCGTCGTTGTGATGAACTTGCAGAAAGTGTACCGAATTCAAATGGTGTTTATTTCGTTCCTGCATTTACAGGTCTTGGTGCACCGTATTGGGATATGTATGCTCGTGGTACTATTGTGGGACTTACACGTGGTGCTACTGCTGCTCATATCTGTCGAAGCGTTCTTGAGGCAATTGCATACCAGATGACAGACTTGCTTGAGGCTATGAAGCAGGATTCTGATATTCAGCTTGCTGAACTTCGTGTTGACGGTGGTGCATCTGTAAGTGATATTATGATGCAGATTCAGGCTGATATGATAAGAACTAACGTAAACAGACCAAAAATGGTTGAAACAACGGCAATTGGTGCTGCATATCTTTCAGGTCTTGCAGTAGGCTTCTGGAAGGATATGGAGGAAATTGAGAAAATCCGTCAGGTTGATAAAGTTTTTGAGCCAAAAATGGATATGGAAAAGCGTGAAAAGAGATACCGTGGATGGCTTCGTGCAGTTGAACGCTCAAGAGATTGGGTTGAACATTAATGATAATAAAGTATTATTTCCGAGATGGAGATAAGATGCGTGAGCATTTTATCTACCACGGAGAGGAGACAGACTGTGATTCGGCAGAGGAATATTTAATCAGAGCAAATGAAGTGATAAATAATCCAAAGGCATTGAAAAAATATGAAACGGACGAGGACGATAACGATATGGTTTATTATCTTCCCACAACAGGTGAGATTGTTTTTGTAGCATCCGACGGGTACACCCGTACATATTTTAGGGCTGATGACGAATATTTTGAACGACAGTAAATACAGAGTAGGGCGGGGGCTTGCTCCCGCCGTAAATATGTTAAATAAGAGGCGGATACAAATGGACTACGCAAAAGAAAGCCTT
>JAZQKZ010000103.1:0-5495 GCA_045542415.1 Clostridia bacterium
CGCATAGGACTCGAGAGCTACGGACTTACCATTACCGAGAATGTGGGTATTGAGATTGCGCCTAACAGCCATAACTCACGCTATCTGCACACCAAAGCAGAGCGCATGGGACATACGTTACACTTTGAAAACTGAGCCGAAGGCGAAGTTTCGACATCACTTGCAGCGATAAGTCACGTGAAGCACCGCACTCGTGGTGCCGCGTGGGTCGCGAAAAGCAAGGGATGTCAAAACGGAAAGGCGAAGTTTCGACATCACTTGCAGCGATAGGTCACGTGAAGCACCGCACTCGTGGTGCCACGTGGGTCGCGAAAAGCAAGGGATGTCAAAACGGAAAGGTAATGATAATATAAAAACAAACTATAACTAACAGCAAAATAAAATGAACAAGCTATCAGACAGAGTAAACCGGCTGGCGCCGTCGGCAACACTGGCAATGTCACAGAAGAGCCAGGAACTTAAGGCACAAGGCGTGGATGTTATTAACATGAGTGTGGGTGAACCCGACTTCAACACCCCCGACGCAATTAAAGCGGCTGCAAAGCAGGCTATTGACGACAACTGGTCGCGCTATTCTCCAGTACCGGGCTACCCCGCATTGCGAAAGGCAATTGTCGCAAAACTCAAGAACGAGAATGGTCTTGACTTTACCGAGGCACAGATATCTGTGTCAAACGGAGCAAAGCAGGCCGTGTGCAATGCAATTATGGCACTTGTTAACCCTGGCGACGAGGTTATTGTACCAGCCCCTTACTGGGTAAGCTACCCCGACATGGTTAAGCTTGCCGACGGTACTCCTGTCATCGTAAGCGCAGGCATTGAGCAGAACTTCAAGATTACAGGAGCACAGCTTGAGGCAGCAATAACCCCAAGGACAAAAATGCTCATTCTATGCTCTCCTTCAAACCCGACAGGTTCGGTATATACAAAGGAGGAACTTAAGGAGCTTGCCGATGTCCTTGCAAAATATCCCGGCATTTTTGTTGTTGCTGAC
The DNA here is from genome assembly GCA_045542415.1 of Clostridia bacterium. GTDB lineage: Bacteria > Bacillota > Clostridia > UBA1381 > UBA1381 > UMGS1958. The sequence continues at coordinate 995 of JAZQKZ010000103.1, forward strand.
GAGATTTATGAACACATAAGCTACGTGGGCAAGCACGAGAGCATAGCACAGTTCCCTGAGATTAGGGAGCGTGTAATCATAATCAACGGTGTTTCAAAGGCCTATGCCATGACAGGCTGGCGCATTGGCTACCTTGCTGCTGCCGAGTGGATTGTAAAGGGCTGCAACAAGCTCCAGGGCCAGTATACCAGCGGACCATGCTCGGTGTCGCAGATGGCGTCGCTTGAGGCATACACCGGTTCACAGGAACCAGTAGAAGAGATGAGAAAGGCATTCCAGCGCCGCCGCGACCTCATTGTAAAGCTAGCAAAGGAGATTCCTGGACTTGAGGTTAATGTTCCCGAGGGTGCATTCTACCTGTTCCCAAAGTGCAGCTCATTCTATGGCAAGAACTACAACGGAACAGTTATCAACAACAGCGACGACCTTGCAATGTACCTTCTGACCGAGGCACATGTTGCAGCAGTGGGCGGCACTTCGTTCGGCGCACCTGAGTGCTTCAGAATGAGTTATGCTACAAGCGACGAGAATATCATAGAGGCAATACGCCGCATTAAGGAAGCACTTGCCAAGCTCGCGTAATATATAGCCTACATTTATAACAGTATAACATACAGGCCGGTGTTAATAACATTGGCCTGTATGTTTTTATATATAGGATATTTGGGAGTAAATTTGAGAAAAGACTACGAGTCGGCCGTTGGTTCCCTACGGTCAGGATTAAATGTTCGCTGAAAATGATGTCCTGCCCTGCCATGTTGAGCGAAGCGAAACATCTCATCATTGCAGGACTGTCTGCAGTGCGAATATGTAATCCTGACCCAGTCAACTCATGCTGATTACTGTTGATAACCTGTTAAGAACATCATGAAAACTAAAAGAGAAAAAATGTCATTTAAATTTTGTTTTCTCCAATTTACTGATAAGCCTGAAGCATTATTAAAAGACCAAATTATTATGCCACTTTTTAGCTGCATTTTATCAAGCCGTTTACCAACAGTTATAAACATGCTGTAATGACTGTTTTTTTAAAAGGAAGATGTAATTAATAATTGTTGACAACATTACGCAACATAATAATAGACAATAAATTGTCATGTTTATATTTTTGAGATAACTTATTTCCTTCTACTAATAAGTCCAAAAGCAAATAAAACACAATTTATTTCTCTACACAATCAACAGGCTTTATTGTTGTTTTTAGTTTTTTAAATTTCTAAAAAGGAAAAATATAAAATAATAAGCGGTTAGAAAGGTGGATAACACCTATATTTGCATGGTTTTTGTAAAACACGGCTTCATGACAAAGATACTTACAACAATACTTGCACTGGCAATGGTGCTGCTCGATTTCATTGCCTTCAGGCGCCTTAGAAAGGACGGTGCCGGCAAAGCGGTTATATACACTTTCTCAGGCACTGTTATACTTTCCTATGTAATAATATTGCTTGTACCGCTTTTCATGTTCGCGTTGATTGACACAGCAAACAACGAGTTCATGATGAAGTTCTCAATGTCCATTCTCACTGGCTATCTTTTCTTTTCAATATCCCGCATTATGCTCTATGCTTTCTGGCTCCCTACAAGAAGCAAGAAATGGATGTGGACAGGCGTTGCGGCCTCATCGCTGCTAATGCTCTTCTTTATGTACAGCGCGTTTGTAACCCGTACCAATTACCAGGTAAAGGAGGTTGAGCTTAAGTTCAGCAGCCTCCCTGCGGCTTTCGACGGTTACCGTGTGGCATTCATTTCGGATATACATGTAGGGTCAATGTGGAATGCGCCAGCCGAACTTGAAAAGCTTTCAAACGTGGTTTCTTCAACGAATGCCAATGTTGTACTCTTTGGTGGTGACCTGGTAAACCTGCATTATACAGAGCTCACCCCTGAAATATTATCCATACTTAAAGAAATAAAAGGCACTGACGGCGTTTTTGCGGTCTTGGGTAACCATGATACCGGTTCCTATGTAAAAGGCTCTACAAAAGAGTTTAGGAGCAAGAATATGGACTCTTTGGCCGGGAGTGCTGCTACGGCAGGATGGGTATTCCTAAGGGACAGTACAGCATATATAAGAAGAGGCGGCGATTCAATTGCCATAACAGGTGTTGACTATTCCGAGAAACTGCTTGAATACAAGCATTCGCTTAATACCATAGACGGTCTTGATGTGAGCGGGATATATAAGGAAGTACCCGATTCGGTTTTCAACATAACCGTTTCGCACTTGCCGCAGCTTTGGCATTCATTATGCAGTTACAGCGATTTGACACTTTCGGGGCACATACACGCCATGCAGATGAAAGTCGCAGGTATCTCCCCCGCTGCCCTCATGTACGACGAATGGAGCGGGCTTTACGAACGTGCTGAAGGCAAACTGTATATAAATGACGGAATAGGAAGCGTAGGCTTCTTTGCCCGAATGGGCGCCCGGCCCGAGGTTACTGTTATTACGCTGAAGAGTAAGTGATTTATATAATAGAAAAAGTGTGACTTTTGGTCACACTTTTTCTATTCGTTTAATACGTTCCTGAATAAGTGATTTATAATCTGATTTTAGTTTATCATTAAGAAATGAAGAATCTATTATATCATTCCATTTATGACTCCCTGAAATCATTTTATCAATTATCTTTTCCGAAATTTTCTCTGTTATTCCGCTATCAATCATAGCCTGGATAAATGAGCAGCGGTCAAATCCAACAATAGCATTATTGTCATCTGTTCCATAACCTACAAGGGGCATTGCAAGTTCATCATCATCGTTAATTCCTGTAAGTTTAACAGCCAACAGGTCATAAGCCGGAGATAAATGATAACCATCATATCCTTTTTCAATAAGTGAAAAATTCTTGCAATGCATGTCTGAATTTCCTGTCAACCAGGAGAATATCACTATTTCCCAAAATCTCTGTACATCAAGCATTGGAGCTGATGAATACTTTTTTATTGTTTCGGCAAGCTGAATATATGCTCCACGGTATTTATGTTCAGTAAGTCTGTTGGTAAGCTGGCACATGTCGAGCATAGAGTATTTCTCCCCTTTCTCGCCTCTATCCATCCTTTTGGTTATATATGCCAGTTCACCGTCATCCATCATTATAAGCCCATGTGGTGCGGTGGCAATGCCGGATGCCTCGGCAAGTTTCATTGTAAGGTCTTCAAGTTCAGGCATAGAATCATATACTGGACTTTGCGGTTTCAATATGTAGTTACCCCACAAACCTACAATTGTAAGTTTATCGGGTTCATTCTTGCCCCCTCTATTTATATCCAAGGATAGTTTAGGCTGTACACCTGTAACAGAAGTACTTTGTTCAAGTATATGTAATGCCAGTTCTTCAATATTGTCTCTTGTATAAGGCAATACCGGAGCTTTTGCAGTTCCGAAAAGTTTCTTTGCGCATTTTGGATGGTAAAGTCCTTGATTATCATCAATTGGTTTGTAGCAGCAAAGACACCTTTTTACGTTATTTTCATTCATAATTCCGTACACTAATATTACCGATACAATCTTTACAACACATCAGTAACAGACTCATTCTGTCTCGTGGGTTAATCTTCCAGTTCTTGTCTACAATATCAAGCAACCAACCTTCGGGAATAAGACCGTCAAAAACAGGAAACATAAACTCCTTCACATATTCTTCATCCTGTAATGGCATTGTGGGGCACAGAGGTTTTGCTGTATTTGATTTCATGTATTCCGAATCATATACAAAGTGGTAGCCATTTTGGTCCTCAGTCAATACTCCTGCAAAAGTACCATCAATATATATTTTAGCTCTTTTCATTTCTAATATTCATTTATAAGCTATTAATTTTTGCAGGTTTCAGTGTCTCGCCAAAAAGAGCCAGTACAAGATTAACCTTATCCAATTGTACTGTAGTCTTGCCACGCTCCAGTTCTCTTATGAAACGCACTCCCACTCCACTCCTCTCGGCCAGTTCAATTTGTGTAAGATTATAAAGTTTTCTCTTTTCGCGTATGTATTTTCCCAAGTTCATAATACAGTTTTTTATAAAATAATCCCGTACGGGATTATTTTTGTAGTAATGTATATAATTTCAACCCGTACGGGTACAAATATACAAACAAACGAGCAAGAAACATCAAGCTTGCTTGAATGTTTTTTACAGCGAGTGCAGAAAATATTCGAGGTTTACCTCAAATATATGTATTTAATTAAAATTTCAACCCGTCCGAGGGTATTTTTTATCAAAATGTAGGAAACGTGGGTTTCTTTGCCCGCATTGGCGCCCGGCCCGAGGTTACTGTTATTACGCTGAAGAGTAAGTGATTTATATAATAGAAAAAGTGTGACTTTAATGGTCACACTTTTTCTATTCGTTTAATACTTTCCTGAATAAGTGATTTATAATCTGATTTTAGTTTATCATTAAGAAATTTTTGTTGTTTCGAGAACCGAGAATTCCAGTATAAGACCTGGTGACAGTTTCAGTTGTATTCAGATACAGGAAGGCAGGGAACTGTATATGG
>JAZQKZ010000104.1:0-2361 GCA_045542415.1 Clostridia bacterium
GAGGCGCGCAAAGAACATTCCAATGCTGCCACTACTTATAAGGATGTTCCTGCGTTACAAGAGATAGATAAAATTGTAAAGGAACAACTGGCTTTACAAGAGCCTTGCGACCGTGATACGCTCATCGACAGCATCTTCGCCTTTCGTTATCTTGGCAATGCTTATGAGAGTATGTGGAGAATTGCTTACGCCAATAAATATTACAAGCAGTTGTTTGACATTCATCTTGATCTTTACCGCCGTTTCGGTGAAAAAGACAAGGAACTCGCTGATGATTATTACACTGCTTTGAGAGCAAGGAATTATTACGGTAAAGATGAGTGCTCTGACTTAATAGAGATAGCAAAAGAACTTCTTCCCGAAAAGAAACGCTTGGACATCGAAAAGCAGATACTTGAAGACTTCCATCCGCTCAAGCACGATCCGGTAGAACTGACCGACCAGTATTTAGCAGTTATTGACGAGGTGGATCGTCGTATGGATATTCCCGAAAACAAAAACGTCCATCCGTTTGTGTGGAATGAACGTTTCGGGGCATTATTGCAACAGTATGGTATAGAATGGGAGCCGATGACTTCATTAAACCCCGGCTGGCATTTTGATTAAAGCAACTATAAAGACGCAAGTATTAGTAAAGGAGATAACAATGGCAATGGTGGTAAGCTATAATAAGCTATGGAAGGTGCTTGTAGATAAGAAAATGAGCAAGGCAGACCTCAGACGTGCTGCGGATATGGCTTCTAACACAATGACAAGCCTCAGACGTGATAAAAAAGTATCGCTGGATGTGCTCATACGTATATGTGAAGTTTTGGACTGTGATATCGGAGATATCATGAGCGTACATAAAGAGGAAACGGATGGTGAAAAAGGGTGATGGCAGATCTTCTACGGGAATGTGAGTCGTATATGGAAAACGGCGGTGTGAGTGACGAAATCAAAGCAGCACCGAGTTTTAAGATGATGGATATCAGCATAAGTGAAGCGGATGCTTACTTGCGCTATAACCGTGATCTTTCCTTTAACGAGCGACTGTTCCTGCTGATCGACCGCACCGGACAAAGAGATAGCGACGTATATAAAAAGGCGCATATCGACAGACGGCTCTTTTCAAAAATCCGCTCCAACAAGAAATACATTCCCTGTAAAAAGACGGTGATTGCACTTTGCTTGGCATTGGAGTTGGATCGTGAAGAAGCGGACGCACTTCTGTCCTCTGCCGGATATAGCCTATCTCGTGCAGATGATTATGACCTGGCAATAGCATTTTGCATCGATAAAAAGGTGTTTGATTTCTTTGAGGTGAATGAGGTTATGGCACACTTTGGATTTGAAACGTTCTAAAAATGAGAAATGCCGCCCCGAAGGACGGCATGGGTTTATGAATCGCTATCGGTTGAATTGTCAGTCTCGTCGGATATGTTATCAAGCGCATATTCCAAACATTGAATGACGATTTTATTGACCGATGTATTGTACTTCCCCGCGAGCTGTTCTAACTGCTCGACAATGTGGACGGGAATACGAAATGTTTTATTTACTGATTCAAAGCCTTTTTCAAATTCTAACATAATTGCACCTCGTTATATACACTATTATGCACGAAAAAGCGATAAAAATATACAAGCAAATTATAAGTACTTATTCTTGCAAAACGATTGCACCGACACAGGCAATCTAATTATAACGGAAAATGTCGCTGTTGCGGCGACCAAAAGACAAAAACAAAATGGTAAAATAAATACGCTAAGGAGGCGATCTTATGAGTAAATCTAAGAAAATGAGAAAATTGATCAAGGCGGCAAAAATGGGTAAACTCTATGCAATGTATCAGCTCGGTATCTGTTATCAGCTCGGTCGTGAACGTGTGCAGGACATGAACGAAGCTGCAACGTGGATCAACCGTGCTGCAGAAGCAGGCTATGCTCCTGCAATCGAATGGATGAAGGACTACAGTTTTGACGATAATGCCGCTGTTCAGGCACAGGCTTAAGGAGGCGTATTTTGATGATGAAAACGATATGTCCGTACTGCGGCGGTCGTTGTGAGACCATAGGCGGCCAGGACGGTAATCCTTTTAACAAAGACCGCAAAGAAAAGACCGTATGTACCGCTTGCGGACGAACGGTATCGGAATCCAAACCTTTGCAGATTCCGGAGGACGTTCTTAAAGAATTGCTGACGGATACAGACACAATTGCTTCTGACGTGCCTGCCGCCGACATACCCGACATCGATGCTGCTGCCGCCGACATATCCCTTGCCGATATTGTCAATGTCTCCGACACTCTTAAGTTGAAAATATCAGCAACAGCCGAAGCCGCCGGAGTTAAGAGAAGCGCCGAAACTACGGTTTCGGTT
>JAZQKZ010000105.1:0-6086 GCA_045542415.1 Clostridia bacterium
CTGCATTACACTAATTAAAAATTGAGAATTAAATCATAATATCTCGTTTCGCCCTTAATTGTTATCTTAACACTTACAGTGATAGAATCAGCCGATATTCTGGTAATGGTATAGTTTCTTGATTCTGCATTGTACTGAACCTTGTTGCCGTTGTAGCTCTTCATCCAAATCTGTGCATTTGTTCCGACAAACACCTGGTCGATGGAAAGAATAGCAGAATCACAGCCGTCCTTCATATCTGCCGTAATAGTTTTATCAGAATGATTAACAGAGATGCTGTCGCAGTTTTCGAGGTCTATTTTATCAAACTGCCAAGGGTCAATATTATAATTTACTGTAATAACATATTCTCTCGTTTCGCCGTTAACAGTAATATTCGCCTTCACGGATACACTGTCGTTTTTCACATGGCATATCGCATAACTGCCGTTTTCACTGTCCGCAACCACACGATTTCCCATATAACTTGACATTTTAAGAGTTCCGCCTAAAGAAGCATACTGCTTTTTGTATATAATAAGCTCTTCGGCATTAACTTTAGCGTCTATTGTAATTGTTCTGCTTTCGTGGTCTACCGAAATACTTTCGGCATTGGCGCAGGACAATGAATTAAAGTTAAACTTCGGAAGGTCGGTTGTAAAGTTTGCGACTATATCATATTGCTTTGTTTCACCGTTTACAATTATATTAGCCGAAACAGTAATAGGCGTACCGCCTATAGTATAAATTCTGTAAATACCGGAGTCTTCATATACCACTTTATTACCGTTATAGCTTTTCATTCTTATCTGAGCCCCGGGGTTTGCTTCCTTCTGATGAACATAAAGAATGAGGTTGTCATCGCCTTCTTTTACATCGACTGTAATGGTCTGTGTTTCGTGGTTTACTGAGATATTCTCACCATTTGCCGTTCTGATTGTTGTAAAATCAAACCCGCCGTTTTTCTGAATACCTGAATAATTTGCAACAAGGTCATATTCACGGCTTTCACCGTCTGCTATGACTTTTGCGGTAACGGTTACGGATGTGTCGTTTACGCAGTAAATTCTGTAAATGCCTGAGTCGTCATAGGTAACCTTGTTGCCGTTGTAGCTCTTCATTCTTATCTGAGCACCGGGATTTGCTTCCTTTTGGTGAACATAGAGAACAAGATTGTCATCGCCTTCTTTTACATCGACTGTAATAGTCTGCGATTCGTGGTCAACAACAATGCTTTCACCATTTGCCGTTCTGATACTTTCAAAATTAAAGCTGCCGTCAGGAACTATTCCGCTGTAATTTGCAACAACGAGATAATCCTCAACCACTCCGTCAATAATTACCTTTGCCATAACGGAAATCGGTGTGCTGTCAATAGAATAGATTCTGTAAACTCCGCTTTCGTCGTATGTAACCTTGTTTCCGAGATAGCTTCTCATTCTTATCTGACCGCCCGGAATAACATCTTTTTGATGAACATAAAGCATAAGATTATCGTCGCCTTCTTTTACATCAAGCGTAATGGTTCTTGCTTCATGGTCAACAACAATATTTTCGCCGTTTGCCGTTCTGATGCTTTCAAAGTCGAAACCTGAAGGAGTATCGGGGAGCTCAGGATATTCAGGCTCCGGCTCGTTCGGTTCATCGGGAATATTAGGCTCATAGGAGCTGTCAACATCAAATTTAGCTTTGTACGTAATTTCATCTGTAGCCACAAATGTATAAGACTCGTCAGAAGATACAAGCTTGTCACCGTCGTACCAGCCTGCAAAAATATAACCGGTATCAGGTCTTGCAATAATTGTTACGCTTCCGTCTTCGTTGTTTTTTGAAGAAACAGAACCGACACCTGCAACCGTATCAACATAAACAGGAATTCTCTCAAGCTTTGCTGTATATGTTTTACCTGATTCAGGAACTAAAGTATACGGATTATCCGTTGAAATAATTTCTGTTCCGTCGTGCCAGCCTACAAAACGGAATCCGTCGGGAACAGAAACGGAAAGCGTAACCGTTCCGTCATCATTCTCGGTAACTTCTACACTGCCGCCGTTTTCTGCCTCATATTCAGGTTCCTCATACGCAACGATATAAAGCTGTCCGTCGTTTTTCTTTTCAACACGGTAGCCCTCGTATTCATATTCAAAATCAGAAGCATCATTCAAAGAAACATCCGTACTTTCTGTAAATTTGAAATCATTATCAAGCTGACCTTCGTCAGGGTAAACGCTGACAGGAATCGGTCCGGAAGATATTGGTCCATCAACAACAATGGGAAATTCCGGGTAAAGCAGGTAAATGTTATTCGGAGTTTCATTCACAAAGTTATCCTTTATAACCGGTGCCCCTGAAATATGCAAAATTCCTTCGTTAAGCACTGCACCGCCTCCCCATGTGGAAGAATTGTTATCTATAACTCCTCCCATGAGCGTAAGTGTGCTGTGGTAGTTAAATATTCCCCCGCCGCCCCAAGTCGTTGAATTACCGCAAATTGAACCGCCGGTGACTATCATTTCAGCATCTTCATAGTTTCCGATTCCTCCGGCTCCAACGCTTGAAATATTGTCATAAATTTTTCCGCCGTTCATTGTAAACAACGCATTTTCGTATACATTGAACACACCGCCGCCATTGTTTGCAGCATAGTTGTTATGAATCCGTCCGCCATTCATGGTAAAGGTGGAATTATTATTCATAACACCACCGGCATCACCTTTTGACGAATTACCGACAATATCTCCGCCATTCATGGTGAAGGTTGCACCATTCATAAGTGTAACACCACCGGCATTTCCTGTGTTTCCCGCAATTGCTCCTCCGTTCAAGGTTAGGGATCCTCCGTTTACAAAAATTGCCGAATTGCTGCCACCGGTAATCACACCTCCAGAAGTATATCGCTCTTTGTTTTCGTCCGTAAATCCACCTACCGGAATCCATAAATTATCCGAAACATCATAATATTGCTTCAAATCCTCGCAAGTGTAAATATTCAAGGCAGCTCCCGCAGGAACATTGATATAATAAGAATTCAAGTCAATAACTCTGCCATTGATACAAAGATTTGTCACACCTTGAGGCACTGTCCATATTGCAGAAAGCGTCACTTCGTTTTCAAGGTAATAGTTCCCTGACATTATGGGCAAATCTGTCATTTCCGACCACTTGTCAAAGGATATATCGTGGTGAGAATGGTTCTCCGCTTGCACCGAAAGCACATAAGTACACGAAACGGAATTACTGCCCTGCGTTGCAGTAAACACATATTCTCCTGCATCGGCACTTGTTGTTGCTTCGATAACAAATGCATCCGTGGTAACTCCGGTGTCTGCACCGTCTTTAGTCCATGCGTATGTGATTTCGGACATGCCATCACCGCCGGTCACCTGGGGCTGAAATACAACTTTTTGACCGGCATCCGCAGAAACATTTCCGCCTGCACTTACACGCAAAGTTTCGGTGCTATCAACAACATTGTCAATATCAGTGTCAGTTGAAAGATTTTCGGAAGCAACAAAAATTTCCCATCCGTTACTATTTGTCGATTTGTCATAATCTATATAGGAACCGACAGAAGTATAGAGAAGAGCTTTTTCGATTTTATCAAAAGAAAGAGTTCCGCGAGAAATGTAAACGCCGTTAATGGTAGAAGAGCCTTCAACCCACATACCTCCGTAGAAATGTCCCTTGGTTATGGTAAGCGGATTTTCTATTGTTGGAACATTTGCATATGAAATACTGCTTCCTCCTGTATTTGAAGAAGAACGTCTAATTAAAATATCCTTTAGTGTCAATATACCCGTGTCGCAAACGAAAACACCATCAGTACCGGTATAACCCGAATATACAAGACTTCCGCCGTTTATGACAAGTTTACATCCTTTACCAACTACAGCTGCTTTTTCAAGAATTGTCAGACCGTTTGTGCACTGAGCACCACCGTAAATTTCAGTTCCCCCGGTAGTTCCGGAGAGTATAACCTTTGCTCCGCCTGTAAGATAAAAGGCAGCTCTTACTCTGGAATCGTATTCATAATCTGTAACTTTAAATCCGCTGTTCTGATTCGTGTTGATTTTCGCTGTACCTGCACGGTCATTGATGTTTACGGTAATGTCACCGACAAAACGCATACAAGCATTGGCAAGAGTGTATCCTTCAAGCTCAATGGTAAGGTTTTTGTCAACATCGAATGTAGTGCTGACAGAATCATTCGCTGTCATCCAGATGGTATCACCGGTATTTGCCGCTTCTACTGCTTCGGCAAGAGTGCTATAACCGTTTGAGCCGATATAGCAAGTATAATCGGTTGCAGCAAAAGCCGCTTGTGGCAACATAATAATCGCCATCATTGCCGTACATAAAAGGAGTGACATTGTTTTTAAAATAGATTTTTTCATAATGAACACCTCGTTTTTCTATATTCTCCGTTTAATATTCTTTCAATCCATTTTGGATTGTTTTTATACCATTCGATTGTTTGACGCATTCCAACATCAAAATCAGTTTGCGGCTTCCAACCAAGCTCGTTTTGGATTTTGCACGAATTTATTGCATATCGTTTATCGTGTCCCGGTCTGTCTTTAACATAGGTTATAAGACTTTCCGGCTTTCCGAGAGCTTCTAAAATAATCTTTACAATATCAATGTTTGCCCTTTCGTTATTCCCGCCGATATTGTAAATTTCTCCGACCTTGCCGTACCGAATTATTTTATCTACGGCACTGCAATGGTCTTCTACGTAAAGCCAGTCACGAATATTTTTGCCGTCTCCGTAAACAGGAAGACTTTCATCTCGCTGTGCTTTTTCAATCATAAGCGGAATCAGCTTTTCAGGAAACTGATACGGACCGTAATTATTAGAGCATCTTGAAATGGTAACAGGTGTGCCGAAGGTCCTGAAATAGGCAAGACACAAAAGATCTGCCGATGCTTTAGATGCTGAGTACGGACTTGATGTTTTAATACTCCAATTTTCTTCAAACTTCAAATCAGGTCTGTCGAGAGGTAAATCTCCATATACTTCATCGGTAGAAATCTGATGAAACCGCTTTATCCCATATTTGTTTACCGCATCAAGTAATACCTCAGTTCCAATAATGTTTGTCTGCAAAAATATTTCGGGATTTTCGATTGAACGGTCAACATGGCTTTCTGCCGCAAAATTGGCGACACAATCAATATTATATGTTTTAAACAAGCTGTAAACTGCTTTGCGGTCACAAATATCAATCTGTTCAAAAGCAAATCGTTTTTCACCTTCAAATTCTTTCAGATTGTCATAATTTCCGGCATAGGTCAGCTTGTCGGCACAAACGATTTCATCATCGGGATACATTCGCAATATGTAACGTATGTAATTTGTGCCGATAAAACCAGCCCCACCGGTTATAAGATGTCTCAAATTTCATCACCTGCCAATCTTAAAATATATTTTCCGTATTCACTGTTTTTGAGTTCCATACCCAAATTATAAAACTGTTCATCGGTAATAAACTTATGCCTCCATGCAATTTCTTCTATGCAGGATATGTAATAACCTTGACGTTCCTGTATCATACCGATAAAGTCACCCGCCTCCTGAAGAGCACCGGGGCTCCCTGTATCAAACCAAGTCATACCTCGTCCGAAAAGCTTAACCTTGAGTTTGCCACGTTTAATGTATTCATTGTTCACAGCGGTTATCTCAAGTTCGCCTCTCTGTGACGGTTTTATATTCTTGGCGATTTCTATGACATCATTATTATAGAAATATAAGCCCGGTACGGCATAATTCGATTTTGGCATTTCAGGCTTTTCTTCAATCGAAATCACATTACCCTCTGAATCAAACTCACAAACTCCGAATGCTTCGGGATTTTTGACGGGATATCCGAATACCGTTGCACCATCCAATTCATTGACGGCTTTTTGCAAAATTTCGGTGAAGCTTTGACCGTAAAAGAGATTATCTCCCAATACAAGGCATACATCATCATTTCCGATAAATTTTTCTCCAACCAAAAAAGCATCAGCCAATCCTCTTGGCTTGTCTTGTTCGGCATAGGATATATTAAGTCCGAGAGCACTGCCATCACCGAATAATTTTTTAAAAGCCGGCAAATCATACGGAG
>JAZQKZ010000106.1:0-41817 GCA_045542415.1 Clostridia bacterium
GGTTTTTAAAGGGGGAACGCCTTTAACAGCATTCTTTTTCGTGCTTTTTCTGTTGCTGTGGACAGAAAAAGTACCGGGGTATTACCGAAATAACAATAACCGCAAAATGTCAAGGGGCAGAGCCCCATTATGTCGTATCGATAAGTGCAAACCAATAATATAAACCATAATTTATCTTCCTAAATTATACCACACATCCGGTAAAGATTCAACTAAAAAAGGGACTGCGTTGCAATCCCTTTATGTAGCAAATTATTCAGCGTACTTATCGTCCTTGCTCCATGAATAGAACTTTCTGATGTCTGCGCCAACCTTCTCTAAGTCATGCTCAGCCTTGAGGTTTCTTGTAGCGATGAAGTGTGCTCTGCCGTTGTTGTTCTCAGCAATCCAGTTAGTAGCGAATGTACCGTCCTGAATCTCTGATAATACCTTCTTCATCTCTTTCTTTGTTTCCTCTGTGATCATTCTCTTACCAATCTCGTAGTCACCGTACTCAGCTGTGTCTGAGATTGAATATCTCATCTTGCTGAATCCGCCTGCGTAGATAAGGTCAACGATTAACTTCATTTCGTGGATACACTCAAAGTATGCGTTTCTCGGGTCGTAGCCTGCCTCAACTAATGTCTCAAAGCCTGCCTGCATTAATGCAGTAACACCGCCGCAGAGAACTGCCTGCTCACCAAAGAGGTCTGTCTCTGTCTCACACTGGAATGTTGTCTCAAGGATAGCAGCTCTTGCACCACCTACACCTGCACCGTAAGCTAATGCCATGTCTAAAGCCTTGCCTGTAGCATCCTGCTCGATAGCTACAAGACACGGAACACCCTTGCCCTCTTCGTACTCTGAACGTACTGTGTGACCCGGTCCCTTCGGAGCGATCATTGCAACGTCAACATATGCCGGCGGTACAATCTGCTTGAAGTGGATGTTGAAGCCGTGAGCAAACATTAACATGTTACCCTCCTCAAGGTTCGGCTCGATATCGTTCTTATAGATAGCAGCCTGTCTCTCGTCCGGAGTAAGAATCATGATGATGTCAGCCTTCTTTGCAGCCTCAGCTGTCTCATATACCGGGATACCGTAAGCCTCAGCCTTAGCTGCTGACTTTGAACCCTTTCTTAAACCTACAATTACGTTTACACCGCTGTCCTTTAAGTTCTTAGCGTGTGCATGTCCCTGTGAGCCGTAACCGATAATTGCAACTGTCTTACCGTCTAAAAGCTTTAAATCGCAATCTGACTCATAGAATACTCTTGCCTCGCGGCCTAATGATTTTGCCATTGGAATTACCTCTTTCCGTTTTGTAAAATATTTATATATTTCCGGCAGTCGTGTGGGCTGTCGGGATTTATCCCGGGTGGGATAGTAAGCAATTTATTTATCAAGTCTTAATGTATTTGCGCCTCTTTCGATAGCAGTAATGCCTGTACGCGAGATTTCCTCGATGCCGTACGGTTCTACCATCGCTAAAAGTGCGTCAATTTTCTTGATGCCTCCGCTTATCTCGATTGTAAGCGCATTGGGTGTGATATCAACAATCTTTGAACGGAAAATCGATGTGATTTCCATTATCTCACCTCTTGTTTTGGGGGTTGAACGAACCTTTATAAGAGCAAGCTCTCTTACTACAGCATCGCTGTCGCGGAGGACCTTGATTTTAAGTACCTCCATCATTTTTGATACCTGCTTTGAAATCTGCTCAATAATCTGTTCGTCACCCGTAACCTCTAAAGTCACTCTTGAAATACTTTCGTCTTGTGTCGTACCAACTGAAAGTGAATTGATGTTATATCCACGACGTGTGAATAAGCCGACAACTCTTGAAAGTACACCGGCGTGGTTTTCAACAAGCACGGATAAAATATACTTTTTCTCTTCCATAGCTGCCTCCTTCTTTTAAATCCCGGACAATCTTGCCTCGTCAAAAGGCTCAATAGTCGGAACGTGCGGATCAACCAGAACAACAAGTAAATAAGCCTTGTCGTCAGCCATCATTTCGTCAATTGCCCTGTCAATATCACTGTTCTCGCTTACATAACCGTTTTTGATTGAGTAAGCATCTGCAATCTTGTTGAAATCAGGACTGCCGTCAATATGAACAGCCTGATAGTTTGCATTGTAAGCGTTACGCTGAAGCTCATGCACCATTCCGAGTCGGTCGTTTTTAAAGATAACCATCTTAACGGGTGCGTCATGCTGGCACATTGCACCAAGCTCCGGCATATCCATCTGGAACGAGCCGTCGCCTGCAATTGCAATAACCGGCATCTTGTCTGCATCGCCGTCTTTAACTGCCTTTGAGGCACCGATAGCGGCAGGTAAGCCGTAGCCCATAGTGCCGAAGCCACCGCTTGTAAGGAAGTGATGCGGCTCTGTGACATTGAAGTGGTTAGCACACCAAAGCTGGTTCTGACCAACCTCTGTTGTGATATATACCTCTGACTTTGTCTTTTTTGAAAGAGTCTCAAGGAAATATCTTGGATTGACCGTACCTGAGTCTTTGCTTATCGGATCCATTGTAAGTGAAGAGCGTATGCCCTTGACCTCGTCAATCCAGTCAGACTCGGCGTTGTAGTCGCTGAGCATCGGGGTGAGCTGAGTAATTACATCCTTGATATCGCCTACAACCGGAATGATTGGCTGAATATTCTTGCCGATTTCCGCAGGGTCGATATCAATATGAATAATTTTCTGTGCATTTTCAAGTCCCTGTGCGTTTGCAACAGTTCTGTCTGCAAGACGTGAACCCATTACAATAACAAGATCTGATTTGTTAAAAATCATATTTGCCCATTTAGGACCGTGCGAACCTATCATGCCGAAATACATGTTGTCCGTTGAGGGCATAACACCTATACCCATGAGTGTTGAAACAACGGGAATGCCGGTTACATCCGCCAGCTTTCTGAACTCGTTGACAGCGTCTGAAATAACAACACCGCCGCCTGCAAGCATAACCGGTTTTTTTGCTGCCTTAACAGCATCTGCAACTTTTTTTAACTGCGATTCATTGGCTTTTCCGACGAGCTTGTAGCCTCTTAAATCCGGCTTTACATCCTCTGTCGGGAAATCGTATTCCTCAAGGAATACATCAAGCGGAACATCGATTAATACCGGTCCCGGCCTGCCTGTTGCTGCAATATGAAATGCCTCGTCTATAACACGCTGAATTTGTGAAACGTCTGTAACAAGGTAGCTATACTTTGTGAACGGAAGCGTTGCACCTGTGATATCAACCTCCTGGAAAGCGTCCTTACCGATGAGCTTTCTGGTAACCTGACCTGTGATAACAACCATAGGAACAGAGTCCATATAAGCAGTTGCAATACCGGTAATAAGGTTAGTAGCTCCGGGGCCTGAGGTTGCGGTACAAACTCCGACTTTTCCTGTTACCTTTGAATAGCCTGATGCCATGTGTGCGGCACCCTGCTCGTTACGAGTGAGGCAGTGCTGAATTGAAGAAAATGAAAGTCTGTCAATCAAAGGGGCATTTGAAGCACCGGGGTAACCGAATATTACTTTAACACCGTGCTTTTCAAGTGTCCTGACAGCCATCTGAGCACCTGTCATTTTCAAAAGAAATTCCTCCTCTTTGTATATAACATCGCCTGTAAAAGCGTGTCGCTTTCTGCGATAAATATGTATAATTCTATATTAATATACCATTATATTCTAACAGATAAAATCAAGGTTGTCAATACTTTTTTGCCCTTATGAGGCGGTAAAAATGTATTTTTAAACACTTTTGCTGTATATTTTTTGCGTTTTGTTTACAAATAAAATATTATGCACAAAAAGATTTACTTTATGTGGAATTTGTGGTAGAATATAAGGTAAGGAATCAACTAAGAAAGGAACGAAAACCATGAAAAACGAATATAAAAATCCATTAGTATTGAGAAGAGCAGACCCCTGGGTGTATCAATACAACGGAATGTATTATTTTACAGGCTCAATTCCGCAGTATGACTGCATTGAGCTTCGCTGTGCACCGACCCTAAACGGCTTGCGTGACGCAAAGCGTACAATTGTATGGCGTGCGCATACAGAGGGTGAAATGTGCAACCATATCTGGGCACCGGAATTACATAGAGTAAATGATAAATGGTATATCTATTTTACTGCCGCACCAAAGCATGATAAATGGAGCATTCGTCCACACGTTCTGGAGTGTGCAGACGAAGACCCGATTACGGGTACTTGGGTGGAAAAGGGCAGAATAATCCTGCCGCAGGATAGCTTTTCGCTTGATATGACAACCTTTATGCATAAAGGTGAGCAATATATTTTCTGGGCGCAGACTCCGCAGCCGGAGATTGGTTCATGCATATATGCAGCAAAAATGGAAAATCCCTGGACGCTTGCGAGCGATGCGGTTATGCTCACAAAACCGGAATATGACTGGGAAATTCAGGGCTTCAAGGTAAATGAGGGACCGGCAATTCTTGTTCATGAGGGTAAGGTTATTATGACATATTCAGCGTCGGATACCGGTTGGAGATACTGTATGGGTATGCTCTGGGCGGATGCGGATGCAGATTTATTGAATCCTGACAGCTGGCACAAGAGCGAAGAGCCGGTGTTTAAGACCTGTGCAGAAAATGAAATGTACGGTCCGGGACACAGCTGTTTTACAATGGACGGTGACAAGCATGTACTGGTATATCATTGCAGAAGCTACAAGGAAATTGAGGGCGATCCGCTCTATGACCCGAACCGTCATGCAAGAGCAAAGGTATTCACGTTTGACGAGAACGGTTTACCCGTATTTGGTGAACCGGTTGCGGAATAAGGTGCAAGTTCACCCGGAATATTCCGCAAAAAATTGTTGAACGGCGAACATAGTTCGCCGTTCAACACAATTGAAAGGCAGAAACATGAAATTACAAACAGGCGACAATTTTGAACTTAAAATCGAATCAGTTTCCTCGGACGGAAACGGAGTCGGACATATTGACGGTATGGCGGTATTTGTGCCGTTCACCGCTGTAGGGGACACTGTTTATGTGAGGGTTACAAAGGCAAAGAAGAACTATGCTGAGGCTGAGGTTGTAAGGAGACTTGTTCCGTCATCAGTTCGCATTGAGCCTGAGTGCAGTCTGTATTCCGTATGCGGCGGTTGTGCTTTGATGCATATGAATTATTCTGCACAGCTTGAAGTGAAAAAAGGTATAATTGAAAATGCAATGCGTCGGATAGGCGGTTTTCGTGATTTTCAAATCAGTAATATGTATGGAATGGACGAGCCGTGGCGTTACCGTAACAAGATGGTGTTTCACGCCGGACGCGATAACGGGAAGAATGTTTTCGGATTCTATGCTCCGAAGTCCCACCGGGTGATTCCGTTGGGGGACTGTCTGACAGGAAGTGCTGAAAATGCAGAGATAATAAAGGCTGTAGAGGAATATATGGACGAAGCCGGGTTGTATGCATATGATGAGAAATCCGGTAAAGGCTCAGTGAGGATGATATTTGTACGCAAATCGGCAAAGAACGGCAATACAATGGTAGTATTGAGTGTAAATGGATCCAGCCTGCCTGATGAGGCGGAGCTTGTGAGCAGGCTGAGGGATGCGTGTGAAGATATTACAAGTATTATACTCAATATAAATACCGCAAAGCGTTCACACGGACTGGGAGCAAAAAATATTACTCTTTACGGAGCTGATTTTATCGAGGATGACATATCAGGAATAACATTCAGGATTTCGCCGCACAGTTTTTTTCAGGTAAATCCCATTATGACGGAGAAATTGTATTCAAAGGCGATTGAAATGGCACAGCTCACCGGAAGTGAGCGTGTGATGGATATATACTGCGGAATCGGCACGATTTCACTGCTTGCGGCAAAGAGGGCGAAGAGTGTTATCGGTGTGGAGATAGTGGAAAAAGCTATTGAGGACGCAAAGGAAAATGCACTAAGAAACGGAATCAATAACGCCGTATTTCATGCTGACAGTGCAGAGAATATTGTGCCGGAGCTGATAAAGAACGGAGAGCGTCCGGAAGTAGTAATATTGGATCCGCCGAGAAAAGGGTCGGATAATGCGACACTTGCAGCGATGCTTGAGGCGGCACCGAAGCGGATTGTATATGTATCGTGCAATCCGGCGACATTGGCAAGAGATGCAAGAGTACTATGCGACGGCGGTTACCGCATCGATGATGCCTGTGGATATGACCAGTTTTGCCATACGCACCATGTCGAGACGGTAGTATTGATGTCAAGGGTGGATGGATAAAACATATGTAAATCTGATTTGTTTTGGTGGGTGGATTTTATGTTGATGAAAAATTCGCGAAAGTTACAAGAGCTATAAAGAAAGATTATAAATCTTCGAATTTACAAAATGAGGTGGACGCAATGGAAAGAAAGAAACGAAAAGGCAAAAGTATATTTTGGTATGTCCTTGGTAGCACTGCACTTACAGTAATAGGTTTTGTACTGATGCCTCCGCTTATCAAAATGTACGGAAACAAACTATACAGATACTCACTGAGAAAAGAAGAGAGTGATTTCGAGAATCTCGGGCCAGAAATTGTAAAGAAATAAAAAAACAAAGGAGAAGATATAAATGCCAGTAGATGTAGAAAAAATAGCTCAAGATGCAATAAATGTTATTGCCGATAAAATAAAAAATTTGAAGATGCTAAATGTAATTGTTGCAGGAAAAACCGGAGTGGGTAAAAGTACGCTCATAAATGCTGTTTTCCGTGAAAAATTAGCTGAAACGGGTATGGGAAAGCCCGTTACAGATCATATGAGAAAATTGACTAAGAAAGATGTACCTCTTGCTATTTATGATACTCGTGGTTTTGAACTTGGAAAAGAAGTTCAGAATGAGGTAAAAAAAGAGGTAGTTGAAACTATAGGTAAGTGTTTGGCAACACAGGATATAAACAATGCTATCCATTGTATTTGGTACTGTATTAATACTGCATCCAATAGAATTGAGTCGGAAGAAATTGAGTGGTTGAGAGAGTTGTCTAAAGAGAATCAGATTACTCAAGTACCAATAATTGTTGTCTTAACACAGTCATTTTCTAAGAAAAAAGCTGATGAGCTTAGAAAAGTATTGCTAAATGAAAATCTTGATGTTGTTCAGGTTATTCCTGTATTGGCAGAAGATTATGAAATTGATAATGATTATGTGGCAAAATCTTATGGATTGGATGTTTTAATAAAAGTAATGGGAGAGGCTTTGCCTGAAGAACTTATGGATACTCTTCAGCATATGCAAAAGGTTTCATTAGAAGAAAAAAAGCGTCGTGCACAGGCAGCAGTAGCGACTGCAGCAGTTGCAGCGGTTGGTGAAGGAGCTGCGCCAATTCCGTTTTCTGACTGTGCATTATTAATCCCTACTCAGCTCGGAATGATTGCTTCGATTACAGTTATCTTTGGGTTTGATGTGAACAAAAGTATTATCACAGCACTATTAACATCAACTATTGGGACTGGCGGAGCAACATTGTTAGGAAAAACTGTAGTTTCAAATCTACTGAAATTTATTCCAGGTGCTGGGACGGTTGCAGGCGGTGCGATTTCTGCAGGAACAGCCGGTGTAATAACAGCTGCGTTGGGAGAAGCATACATAGGAATTATGGAACTTGTATTCAAAGGCGAGATGAGTATAGATGATATAGGTACTAAAAAAGGAAAGGATACGATGTATAAAATGTTTAAGAAACAGCTTTCCATAAAGAAATAAAAACAAGAAAGATAATTTTCACTTTGATATTTATGGATATGTTTCCACAAACGTGACATCAATTAAAAGCAATCGTGCCATGTCGAGACGGTAGTATTGATGACGAGAATAGAAAAGGTTAATTCATAAAGAGATCAATATTCGTGGATGACTCAAAAGAGAGAGGCGAAGAGAATGGAAAAATATGAAGTTTTTATATCATATAAACATTTAGATGCAGATGGAAAAATAACAGAGGACTATTCTATAGCCAAGGAACTGTATATTACACTTAAAGAAAGAGGTATATCTGTCTTTTTTAGTGACGAAACACTTTTTCTGCTAGGTAGGAGCGACTATAAAAAAGCAATAGATGAGGCGCTTGAAACGGCAAAAATACTCATTGTAATTGCGACAAGGAGTGAGTATCTTAGTTCGGGGTGGGTTGAATATGAGTATGAAACATTTTATGAAGATATTCTTAGTGGACGAAAGAAGGATGCTAATATAATATCTTATACAAATAGTATTTCTCAATCTTAGTTGCCGAGAACTCTTTCAAGACTGCAAAACTATCCTATGACATCAATGACACCTGCACGCATAGCTGATTATGTAGGAAATGCACTGAGCGAGGATGGGCAGAAGAAAGAATGGTCACAACAGGAAAGTAAGCATAAAAACGATGCTGTTGTACATAGCTCGGAACGTAGAAGCTCTGTTTATTCATCTGATTATAGAAATGAGATAACTAGGTTGAAAATACAAGCGAAGAATTCGGAAACGATAGATAAACAAGCACTTTCATATATTTACAAAGATATGGGAGATAACTCGGATGAGAAGTTATGCATTTTGGATGTGGGAAGTGCATATGGTTTTGTTGCAGCAGATCGTTTTGGTGATGATAGCAGAGTTGATAAAATACTGTGCATTGATAAAAATGAACGTGTTATCGAAAGAGCCCAGATACTTTTTGCAGATAATAGGAAAATGATTTTTGAGGTGATTGATGTCGAAAGCGATAATTTTGTTAATGATATTTTGATGCTTATGAATAAACACAATATAGAAAAAATTAATATTGTGTTTTCGGCTTTAATCCTGCACCATTTAAAAGATCCTAACCGTGTGCTCAGAAATCTCAGAAAGGTTATGGACAGAGGAACATATATATTTGTCCGGGGCTCTGATGATGGAAGCAAGCTGTGTCATCCGGGATATGATCTGATGAAAGAGATAATTACTTCAACTGTTCAAGCAACAGGAGTATCAGATCGTTTTAATGGTCGGAAGATTTACTCGCAGTTGATAAATTCTGGATTTAAAGACATTAAAATGTTTAGTATAATGAAAGATATAAGTGAGTTTGATTATGATGATAGAGGATTGTTGTTTAATGAGAGCTTTGCATATAGGGTGAATTATTTTTATCGGGCAGTTGAAGCTGATCCGGATAATGAAAAGGCAAAAGGTGAACTTAGTCAAATGCAGAAATATCTTAAAGAATTTGAAAATCTTTTTTATGAAAGTGATTTTTGGTACTGTGAATATGATTATGTCGGAATTGCAAGGAAATAATAAAAGAATTTATCAACGAAGCTTTAAGAGGGAGATAAAATCATGAAAAAGGTATTGCTGCTTGTGTTATTGACAATCCTCACAATGTGTTCCTGTACAAACGATGTCAGCAAGGTCAGCATTGATTACGGGGCATCGGAAATATTTACTCAACAGGACAGGGGAGAAGCGGTTGATGAAATTATCCGCCATTTCAAAACATGGAGCAGCGGATTTACTTTATATACTGTTCGTTACGGCGGTGATGATCTTTCACAAAGTGAATTGGAATATCAGAAAAAGAGCTATGAATGGATTGATGAGTGTGCTGTGTTTTATACTTCATTCATGACTCCTGACCGGGACACCGGCTTTGAGAAAAATCAGGTACATACAGGATGGAAATATATATTAGCAAGAACTAAAAACGGTCTTTGGCAAATTGTTGGCAGAGGGCACGGATGAATGAGTGGGGCGGGGTGTCCCACTCATGTAAAGTCACGTCTGTACTGCAACGGCTTCTGACCGGTTTTCTTTTTGAATTGTGTAATGAAATTACTTGTATCAAGAAAACCGCAAGCCTCCGCAATTTCTGAAACCGGCTTTGAGGTTGTACGAAGCATGGTTTTTGCCATTGTAATTCTGTAGTTGGTCAAATAGTTATACGGAGTTGCCCCCATTACTCTGTTGAATCGGCGTATAAAATGATACTTTGAAATATGAATTGTATTAACCATATCATCAATGGATATCGGCTGCGAATAATTGTCCTTCATGTAATTAAGTACAGCAAGGATATCCTCACCTGATTCTTTTTTCTGATTGTTTTCTTCACCGTCAATGCTTGCTGAATGTATAGAGTTAATCAGTGTATGCATTTGAGATGAAATATTAAGACAGCTTTTTATATCGTTCTTTATTACGCTGTCCATAACGAGTTTGATGTTATATTTAAAATCCTCAGTCCCTGTCATATTTATCGGCTGTACCGAATCGCCCGGATAAATGATTTCAAACAGTGATTCAATTCCGGTGCCGTGAAAATGTATCCACAGAAAATCCCAGTTATCAGATTGTGAATAGTATTCATGGGCAGTATGGCAGTCTATAATAACAGCATGATTTTGCGGAAGCTGTACGGTTGTGTTGCCGGTTGTTATAATGCCTGTGCCGTGACAGGTATATAAAAGCAAAAAGCTGTCATGTGTATCACGCTTTACCATGTAATCTGAAAATACATTGAAATGCCCTGCCTCTGAAATATAGAACGGTAATTTTTGAGCCAGTGGAGTTGGTGTGAGCGTTATCCATACCGAATTATCGGAAAGTTTGCCTTCAAATATATCCATTTACATCACCTCATCCGTATTATAGCATACGTCAGGGAATATTGCAACAGTACTTTCGCAATAATTCTATATTTTATGATATCGGTGGCCTGACACATTCTTGTATAAAGCAAGGTAGATAATATTCGGAAAGAGCAATAATAGAAAACAAGGTACTGCATGGGCAGTACCTTGTTAATAATGCTTTATTTGATAACATACGGACTGCAAAGAGGTTCCATTGAATCCTTTGATTTCCATACATAAACTTCATCTGCTGCAATTCCATCGAATGTTACCGTTTCTGCTGCATCGCTGATTTTAACTGAAACCAGCCTACCGTCAGAGTAATCGGCAGCTACGACAGTGCCGCTTACTGAATCTCCTGTGATATTTACTACTGTAGCGCCGGCGGTTGTATGCATAGCTGATACGGTCAAAGTATTGCCTGAACCGCTGTAATTCGGGATTGTAGTTGCTGTTATCGATGAAGACTTGATTACTGCTGTATGCTCTGATGATGAAGTACCGAGATAGTCAGCAGCTGTTACATAAGAGATTTCATTTCCTGTAACAGACATATCGTAAATACAAGTGCCATTACCTACACCGTCTGCATTTGATATATATACGCTGTTGGTGCCGGTGGCGGGATCATAAACCATAATGTCTGTTGCTGTATTATAGTATATTTTACCGTTGTACTCATACACATCCGAGAAAGATGCTACATAAGGCCATCCTGCTTTTGTGGTAAAAAGTATCTCATCGCTGTTATCAGCTGTGCTGTATGCATGGAAATTGTTGGCATTGTCAACATAATACCATTTTCCGCTGCAATATGCGACGGTAGTGTTCACATCGAGCATACCGGTTTCTGCGTATGTGTCATCCAGAGCCATGCCGTCGGGCGAGTATGAATGGTGAGGAGGATCCTGTGATTTTATCTTGTTGTCACTTAACATGAAGTATGTTCTCACATCACCTATAGCCATTTCATATGCTTCGTCAGACATGGTTGGTGTATAGTCGGGATTGTACCAGTCCTGTGACGGGTCATCCCAGGTTACATCCACATGATACCAGTTCCCGTTTTCAAGCTGGACAAGATTCCATAAATGCGACATAGCCGGACTCTGAACAGTGATACATTCTATGCCGAGCTTCTGCATTACATACTGGAAGCCGAGTCCGTAGCCCTGACATACGGAAGTCTTATCGACAAAGAGCGAGACTATATTATGCTTACGCATATACTCTGTATCTCTGAGGTTCTTGTAGTCATAACTGTAATTATCGGCAAAGTAGTCGTGTACAGCTGTAATCTTATCAAAGTCGCTCATTCCGTCATCAATAACGGAGCAGGCTTTTGCAACCTCTTCGTCGATAGTCGCCTGAATGCTTGCAACTTCTGCCTCCTCCATTGTATAAATGGGAACAAGAGAATCTACAGTGCCGTCATCAAAAATGTAGTAATCATAGTACATTGATACAAAGTATAAATCAGGATAATTGTTAAGAACAGCTGTATAATAGGTATAGAGGTCATCGGTGGTTATTTCACCGAATTCTGATATAAAAATCTCCTCATCACGTCTTAACATGCTGTCATGTAAAAACTCGACTATCTCTGTGTCCTGCAATGCATTGAAGCACGCCTGTGCTTCATCATCGCTCATAAACTTGCCGTACTGATAAAGGCTCTTTGCCTCTGTGCGGAAGCGTTGTGATTCGTTTCTTGAATCGAGCAGTGCCGATTCAGATGCAAATGCACCTGCTCCTGCGGATATCAGTGCAAGAGTGAGCAATGTTGCGGTTATTTTTTTTATAATTGCTTTCATCTAATCATCCTCAATTATATTCTAATTCAGACAAATTACACCTATTAGCATTATATCATATTTCTGTCAAAAAAGCAATACCCAAAGAATTTTATTTTTTGTCTGAAAACAGCACCTCAAATGCCTTTTCGGCAAGTGCCTGTGCACCGTCATTGCTTGGATGTAAATGGTCGCCGCTGTCAAATTCCGCTCTGAGTGCGGACGGATTGTTTGCATCACGCAATACTTTATCAAAATCCACAACTCCGTCAATTTCGTCGGTTGTTCTTATCCAGTCATTAATCTTACAGCGAAGCTCTTCACGCCATAGCTCATACGTTCTCCAGCCCTCTATCGGCAAAAGCGTTGCCATATAAACCCTGAGCCCCATTTTTCGTGCTTCATTTATATAATAACGCAAGCCCTCCATCATTTCCTCAAGAGTGGGGAAGTTGCTCATGGGTCTGTACGGATTGATTCCGTCGGGATGGATAATATCATTTATACCGTGAAATATCAGCACGGAATCAGCACCGGTACAGTTACATTCACGGACAAAACGGTTTTTGCCGCTTAACCCGTAATGTGCATACTGCACGCAGTCATACTGTCCGAGTACTCTTGAGCCGCTTACGCCTCGTCGTATAGCAGCTGTGTTTATGCCTGCTTCAAGAAGCTTCAGATTGAGTCTGTCAGGCCATGACTGTGCTGTTATTGAGTCTCCGTAGAGAATAATGCTTTGTGCATTATTGTCCGCAAGTATATCAACGGTGTTAAGGAAATAGCATGACGGCGAGGGCATACGCAGATCCATCGGAAGCTCCGTAGCTGCTGAAAAATCGCCCTCGGCAAAGTAAAATTCCGATAATGGTCCGCTTACACATACTGAAGACATGAGCTGTGTCATATCTTCAAAATACATGCTTATTGCTATATTCGTACCTCTGATGCATTCAAAATCTGTCTCGTCAGATAGAAGCTCGCCACCTGCCGGGATTGTTCCGGATTCGGAGGAGTTAAATGTGATGGGAACCGAGCTGTTGGCAAGGATTTTGGTTTCGCCTGCATATACGGCGGTATATGCCCTTGTTATACGCACCGGCTCACTGCCGCATATATTGGAAAATCTTATCCGTATTTTGCTTCCGTCAAGCATACATCTGAGGCTGTAACGCAGAGTCAGATTTTTTGCGTAATTTCCCTCGCGTCGCTCAGATATTGAAGTTGCATTTCCCCATGCTGAAATCCATTTACTCATTCTCAATGTCCTCCATAAGATAGTCAATTACCAGCTGTGCAATAATTTTTGAACCCTGTGCATTTGTATGGATATAGCTTCCGTCCGTATTTCGCATATAGTCCTTATAATTTTCGGGTCCCCAGCCTGTCTCGTTGTAGAGGTCTATAACGCCATTGCCGGTGTTATTTGCAAATTCTACTGTTATTTCAGACATTTCAAACGGTGAAAGTCCGACTCTGTTATATAAGCCGTTTGCATCTACCTTTTCGGCTGCAAGAGTTCCGTAGGGTATTGTCATAAATATAATTTTTGCATCGGGGAAAATTCTTGACAGGTTAAAATAAAGATTATCAAGTCCCTCCTCAAGTGATGTTCCGTAGCCTGAACTGCGTGCTGTGTAGTTCCATGCCCATTCTCCGAGTCCTGTATATACAAGTATATAGTCGGTATCTTCCGGAATCTGACTTGTATATTTTTCCGATGAGAGGTCCTGATATTCCATTGAGATTAAGGGGAGTGTACCGCTATATACCTTTACTATTGACTCCGGTGCCAATGCTGCTTTCACCTCATTTATCCATGTGGTGCTGTTTGCAACAAGACTGTCACCGAAAACGCATATTGTTTTGTCTGCAAATGCATCGGTAAGCGGAGCAACTGTCGGTTCAGGGGTTGATGTCGGTTCGGGTATCGGTTCAGATGTGGCTTCCGTCTGCACTGATGAGGTGATAATGACCTCTTTTGTGTCCGGAACCCACTCTACCTTACAGCCGTATGCTTCGCTTATCGCACGCACGGGTACAAGAGTTCTGTCGTTTATTATCATAGCAGGAACGTCAAGAGTTTTTTCGATACCGTTGACTTTCATGATTGTTGAGTCGATTGTAAGAGTACAGCTTGTATCGTCTTTTGAAGATGTGACGGTTCTTGTTTCGCCGTTCCAGCTGACCTTAGCGCCAAGTGCCTCAAATATAGCACGCACGGGAACGAGAGTTCTGTCATCTGCAATAACAGGCTGCTGGTCAAATTCTACTTTTTTACCGTCAACCGACACGCTGATTCCGGTGTCATAGGTAATCTGTGCCGCAAGTACTCCCGACAACGAAAGTATGGCAACAGTAAGTGACATGATAAATGCAATAATTCTTTTATTCATATTTTTTTGCCTCCGTAGCTTAATTTCTAATAAATCTTACCATATTACAAAATAAAAATCAAGTAAATATTGTATTTTTATATTGTCAATTCGGCGGCTTTGTGTTATAATGATAGTATATTAACATTAAAAGGAGTAGGCTTGATGGAGATTTCGCATATAAAGGATTATATTGAGTCCGAGGGTTTTTTTGTAGCAACACCTGTCGGAACAAGTATGTGGCCGATGCTTCGTAACAGGCTTGATAACGTGTATCTGGTGAAATACGAAGGAGGGCTTAAGAAATATGATCTCCCCGTATATATCCGTACAGACGGATCGCATGTAATGCATCGCTGTCTGGGGAAGAGAGATGACGGAACATATATAATGTGCGGAGACCATCAGTGGGTAAAGGAATACGGAATAACAGAGGAACAGATTATCGCCGTTGCAAAGGGATTCTATCGTGGAGAACGCTATATTTCCTGTGATAACCTGCTTTATAAGCTGTATTACAGATTATGGTCGATGAATCTGTTTGTCCGTAAATGTGCTATAAGAATACTGCATAAGATAGTGCCGTATGATAAAGCACTCAATGGTTACAAGAGCAAGTAAAATATAATATTCAGGAGAGTAAAGGTATGTTAAAGAAATCAGTTGTATTTATAGCAGCACTTGCTGCGGTGGCAGTGCTTGGCGCATGTGGGAACAAGGCAGAAGAGAAAAGCAATATTGTAAATAAAGTATCAAATTCAGCACCGACTTTTATGCCGGTCGCAACAGCAGCTCCGGATTCGGGAGAAAAAGCAGCACAAAAGGCTGCAGAAAGCGGAGAGACAAATGTATCGGTAAAGGAAAGCGACGGGACAACCCGTGCGGTTGATCTGAGTTTTCAGATGATAAACAAAACAGGAATAGATTTTGTTCAGATGTTTATTGAACCGGTAACAAAGGATATTCAGTCAATAGCAAAGGGAACACCGCGTTTTGAAAAAGGATTTGTATTTAAAAATGATACGATAATAAGTCTTGATCCGCCTGCGCAGAATGAGGACGGCTCATCATATACGCTGGGTACAACACTGTTTAATATAGCTGCGATTGATTCAAAAGGTACGGGATATGTATTCCAGAATATTGACCTTGCATCAAGCTCGACAATAGCTCTGTTTATGGAAAACGGCGTTCCGAAGGCTGTTATGGATCCGGTGATTGGGGAATAAGGAGAACAGACGTGAAAAAAAGAATAAAAGATTTTTTGAAATCACCGATTTTTAAGAAGCTGCTTGCGGCAACGGCTGTTACTGCTGCGGCAACCGCAGCAACAACGGCGGCGGTTAAGGTAGTAAAAAAGCGTAAGGGCTTGTTGTCGTCAACAACAGCCACCACACTTCCGAAAGCAAAAAATATCTATATTACAGGAGGCTCTGTAGCGGCACTTGCTGCGGCGGCATATCTGATAAAGGACGGCGGCTATGACGGAAGCTCCATTCATGTTTACGGTGCGCCGGTGAACGGTGCAATAAGTGAGGAGTATGGCTCGATAGGGGACGTGTTCCAAAAGCTTATGAAGGATATCGAAGCAGTAAACGAGGATAATCTCAGCATCAGCGATATGATAGATAATGCGGCATTCACCTCTGAGCCGACAGTAAAGCTTATTGACGGATCGGGCAATGTAAGAGCCGTTGATATTTCGCCTGACCGTAATACTCTCAAAGTAATTAATAAGGCATTAAAAAAGCTTTCCGGAAACGGGCTTGAGGGAGTGTCAATCCGTGAATATTTTGCCGATATGAGCGAGATTTTTGAATCGGATCTTTTTGACTTTATAGAAATGAGCTTCGGGTTGCGGGATGAGCATAAGGTGTCGGAATTTATCAAGCGTGCGGAGCAGGTACTTGTTACTTCGCCGCAGCCGGGCTTCTATGATACCCTGTATTATGATTTTTCAGCGGTAAAGGCACTTGAGAACTATCTCGTGGCAAATGGTGTGGATTACCGTCCGAAAGCAGAGGTTACGGGGATTGAGACGAATGATAATCATGTCGGTGCAATTCACCTTGATGATGACGGTACGAGAATGACGATATACCTTAATTCAGAGGACAAGGTGATATTCAATGCCGGAAGAATTTCTGATAATATGAGTGAGGGTTCGCACAGTGAGAGTGCGCCGCTTATTGAAGAAATTCCGCCGTCACTTCCTATATGGTCGCAGGCGGCAATGAATGAGGATAAATTCGGGATTCCTGAGCTTATACTTGCAGACTGCCCCGATTCAATGGAGCTGTCAATTGTTGATGAAAACAACTATCTCATAAAGAAAATATGTGAAATTATCGGCTCGGATGCCGAACAAGGAATATCACTTCTTCTTACAGGCTCTAACTGGAGAATGAAGCTGACGGGCGAGGGGATATCATCGCTTGAAGCTGATGCGGCAGAGGTTGATTCTGCTATTGAGTCGGCTATTTCGGGAGCTGACGGTGCCGACAGTGCGGATATTACGGATGAGGATATCAGTGCAGCAGCGGAGCTTGTATCAAAGCCGCTTACAGGCTGTATCAACGTAAAGGGAATGTATTGCAGCTCGTACGGAAACTTTGTGGAAAAGCCCATGCGTGAATGTACGGGAACGGAGCTTTTATATGAGCTTTGCTGTCATTTGGGAATAATGGACGAGTGGGAGGAAATCATTAAGAACATAACCGTTACAATGATTACGAATTATCCCTATAAGACTGCACCGCTCGCTACATTGCAAAAGCATACGCTTCCTGACTTACAGCCGTGCGACAACTGCTATGTAATAGGTCAGTTTATGGAAAATGCGGCTCCGTCATGTACGCTTGAGCAGGAGGTTTTAAGTGCAAGAAATGCAGTATATGCATTGATGGGTGTTACGGTTAAAAGACCGTTCGGTTTTGGAAGATAATTGAAAAAGCATTGCCAAAAGGTGATTTATAACCTTTTGACAATGCTTTTGTTATTCAACAACCATAATACTATTTTTTTCTGAAAGTCCTGTTACGGTACAGCCTTTTTCGGAAACATTAAGGATATGCAGAATTATCTCATCTGTAATAAGCTCACCAGGGGCGAGTATAGGTATTCCGGGAGGATAGCACATTACAGCTTCACCACATATGCAACCTTTGCTTTCGTAGATAGAAACACTTTTTTTCTTGGAATAGAACGCTGTTCTAGGAGGTAACACAACTATCGGAGCTATGTATTCATACAAAAAGCAAAGGGAATTGGTTTTTGTATGTGACGCGCGAATGTCTGATAATGCATTAATAAGAGCTGTATGATCGTCTTCGCTATCACCGAGTGAAGTTATGGCAAGAATATTGCTTGTATCACCAAATTCAATCTGTATCCCATATTTATCTCTCAACAGGGAATATACCTCTATACCTGCAAGATTCACTCCGAAAGTATTAACTGATATCTTAGTTCTGTCAAAATCAAAAATCGAATCGCCGTCTATAATTTCATAGCCAAAGGCATTGTAACCTCCTATTTTATTTATTTCTTTTCTTGTCTTTTCTGCCAGAGTAAGATTTTTTTTTATCACATTCCGACCTTCTGTCACAAGATAACGCCTTGCAATATCAAGCGATGCCATAAGCAGATATGAGGCACTTGTCGTTCTTATGAGATTTATTATGTTCGTAATATGCTCTGCTGACATACTCTCTCCTGCTAGAAGAATTGAGCTTTGAGTGAGAGAGCCGCCCGTTTTATGCATACTCACTGCTGACATATCGGCTCCACATCTTATTGCAGCGGCAGGTAGTCCGTCAGCAAAATAGAAATGTGTTCCATGAGCTTCATCTGCAAGAACAAGCATTCCATTGAGATGTGCCAGTTCTACAATCGACTTCAAATCAGAACAGATTCCGTAATACGTCGGATTATTAACAAAAATTGCCTTTGCATCTTTGTTTTGTTCTATACACTCCTCAAGGTCGGAAATACGTACTCCAAGCGAAATACCTATAGATGGATGCACTTGGGGAGAAATATATACAGGAACTGCTCCTGCAAGTATTACAGCATTTATAACACTGTAATGTACGTTTCTGGGAAGTATTATTTTCTCGCCCGGGGCACATGCACTCATAACCATGGCTTGTACTGATGATGTGGTTCCTCCGACCATAAAAAAAGCATTCTTTGCTCCAAATGCATCTGCTGCAAGTTTTTCGGCTTCGCGGATAACTCCTCGGGGCTGACAAAGATAGTCTATACTCTTTCGCGAATTCTTATCAAGAGCAAGACAATTATCTCCAAAATATGTCCCAAGCTCCGATATCCTTCCCTTATGTCCGGGAACATCGAATGATATAACAGCATCCTTTGCCTGCTTCGCAAGTGCATCGGCAAGCGGAGTGGAAAATTGATTCATAATTTAATGTTCTCTTTCTTCAGACTCTCAGCGGTTAATTTATAATTGCTTTGAATCTTCATTGTTTGTATAAAAATCTATCCAGAATTCGTACATTTTTTTTGCATGTTCAAAATATTCCGAATAGTCCTTGAGATCTGTCCAGTAATCATCAGAAAAGCCTTCGCAATTTATTGCACAAAGCCCTGAAAACATATCAAAATAAAATGGGAACGCCTTACACAGTGTCGGACTCACGCTATGTATAGAACATTTACCCTGCACAAATGCTTTGCAGGTGCCGTCTTCCTCTAAAGCCATTTTATAATATTTTTTCCCTGTTTCCGGGGAGTAGCCCTCCTCAATAAGATCTGCATATCCGTTTTCATAAAGAATCTGATAATCATTAGGAGTCAGTACTATCTCGTCAAACGGACGCCTGTCAATGCTGCTCAGTTCTCCTGTAATTCCTGCAAACGGTCCGCAGCAACTATGCTCGCAGTGATGCATTTTACAGCAAAAATTAATTTTTCCGTTCTTTATCTTTAATTGTCCCACTTATTAATCCTCCTGCATATTCTCTGCGAAAAAATCATTACATATCATCAGCGGATTAACCATCCATGAACCGTCGTCAGCCATAGCACGATAATTGGGGATGCAATAATAGTCATCCGGTGCCAGTCTCTTTGAGGAAAGAATATAGTTGGTACCAAGATTGTCCGCACCCTTTCCTCTTATTATTTCATATCCCGCAAGTGCTATAGTGTCGCGCTTGATTTTCGTCTCTTTTACCGATACAACCAAGGGAAAAATGCACTTCGCAGGATTATATCTTCCGCTACTGAACGCCTCGTCGATTTCTTCTGCCCCTCTCCATGTAAATTGCTCATCTCCATACTTCAGGAACGAATAAAAATTTGCTACCGCAAGTTCAAAATCATTGTATTTATCGCTGTAAGCATAATCGTCTCCGTCTCCGGTCAGAAGTAATTCTCTTATGCGAAGCTCAACCTTTGTATCCATCTCAGTATCATAATTATAATGTATTATATTTCCGCCGTTGAATTTCGGCCGCAACTTACTTGTATAAGTTCCTGACTTCTTTGAATGTATAAGCTCTGCTAGATAATCATCAATTTCTTCTGACTCTAAATTTATAGGAGCAATAACAATATCTTTCTCACCGTTCTTATTAAGCATGGCTGCATGCTCAACCTCCAGATAAACAGCATCACTCACCGCAGCAGCACGGCTCATAAATACAAAAACGGCTACACATTCTTCTGACTCTATCGCATCAAATGCTTTCTCCTGCCAGTCGTAACCTGCCTTGAATCGTTTTTCATCAAAGAAAATATTATATCCGGCATTGAGCCACTTTTCTACATATTTTTCGACCTTTTCCTTATCTGCATGGCAATAGCTTACAAAGATACTGCGTTTTGTTATTGCACTCTTTTCACCTTTTTCAAAATGCTTTGTAACACTGCGGCTTACAAAACTTAGCATTCTCGGATCACATATTCCCTGACTTCTTCCTATGTGCTTTTCGATAACCGGGTTTTCTATCGATTTCTCCACAATCTCATTAAAGCATTCAAAAAGCTCGGTTGTGCTTCTGTTTTTGTTTTCTTCCTTAATTGCACTAACCTGAGATGCATAGTCTTCATCATCAAAGTCTGCACTGACTTTAAGCAAAGGTCCGTAAAGTTCTATAAGAAATGACATCGCTGAATTCAGATCCGCTTTGAGAGTGGTAGTAGGATTCTTTATCATTTCAAAGTAATTATCTATTGAAAGTATCGCTTCTTCATCTGTGAACAGATTATTTCCGCGAATTCCGGCAGCTTTTAAAATACAGTTTGCTCTCCATTCTGCCTTTATTGCTCTCATTCTTTTATCGTATTGTACGGTACTCTGAGAAACAAACCCTTTAAGCTTTTCGAGTCTTGAGTTTATCTGTATGTCACACTCACGCTCATACTGCATACGCTGGTCATGAGTAATTTTTCCTATATCCTCAAACTCGTCCATGTAAATCCCAAAAAGAGTCCTGCTGTGTTTATACTCAGGATTATCGTAGAAAACACCCCACATTGTTTTGAATATTCCGTAGTTTATATACAATTCGTAGAATATTGTGTCAATGTTCTCAAGCGTTATTTTCTTGTCTGCAGTTATCCGATCCTGCATTTCAGTTCCATCGAAAACATTTTTAAGCAATAAAGTAACATCCATGTTATCGTCTTTAACACGGTTCGCCCAGAATTTTTTTAATGATTTGCGGGTAACACCTGTGATATAATCAAGAAATGCAAGGTCACACCAGCACTCCTCCACCTCATACCACTCGGTATTCATGCCCAAAGCCTTACATATCATTCTTAAATTCTCATCTTTCGATGCCTGTCTGCGTATAGGACGTATTTCCTGAGATGAACTGCACCTTTTCTGAAGTTCTGTGACATTCAAAATAAGCTCACCGTTTTTTTCACCTTTTTTTACAGAAACAAGAGAGTAGCCCTCATCTGTTTTTCTACCAACCCTGTAGTCATTTTCATAGAAAACAACAAACGGGTCACAGCTTACTGTAAAATCTGTTTTGTTTCGGAATATAAACCTGAGAGCTTCAAAATCAACCTCAGTACATGAAAGTAATGAAAACGCCTTTAATAGAGCAAGAATATCAGCATCATCCCAATCATTGTTTTTATCTCTGTAATCGTCGTCCTCAAATTTTTTATAGGTCTCACGGAATTTTTTAAAAACCAAAGCTGAGTTTTCTGATACGATTCCGGAAATAGCACTTGCAGAAATATCCATAAGCGTCGAAAAGACAGTTTTACTATTTTGCGAAATTTCGGTTCCGGAGCCGATAGGCCAATTGCGACAGACTGCATCTATAAGTTTCTCAGGATAACCCAGCTCAGTTACTCTGCAATCCCGGTAAATTGCCTCGCCAATTATATATGCCTGCACAAGGGATACATAAAAACAGCAAATGCGGTACGAAGTTCTGATTAATGACCTTCCTGCTAGCATTTTTCTTTGTATATTGGGTTTATCGGTGAAAATCAGTTGAAAAATTGATTCGGATAATATTCCTGTTCCAACAAGGTCTTTATATTCGAGCATTTTAGCCTCCATCATATCGCAAAACCAATTATAAAGCTCTGCGTTTTTTACTGAATTATAGTTGTTCCGTGATTGTGTTATGAGTTTTTGACCATACACTTTGCAAGAGCTGAATATGTTTTTATCGCTGCTTTTGCATCCTCTGATTCTTCGTATTCATCAATCTTTTTAAGAATAGTATTATCCTCTACACCTATAACCTTTGCACCGAGAATAAGCTCTTTCCATTTGAATAATTCAACCTCGCAAAGTGCTTTATCTACAGAGCAAAACTCTCCATCTACTATTTCACTAAACTGAGCGGCAATTCCTTGAATCTTTGAGAAGCTATCGTCACAAAGCGGATTGGATTTGTCTGATTGGTTTCCCGATACAGCAGTAGGAAGAATAATTACGCCTTTTTTTGATGCATCTTTCTCTTTTTCAATCATAGAGTCTTTGATAGCCGTGCAATAATTGTTGAGATTGGTCAATGTTCCGCTGATAAACTGAGATGTAGGACGCATACAATAAATTATTACATCGGACACTTTATGAAGTTCATTTGCGGTACTTTGGGTTCCGGCTCCGCAGTCGAAGACAACGGCAGAATAATTTCTGGAATTGCAGGCTTCAATAAATTTATCTATCAGTTCATCAGTGCCATGACCGGCGACTCTGGTTTTGTTACCATACACATCAACTCCAAGAAATTTTACTGTTCCGTCATTGCAGCCGAAATGTTCAGAAACATCTACAAAGCTTATAGGAGGCAAGAATTTCTGAAGTGCTTTTCTTTTCTTTTCTACCTTTTCTTCTGCACTTAAATTATCATCGTTGTGAATACGTTTGATATCCGGAAGTAAATTCTTTGCACGAGGATCAAAGTGCATCTGTATCTCATTCAGGGTTTCTTTGTTGGTATTGTATAATCCGTTTAGACAACCGAGAATGTATTCAAACATGTCATTTTCTGTTTTACTCACAAGCATATCATCAAACATTTCCAACTCGTTATCTGCGAAAATGTTTGACATAAAAGCTTTGACCTGATGTGAAAAGGATTTGGGCTTAGTGGTACTTCCCTCGAAAGCCGTATTCATGTTTACGATATCCAAATTTTGAAGGATTTTGCTTGTATGAATCACATCAGAAAAACCACGTCCACATATTCTTTTGTCTAGGCCAAAATAATATGTAAGACCGGCACTTTCAAGATCGGCATCTACGATAAGTATTGGGTTTTTTGATGTGGCATTCAGTTCGGTTATAAGATGCTTTACTGTATTTATAGCAGCAGTACTTCGGCCTGAACCGCCTTTATATGAGTAAAAAGTATAACACTTTGTCATTTTTTTGTCTCCTCATTTTGTTTATTTGTCTATTAGAGCTTTACCAGTTTTATTTTTTTGTAAAGAGCTACAGGTGTAGAGGTTGAATCCTCGATGTTTTCTACCATAAGCTTAAACAGATCCTTGGAGTTTGCTGTATATTTTGTTGCTGTTTTCTTGATAGCTTCTTTATCTGTCTTATCAAGCACCGAGCTGATTTTCCTTCTGAGATTTCCGTTTTCCAATTCATCATAAAGCATAACGAGAGCTGATATAAGTCTGTCATCCTCATCCGCTGCTGTATCCTCAGGATTAACAAATGCTGCTGTTTCTTTGATCTCATCAATCGTTTTAAGAATATTGTCAATTAGTGATTCGATATCCGATGTTATGGCAGAAGTATTGACTACAGGTGTACTAACAGCTGTGGCGGCTACATTTGCAATAATTTCTTTTCCAGCGTCACTGTTAAGATATTCAGCGATTTTCTGTTCGATTGCTGATTCGATGGGTGCTTTCTCGGTGACTTTTGTTGTGACTTTTTGTTTCTTAGGTTTTTCACCAAACTTGCGCACATAATCATAAAAATCTACGATTGATTCAATTGAGCGCTCTGTTACAAGAAGATTGTATCCGACAGTATCCCAAAGACCGTTTATAAATTTTCCATCTAAAGGAGTCTCATTTGTATATGCATCTGCACAAATGTCATCAAAAAGTCTTTCAACTGTAAGATCCGGGGTATCAGTTACATAATAGCTGTAAATTACATTTGCACGAAGAGCAGATGAAGCGATTGACGGGTCGGTCAGTTTGTTTTTGAGCCTCTTTAAAACATTTCTTGCTTCGGCGCTAACGGATCTCTTTGTGTGTGCCCAGGATATTTCAAGCTCGGATGAACCGGTTTCGTCGCTCCAGAAGAAATCCCCGGTTCTTGATGCAGAAATATATTGGTTTCTAGTTGAATGTATTGCCTGTTCAACACACATATTATAAAGGTTTTCATATTCTTTTATAGCAAACTCATCACCCTTATCCAAATAGCCGAAGAAATATTCACAATCTCCATCTGTCATCAGACCTTCTTTGCTGTAATACTTTGCAAGTTTTCTGATTGATTCTTTACTCTGACATACGGTGTCCTCATAATAATAATCTACCGATGAAGTTACCATCATTTCTATAAGATAGTAGGCATAGTAAAGATTATAATACATCTTAAGATCCGAGCCGTCATCGAGGTCAATCAAATCATGTTTCCATATACCGAGTTTTTCGCGTTCTTCATCAGATAGTGAAGTACATGAAGCTACTTTGGGAATAAGTGGAAGTGCATTCATCAACAACCATTCCTGGAGTTTTGTGCGAACTTTTTTCGCCTTTTCTTCTACATCATACTCAAGATTAGAATTGATATATTCAATGACTTCACAATCTGCGTTATCAGGTTGGTCGTCAGCTTCATTAATCTGCTCAACTTCTTCTATTTCGCCAAGAATATAGTCAAAGAAGTCTGCAAGAGATGAGTTTGCCGTATATGTAAAATAAAGAGATTTAGAAGACTCCGGATCTGTCATAAACCCCCATGTTCCGTCTTCTCTTTGAGAGTCCAATAAGGACTTTATGCCATGGGCAATCATCTCTAATATATATTGATGTATTTCTCCTGAAATTGATATAACCTTTTTCCTTTCGGCATATCTTGCCAGGATAGCAGAAGATAGACACCAGGTAAGAGTGTCTATATATCCGTGCTCTTTGTCAAAAAATTCAACATCAGCAAGAGGATCTATTTTATACCCGTCAGCAGTATAGTTACGAAGACTCTTTATAGATGTCTCTGTAATCTTGCTTATTTTTTCCTTGTCGGCATCATTTATAACTTTTGGCTCTTCACGAAATGCAACGGCAAGCAACAAAAGACCTGTCAATCCTATTCCCTCGGGTAAAGTTCCTTTTCCGGTAACATAAGCATTATACTTAAAGGATTGTGTATCCTCCCAGCTCTTTATAAGAGCATTTTTTGTGCGAGCTGCAACAGCTATAACCTGTTCAAGTCTTCCTTTTTTCATAGTGTTCTCCTTATTAGATTACTTGTTATTTTTGCCTAAAAAATATATTATAATAATATCACACTTTATCTACTGTGTCAAGTTGTGTCAAAAAATAATATTTCACTATAGTCAAAAATAATATTTCACTATAGCAGAAAAAACAACAATACAGCAAGTCATTCAGACTTGCTGTATCACAGTTGTCATTTCTTTCTTGCTGCCGCTTTCATACGCAAATCTGTGTTTAATATTCTTTTTCTGATTCGCAGATTATTCGGTGTTACCTCAAGAAGCTCATCCTCTGCGAGGAAATCAAGGCACTGCTCAAGGCTCAACTGTCTTGGTGGTGTGAGCTTTAAGGCATCATCTGAACCAGATGCTCTTGTATTTGTGGCATGCTTTTTCTTGCATACATTTACGGTGATGTCCTCAAGACGTGAGCTTTCGCCGACTATCATGCCCTCATATACCTTTACTCCCGCTCCGACAAAGAGTGTGCCTCTCTCCTGTGCATTGTAGAGTCCGTAGGTGATAGTAACTCCGTCCTCCCATGCAATGAGTGTGCCTCGGTTGCGTCCCTGGAAATCGCCTTTGTACGGTTCGTAGCATTCTAATATACTGTTTACAATAGCAGTACCCTTTGTAGCTGTTAAAATTTCGCTTCGGAAGCCTATGAGACCTCTTGACGGAATAAGGAATTCAAGTCTTGTATAATTCTGAGCTGTAGGCTCCATATTTGTCATTTCACCCATACGGCTTACGACTGTATCCATAACTACACCTGTGCATTCCGTCGGAACGTCAATTGTAAGACGTTCAATTGGTTCGCACTTGACTCCGTCAATTTCCTTAAAGATAACAACAGGGTTTGAAACCTGGAATTCATATCCCTCACGTCTCATATTTTCTATGAGTACAGATAAATGCAGCTCGCCTCTGCCCGATACGATAAATGCTTCTGTTGTATCTGTTTCTTCTACACGCAGGCTGACGTTTGAATCAAGCTCGCGGAAAAGTCTGTCACGAAGATGTCTTGATGTAACGAACTTACCCTCCTGACCGGCAAACGGACTGTCATTGACACTGAATGTCATTGATAATACGGGGTCGTCAATCTTTACAAATGGTAAAGCTTCGGGAGTGTTCGTGTCACATACTGTCTCACCGATATTAATGTCGGTAAGACCTGAAATTGCAACCACGTCACCGGCACCTACCTCATCAGTAGCGGTTTTAGCCAGTCCTTCAAAGGTAAAGAGCTTCACAGCCTTGCCGTGACCTGTCTTTCCGTCATGGCGGCAGATTGACAGCGGCATACCTGTTGTTATCTTACCTCTTTGGATTTTACCGACCGCAATACGTCCTGTGTATTCGTCATAGTCGATGTTTGAAACGAGCATCTGGAACGGTGCGTCATCTTCGCAGTCCGGGCAGGGGATAGCGTTGACAATAAGCTCAAACAGCTCCTTTAAATCCTCTTTAGGCTGCTCGGGATTGTACTCGGCAGTCGCCCAGCCGTCACGTCCCGACGCAAATATAACGGGAGTATCAAGCTGCTCGTCAGTTGCACCGAGGTCAATAAATAATTCAAGTACCTCATCAACTACCTCATACGGACGTGCGTTGGGGCGGTCAACCTTGTTGACAACTATAATCGGCTTGAGATTCAAAGCAAGTGCCTTTGAAAGAACAAAACGTGTCTGCGGCATACAGCCCTCAAATGCGTCAACAAGCAGAAGTACACCGTCAACCATTTCAAGACCTCTCTCAACCTCGCCGCCGAAGTCGGCATGTCCGGGAGTATCAATGATATTTATTTTTGTATCCTTATAATAAAGTGATGTATTCTTTGCAAGAATTGTAATACCACGCTCACGCTCAAGATCGTTTGAGTCCATTACTCGCTCCTCGACTGTTTCGTTCTCACGGAATGTACCGCTTTGAGCAAGCATAGCATCAACAAGAGTTGTTTTGCCGTGATCGACGTGTGCAATAATTGCAATGTTTCTTATATTTTCACGATTGTACATAAAATCCTCCGATGTTGTATTTCTTACCTATTATATACTGATTTTTGCCATTTTTCAACACCCTGTTTCAAATATCGGTATTATGTACAAATTAGATTTGCGGCATATAAAAGAGGACAGTCAACTTGACTGTCCCAAAAGCGTTGGACTGAGAATGAGGTGTTTATTATTTTACACATATAAAATTCTTGATATCATTAAATGTCTTTTCGCCGATTCCGGGAACATCCATTATATTTTCGGGACTTGTGAACTCGCCGTTCTCTGTGCGGTAGTCAATTATACGCTGCGAAAGCTTTTCGCCGATACCGTCCAGATTTTGCAGTGTCCGGGCGGTTGCTGAATTGATATTTATTTTTCCGTCGATCATTTCTGCAGCGGCAGACGGGGCGTGTATGATGTCTTCGTTTATAACGGTAGTAAGTACAATATTACTGTCAGGCATATCGGTAAGTATAATTCCTGCTATGAAGCTGCCGATAAGAATGACTGTATAAAAAATAATCTTTCCAAAATCAAGCTGTTTCACCAACTGATTATCCTCCTTTGTCGCATGTACCATTATTGTACCATAATTCGACAGGATATTCAAGCAAAAAATCAGTGGAATGAAAATTATACAATAAAATAGCTTCTGCTGAATTTTGTGCAGCAGAAGCTATACGTTTTTTTGTTTTGAGGATTATTATTTTTTTGTGAGAGTGAGTACAAAGTCATATAAATCCTTTGTTGCGTTGGGCTTGCCGAGATGTGAAATGCTTTCACGCATTTGGTTGAACCGCCAGTCGCAGCAGTAAATCTGAGTAAGTGCCTCGCTCAGGCGGTATCTGTTGTTCACCTGAATAACTGCACCGCAGTTGGCGAGAAAGTCTGTATTTCTGTCTTCCTGACCGGGCAGGGGATTCATTGTTATCATGGGCAGTCCCTTGGCAAATGCCTCCGAAGAGGTAAGACCGCCGGGTTTTGATATTATGATGTCGGAAGCGTCCATCATAACGTCAACGTTGTTGACAAATCCGTAAATGTGTATGTCCTTTTTAAAGCTGCGGTGTGAAAGCTCCGATCGAAGCTTTTCGTTTGAGCCGCAGACGCAAAGTACCTGAAAATCCGAGTCGAATGCGTCAAGCTCCTCCACTGCTTTTGTAACGTTTCCGTAGCCCATAGAGCCCATCATAAGAAGTATCGTTGACTTGTTCTTTATTCCGAGTATTTTTCTTGCCTCCTCTTTCGGAAGCTTTGAAGAAAACTGCTTTTTTACCGGGATTCCGATAGGCAAGAGCTTATCTGCGTCAATGCCTTTTTTGGTCATTTGCCATGTAAGGAATTGGTTCGGAATTACATAATAATCAAGGAATGTACTTTCCCAGAACGGATGAACGGTAAAGTCAGTGACAATTCCTATTGTGGGACAAGTGCATACCTTTTTCTTGCGGAGAATGCTCATTACTACACCGGCATAGCTGTGTGTGCCTATAATAACATGCGGCTCGTAATCATATACATAGTTTTCCAGCTTTTTTGATACAACATTTGAAAGCAGTGAAACTATTGAGTGCTTATTATACGGTTCGTCCTTGTCGGCAAGAAATCCGTAAATACGTCCGTAGGACGGAGATAAATACTTCGTTGAAAGCAGATATCCGTCCTGTATTGAATTACCGAGATGCGGATTTATGTAGTCGAAGATATCAAGCATTTGGCACTTGTGTCCAAATTGCTCAAAGTATTCAATTATAGCCTTGCCGGTACTGTGATGACCGTATCCGGCACGCACAGACATGATTAAAACATTCATAAAAATTACCTCCGAAACGGCAGCTGCCATATCCATGTGTCTTTATGAAAAAAGCACTTCAAAAGAAGTGCTGTATGTAAGGAAAGGATGGGATTTGAACCCACGGATGCTTTCACATCACAGCATTTCCAATGCTGCGCCTTAAGCCACTCGGCCACCTCTCCGTGAACTTTATCAGTATATCACAAAAGAGATGGGTTGTCAAGTGGTGATTTTTTGTGTTACAGTATGTGAAAATGTGATTTTTATCTCAGAAATTGACAGAAAATACGGGTGTTATCGAAAATTCCCTGCCGTTAAGATATTCCATTTCGCCGCTGTCCGAGCTGAAATCAAATATAAGCCTGTAGCTGCACAGCTTATATCCGCCTGCTGCACGACTGCCGTATTTGGTATCGCCGGTCAACGGATGCCCGAAATCGGCAAGCTGAGCCCGAATCTGATGTGTGCGTCCTGTCAGAAGCTCAATTTCAAGAAGTGTTTTATTGTCCTTGTGAGAAATTGCATTGTAATTGAGTCTGACAGACTTTGAATTGTTGCTGTCGGAAGAGGAAATACTGACTTTTTTATCGCCTCTTGTGAGATGTCCCTCCAGGGTGCCGCTGCCGTTTATTATACCGTCGGCTATACAAAGGTAAAGCTTGTGGATTTCGCGACTGCGGATTTTTTCGTTCATTATACGCAGTGCTGCCGCATTTTTTGCGGCAATGACAATCCCGGAGGTGTTGCGGTCAAGGCGGTTGCACAAAGCAGGTGTAAAGCTCTGCTCCTCATCGGGAATGTACTCGCCTTTATTGAACAAATAGCTTTGCATTTGCTCAACAAGTGTGTTTTTTGTGTTTTTGTCATCTGCATGAACGACAGTTCCGGCTTTTTTGTTTATTAAAAGTATATTCTCGTCCTCATACACAACATCAAAATCGACAGGCACAGGAACAAATGTCCTGGGTGCAGAATAGAACTCGTCCTTAAAGAACAGCTTTAATTCATCGCCCTCGTTAAGCATAACCGACCCATCCTTTACATGCTTGCCGTTAATGCGTACGCAATTTTTACGGAGGCTTTTATAAAGCATGCTTTTAGGCATATTTGGCAAAAATTTGGTGAGGAATTTATCAAGACGCTGTCCTGAATCGTTTTTTGATATTATAACGGTTTTCATTGCTTACTCCAAAATTAAAAAAAAATTTTACATATTACTATTGTATCATAAAAGTTTTTGTGTTACAATATATTATGAAAAAATATTTTTTGGTATATAAATTATGGTTTATACGTCTTGTCGGATGGTCATTGTAGGGGCGATTCATGAATCGCCCCTGCATTTTCAAATAACGCCACATAAACCATAATTTAAACAAATTGAAAGGATTGAAAAACAATGGGACTTTTTGATGGCAAGGGATTTGCACAAAGATATATGAAAGAGGGTAAAGGCGTTGATAAGAACGAGCCTAAGAAAAAGGGGTATTTCCTGTATTGGGATATTGTCTTACATAAGCTGACAAAATTTCTCGGACTTAATACACTGTATTCATTGACAAGTCTTTTGTGGATTGTTTTCTTATATATAATTGCTCCTGTAAGGCTTGAATTTGCACAAGAGCTTGTTGCAGGAATGGAGGGTGCAGAGTATGCGGCACAGTCAATGCTTTTCGGAATGCGTGCAATGTTTGCTGTGGTTGTGTTTAATCTGTGGGGTTGTGCGCCTGTGTCGGCTTCGTATGCGTATATAACACGGAGCTATACAAGAGGCGAGCATGCATGGATTATAAGTGACGGCTGGGATAAATTCAAGGAGAATTTGAAGAAATCTGTTGCTTTGCTTATAATCGATGCAGTTGTAATATTCATGGGTGTAAATTCACTCTATTTCTATTATGTAAACTATACATCAAGCGGCGGATATATGTGGTTTCTGATGTGCTGTTTGCTGTTTATGGGGCTTTTCCTATATACAATCATGCACTATTATGTATATCAGATAATGGTAACGTTTGAATGTAGCTTTATGCAGATGATAAAAAATGCAATACTGTGTGCGGTTGCACATTTGCCGATGGCAATTTTCCATACGCTGTTAAGCGTTCTGATTATAGTGGTTATGTCATTTGCTATCTTCCCCGGCTTCGTTATCATATTCAACTTTGTAATCGGACTTTGTCTCACACGCTATCCTATGGAGTTTTATGCAACCCGTGTGCTTGATAAGATGATAAAATCAAAAGAAAAGAATAAGGCAAAAATTACTTATACGAGTGAGGAATTAT
Organism: Clostridia bacterium; assembly: GCA_045542415.1. Lineage (GTDB taxonomy): Bacteria > Bacillota > Clostridia > UBA1381 > UBA1381 > UMGS1958. Next base: position 31,771 of record JAZQKZ010000106.1, read on the forward strand.
AATGGTATTGGGAGAATTTGATGTAGCCGTAATCGGCGGCGGTCATGCCGGCTGTGAAGCGGCACTGGCGGCTGCAAGGCTTGGAATGAAAACGGTAATGTTTTCGATAAGTCTTGATGCAATAGGAAACCTGCCGTGCAATCCGAGTATTGGCGGTACGGCAAAAGGACATCTCGTGAGGGAAATTGACGCTTTGGGCGGAGAGATGGGCAAGGCGGCGGATGCTACTTTTGTACAATCAAAGATGCTCAATCGCGGTAAGGGACCGGCTGTGCATTCTCTGCGTGCCCAGATAGACAGAGGAAAATATCACCTCGAAATGAAGCGAAGGCTTGAGGAGCAGGAAAATCTGTTCATTAAACAGGCAGAGATTGTTGATATACAGGTCGAGAACGGCTGTGTATGCGGAGTTGTTACCCACACGGGAATTGAATATAAGGCGAAGTCTGTAATTATCGCATCGGGAACATATTTAAAGGGGAAAATCCTTATCGGCAGCTATTCAAGAGAAAGCGGTCCTGACGGGATGTTCCCTGCAAACGAGCTGTCGGAGAATCTGAAAAGGCTTGGCATTGATTTAAGACGCTTTAAAACAGGAACACCGGCAAGAATCCATGCAAATTCGCTTGATTACAGTAAGATGGATATTGAATACGGCGATGAAAAGATTGTGCCGTTCTCATTTGATACGGAAAAAATCGAGCGTGAACAGATACCGTGTTATCTTGTATATACCAATGAGGAAACACACAAAATCATCATGGATAATCTTGAACGCTCTGCGATGTACGGCGGTCTTGTTGAGGGTGTAGGTCCGAGATACTGTCCGTCTATTGAAGATAAGGTGGTTCGCTTTGCCCATAAAAACCGTCATCAGCTTTTTATGGAGCCGATGGGTGAGGGGACAAAGGAAATGTATGCACAGGGCTTTTCAACAAGCCTGCCGGAGGATGTACAGCTTGCTATGTACCGTAGTGTAAAGGGACTTGAAAATGTGGAGATAATGAGAAGTGCATATGCAATCGAGTACGATTGCTGTGATCCGCAGCAGCTGTATAATACGCTTGAATTCAAACATATAAGCGGACTTTACGGAGCAGGACAGTTCAACGGAACCTCCGGCTATGAAGAGGCAGCTGCACAGGGACTTGTTGCCGGAATAAATGCGGCACTGAAGCTCAAAGGTGAAGAGCCTATGCTTCTGGAGCGTTCGGACGGATATATAGGAACACTTATTGATGACCTTATCACAAAGGGCACAAATGAGCCGTATAGAATGATGACATCAAGAAGTGAGTACAGACTTTTGTTAAGGCAGGATAATGCAGACGAGAGACTGACACCGATAGGCTACCGTGTGGGACTTATCAGCGAGGACAGATATCAGCGCTTACAGCAAAAGCTACGCATGGTAGATGAAGAAATCAAGCGTGCAGAGAACACAAATCTTTCTCCTAAGGTTGTAAATCCGTTGCTTGAAAAGCACGGACTTGCCCCAGCAAAGGCGGGAGTAAAGCTCTCGGATTTAATCAAGCGTCCGGAGTTGGATTACGAAAAGCTTACGGAAATTGACATAAACCGTCCCGAACTGCCTGATGCAGTGATTGAAGAGGCGGAAATTAAGATGAAGTACAAGGGCTACATTGACCGTCAGATAGCACAGGTGAAGCAGATGGAAAAGATGGAAAAACGTCTGTTGCCTTCCGACATCAACTACGAGGAAATCACCGGCTTAAGACTCGAAGCGAGACAGAAGCTCAACAAGGTACGTCCGAAGTCGTTGGGACAGGCATCGAGAATCAGCGGCGTTTCACCGGCGGATGTATCGGTGCTTGTGATATGGCTGGAGAGTGTGAAGAAGTAAAGTATAAGCCGTTCACAGGTGTGAACGGCTAAAATTTTGAAAATTTTCCTCGTTCACCTCTTGACAAATTACTTATAAAATGAGATAATAATAAGATAGAATGGAGGAGAATGTATGATTATAAAAATAATTGCCGTAATACTCGGCATAGTTGCACTCCTTCTGACTTTCCGAGTCGAATGGGTGCTTAAAAAGTTTTTTAATAACGAAAACCCCTCGATAGAGGATAAGCTGAAAATAAAAGGTGTTGCTGCAATTATAGCTATAGCTGCTTTTGCGGTGGTGCTGATATTTGGATGAATATAAACCGAAAGGATGAAATAAATGGAAGACGCAAAGAATATTGCAAAAAATTATAACCCGGCAGAGTTTGAGGATAAGCTCTATAACACATGGGTAAGCAAGGGGTATTTTCACGCAAAGCCCAATAAGGACAAGAAGCCGTTCACAATCGTGATTCCGCCGCCGAACGTAACAGGTCAGCTTCACATGGGACACGCTCTTGACGAAACCTTGCAGGATATCCTTATCCGTTATAAGAGAATGCAGGGCTTTGAGGCACTTTGGGTACCGGGTACAGACCATGCAGGTATTGCTACTCAGATTAAGGTTGAAGAGGATTTGAGAAAGAACCATAACGGTCTTACACGCTACGACCTCGGAAGAGAAAAGTTCCTTGAAAAGGTATGGGACTGGAAAGAGAACTTTGGCAGCAGAATTATTAACCAGCTCAAGAAAATCGGTTCGTCATGCGACTGGGACAGAGAGCGTTTTACAATGGATGAGGGTTGCTCAAAAGCTGTTCGTGAGGTATTTGTAAACCTCTATGACAAGGGACTTATCTATCAGGGCTCAAGAATCATCAACTGGTGTCCGCACTGTATCACAGCTTTATCGGATGCAGAGGTTGAGCATAGCGAGCATGCAGGTCATTTCTGGCATATCAAGTATCCCGTTAAGGACAGTGATGAGTTTGTAATCATTGCAACAACACGTCCGGAGACATTGTTCGGTGATACTGCCGTTGCAGTAAATCCGGAGGATGAAAGATATGCAGATTTAATCGGCAAGAAGCTTGTACTCCCGTTGGTAGGCAGAGAAATCCCGGTTATTGCGGATGAGTATGTTGATAAGGAGTTCGGTACAGGCTGCGTTAAGATTACACCGGCACACGACCCGAATGACTTCCAGGTGGGTCAGCGTCATAACTTAGAGCAGATTAAGGTTATGAACGATGATGCTACAATGAATAAGTACGCAGGTAAATACGAGGGTATGGACCGCTACGAGTGCCGTAAGGCTATGATTGAAGACTTAGAGGCACAGGGCTTACTTGTTAAGGTTGAGGATCACTCACATAACGTAGGTCAGTGCTACCGTTGCGGAACAACTGTTGAGCCGATTATCTCAAAGCAGTGGTTCGTGAAGATGAAGCCGCTTGCAGAGCCTGCAATCGAGGCAGTAAACAGCGGTGCAACAACATTTGTACCGGAGCGTTTTACAAAGACATATATGAACTGGATGGAGAATGTACTTGACTGGTGTATTTCACGTCAGCTCTGGTGGGGACACAGAATCCCGGCGTTCTACTGTCAGGAATGTGGTGAAACAACTGTTTCAAAGGAAGACATCACTGTTTGTCCGCACTGTGGCGGTGCTGTGAAGCAGGATGAGGACGTACTCGATACATGGTTCTCATCAGCACTCTGGCCGTTCTCAACATTAGGCTGGCCGGAAAAGACAGAGGAGATGGACTACTTCTATCCGACAAGCGTGCTTGTTACAGGATATGACATTATTTTCTTCTGGGTATCAAGAATGATATTCTCAGCTATGGAGCATACAGGCAAGGCACCGTTTGAACATGTGTTTATTCACGGTCTTGTTCGTGACTCACAGGGCAGAAAGATGAGTAAGTCACTTGGTAACGGTATTGATCCGCTTGAGGTTATCAAGGACTACGGTGCAGACGCACTTCGTTTCAATCTTGCAACAGGTAACGCACCGGGTAACGATATGCGTTTCTATATCGAGCGTGTTGAAGCAGGCAGAAACTTTGCAAATAAGATCTGGAACGCATCAAGATTTGCTATGATGAATCTTGAAATCGACGAGAATAAGCTTCCGCCGGTTGAGGATTTACAGGTTGAGGATAAGTGGATTTTATCAAAGTATAATAATATAGTAAAAACTGTAACAGAAAATCTTGACAAGTTTGAGCTTGGTGTTGCATTGTCAAACCTCTACGATTTCGTATGGGAGAGCGTATGCGACTGGTATATCGAGCTTATTAAGCCGAGACTCTTTGATAAGGAGAATCCGACAGGAAAGACTGCACAGTATGTGCTGACATATGTATTGTCACACACAATGCAGCTCTTACATCCGTTCATGCCGTTTATAACTGAGGAAATTTGGTTACACTTACCGCATGATGGCGAGAGCATTGTGATTTCACAGTGGCCTGAGTATGATGCGGCTCTCAGCTTCCCGGAGGATGAAGCTGCAATGACACTCATCATGGATGCAATCAGTGCAGTAAGAAACCGCCGTGCGGAGATGAACGTACCTCCGTCAAAGAAAGCAAAGACAATTATCGTAACAGATAAGGCTGACATCTTTACAAAGGGCGAGGCGTTTTTCGTAAAGCTTGCATCGGCAAGTGAGGTTGAGGTTAAGTCAACCAAGGACGGAATTGATGCGAATGCAGTGAACGTAATTGTTCCGGGTGCGGAAATTTATCTCCCGATGAGCGAGCTTGTTGACAAGGATAAGGAGCTTGCAAGACTCAACGACGAGAAGAAGAAGCTTGAGGGCGAAATCAAGAGAGTTGAGGGTAAGCTTAACAATGCAGGTTTCGTGGCAAAGGCACCACAGAAGGTGGTTGACGAGGAGAGAGCCAAGGGCGAGAAGTATAAAGAGATGCTTGCTAAGGTTCTTGAGAGTATTGCTGCGATGGAAAATATGTAATTTAAGAGCGGGGCTTTTTGTGATAAGCCTCGCTTTTTTTGTTAAAAACCTTTACAAAATAAGAAAAGTATGGTATAATAAAAGGATAATAAAGCTACCGCGAAAGGGGCGAATATCTGATGAAAATTACTGATACAATGATACGCAGTATATGCTCGCAGTCTATTTATAAGCGTGGAATTGAGTACTTTCACGAGGGACGGGTACATCTGCGTAAACGCAGCGAGAATTTGATAAATGCTGTTGTTGATGGGGATGAGGTATATAATATTCAGGTGAAATTCGCCGATGACAGAGTTGAGAGTAGTATGTGTACTTGTCCGTATTATCAGACAATGGATACGGTGTGTAAGCATATAGTAGCGGCACTGAAACAACGTCAGGTTGAAATAGAAGAGGGCGGAAGCTTTACTGATGAGAATGATAAGCTTGCAAGTACTCTTTGTGATGGCTACAGTATGAACAGAGCATATAAGGAAAAGCTGTACCCGTCATTTACACTCAGTGTGACGGGAACTGCAGCATCGCCGTCATACGGCGTGTCAATGAGTCTGTCGCCCGTCGGTACGAAGCTTCAGGGAATAGAGAATTTTCTGGAATGCTATATAAAAGGCAGAGAATTTAAAATAGATAAGCGATACACCTATGACCCGGCAAAAACGGAATTTGGAAAGCAGCAGAAAGCGATTATCGATATTCTTGCCGAAAGCTACGAAAACAGGATGCCGTCGAACAATTATTATATAAAGGCAGTACATCAGACTGCTGTGGGTGAAAGAACAGTCGGCAGGCTGCTTCCGTATTTGAAAAATGTGGATTTCACATTTGTAATGAATTCGGTGAGCTTTAAGGGTATAAGCATTTATGAGGAAAATCCGGATATATTAATAGATATAAATGCCTCGGATACAGAGATACTTATGGAGGTAAGCGAGCGTGGCTTTGCTCTGACATGTGACGGAGAATGGTTTTTCTATGAAAACGGAATATACCATACCGACGAGGAGTGGCGGGCCTATTTCATGCCCATATACAAGGCACTCAATTCGGAAAGCCGCACATATATTTCATTCAAGGGTACAAACAGGATATCCTTTGCAACGGAGGTACTGCCGGAAATAAAGGGCAGGCAGGGGATTGTTATGCAGGGGCTTGAGGATATAATTGTTGATGAAAAGCCGGAGTTTGAAGTGTATTTCGACAGTCGGAACAATGATATAACCGCAGCGGTTATTGCCCGATACGGAAGCCTTAGCGTAAGACTTCCCGAAGAGAATTTGTGCGATGATAAAATAGTAGTCCGTGACTATAAGGCGGAAAATGAAGTGTTGGCACATTTTGCCGATTTCGGAAAAAGTGACAATATGTTCTACCTTTCGGGCGATGCACAGATATATGATTTTATAACACTTGAAATGCCTGTGTTAAAGCTTCATGCAAAGGTTGTCGTATCGGACAGATTCAAGGGTATTGCTATAACGCAGGAGGCAGGATTTGCTGTAAGAGCAATGTATAATTCCGATAACGGACTTCTTGAGGCGGAATTTGATACCTCACTTTCGTATGAAGAAATAAATGGAATACTTGCGGCAGTAAAATTCCGCAGGAAATATTACCGTCTGACGGACGGCAGGTATCTTGACCTTATAAACGGCAAGGAAAATAAGCTGTTTTCACTGCTTGAATACCTTGAGTTTGATGAGGAGGATATAAGACGTGGCTCGAAAATATTGCCGATGTATCAGGCGCTTTACCTTGAGGCAATGCAGAGCGTAGAGAAGTCTGACGGATTTATGGCACTGATAGAAAGCATTCATTCAGTCGGGGCGGTATATCCTGATTGTCTGGACAAGGTGCTGCGTGATTATCAGAAGGACGGTACGGCATGGATGAAGCAGCTGTCAATGCTTGGCTTCGGTGGAATACTTGCCGATGATATGGGTTTAGGTAAGACTTTGCAGGTAATAGCATTTGTGATGGGTGATAAGCCTCAAAGACCATCGCTTATAGTTACTCCGAGCGCGCTTATATACAACTGGCTCAATGAAATAAAACGCTTCACGCCGGAAGCAAGAGTGCTTGTGGTTGACGGACCGAAAGAGGAGAGAGCTAAGCTCATAGAAAGAGTTGATGAATATGATTTTATTATAACCTCATATCCGATGCTCAGACGTGACAGCGCCTTATACCATGATATACACTTTGAGTACTGCTTTATAGACGAAGCTCAGTATATCAAGAATCCGAAAACCATGAACGCACGAAGTGTTAAAAATGTGAATGCAAAGATACGATTTGCTTTGACAGGTACGCCGATAGAAAATTCGCTTACGGAGCTGTGGAGTATATTTGACTTTGTAATGAAAGGCTATCTCTACAGTGCAAAGGATTTCAGAGACCGCTTCGAGGTGCCGGTTACAAAAAATTCGGATACGGATGCGGCGGAGGCACTCAGGGCAAGGATACGTCCGTTTGTGTTGAGAAGAATGAAGCAGGATGTATTGGAGGAGCTTCCTGAAAAGATTGAAAATACAGTCTATGCAGATCTTGTTCCTGAACAGAAGAAGATGTATGCGGCATTTCTTGCGGCGGCGAAAAATGAAACTGCACAGCTTTTGCAGACGGGTTCAAAAATGCGTGTGCTGACATTGTTGATGCGTTTGAGACAGATATGCTGTCACCCCTCGCTGTTTGATGAAGCGTATAAAAAGGACAGCGGCAAGCTTAATGCACTGGTTGATATAGTTACGGGTGCAATCTCATCGGGACATAGAGTTCTCATTTTCTCACAGTTTACATCAATGCTGGCGATTATAAGGAGAAAGCTTGAAAGTCTTGATATATGGAGCTTTTATATAGACGGACAGACGAAGCCATATGAGCGTACGGAGCTTGCACAAAGGTTCAACGGAGGTGAGAGGAGCGTGTTCCTGATTTCGCTTAAAGCGGGCGGAACAGGCCTTAATCTCATCGGTGCGGATACGGTGATTCATTATGACCCCTGGTGGAATCCGGCGGTTATGGATCAGGCATCGGACAGAGCGTACAGAATAGGTCAGGAAAGATCGGTTCAGGTGATACGTCTTGCGGCAAGCGGTACGATTGAGGAAAAAATATTGCGTATGCAGGAGAGCAAGAGAAGCCTTGCGGATGATATAATAAAGATAAATACAGATTCCTTTGCTTCGCTCACGAACGAGGAAATTCTGTCATTGTTTGAGTAGGAGGAGTAGTATGCTGCTTGATAGATTCGGCGAAGAAAAGCAGATGAAAAAGCCAATGAATCCCGTATTAAAGGATGTCATATTCATAGCTGTTATATGGCTTGTAATGAATCTTGCAGGGGCATTGTATATGTCGCTGAGCAAGAATGTATATTTCTGGGACTCGGCAACCTATTGGGACATATCACGCACAATTGCTTCCGGTGCTTTGGGGGACGGCTTATGGGCAAGGGTGTATAATTCCATAGGTGAAATGGATTATAACTATATAGCAGGATTGCCGGGGGCGTTGTGGATAAAGCTGTTCGGTGAGTCGAGGGATGCGTATATTCTTGGACTGGTAAACATGTATCTCATGCCGGCGATAACGCTTGTTTATATACTTGCCGCCAGACTGTCAAAGGGGAAGATGACAGCGGCGGTGTTGGTGATACTGCTTATTCCGTCGCTGATATTCATGTGCTTTATTGGTTTTGTTGATATAGGAGGTATGTTGCCATGTCTGTTATGCATGTATCTCTACTTTACGGCAAATGACAGGAAAAGCGAGCTGTGGAAATATGCAGTAATCGGCATGCTTGTGGTGCTTGAAATGCTGTGGAGACGCTGGTATGCATTTTTCGGAGTTTCGTTTATCACGGCAATGGCGGCAGATTCGCTTATTTTCCGAAAGCGTCCGATTCCGGCAATCATAGCTGCACTGACAGCGGGTGCTGTACTGATGCTGTTTTTCAGGGATTTTGTATTTAACAGACTGCTTGCGGATTACGGAAGTATGTATTCGGGATATAAGTTTTCGATATCCACCGATATCAAGCTGATTGCACGATATTTTGGTATGTTGACGGTTGCATTTCTTGCAATAGGTTCTGTTGCGGCTGGAGTGATTAAAAAAGAAAGACGTACAGTATTTTTGTGGTTGCAATTGCTTATATGCTTTTTCATGTTCACTTCGGTGCAGACGCATGGACAGCAGCATTTGCTGTTGTATATGCCGTCGCTGCTGGTGATGGCGCTGATACTTATAAAGCATATTGACCGTGTGTGGATTCTTGCGGCGGTTGCCGTAACGGCAATGGCAAATTCCGTGAATGTGTTTATTCCGAGAAAACAGCCTGATAATATTCAGCAGATAAAGCATTATGCATTTATTCCGGATTTTTCTATGCGTCCGATAGTGCGTGATGATATTGATGATATTCTTATGCTGAAATATACGCTTGACAGCGTTGTTGAGGAGGGAAAAACGCTCGGAGTTCTTGCAAGCTCGTTTACGCTTAATGAGGATATATTGAGAAATATTGAGCCGTCGCTCGGACTTGAAAGCAGCAGAGAAAACTATATATATCCGCTGCCGCAGGTAGATTCAAGAGATACGGATATGACAGCGTTGTATAATGTAAATTATATGCTTGTGGCTACACCGGCACAGACGCATCTTGCACCGGAAAATCAGAAAGTGGTGACAGAGGCTCTGAACAGCTTCATTGCATATGCAGATTTTGCAACAGCGTATGATGAGATGCCGGGATATGAAAAGGTAATAGGCGGCATAGAGCTGAAGCTGTATAAGAGAAACAGGGCGGTTACACCTCAGCAGATGATAACCTTTGAAAAGAGAATCAGGTAGTGTTTTGGGAGTCATAATCAGGCTCCCGGAATACCTGTAAAAACTTTTTTAAAAAAATTTGAAAAAAGTGTTGACAAAAGATAAAACATCTGCTATAATATCTATTGTTGTCAACGCGATATAGCAATGATAATGTTAAAAATGGGAGTTTAGCTCAGCTGGGAGAGCGTCTGCCTTACAAGCAGGATGTCACAGGTTCGAGCCCTGTAATTCCCATCATACGGTCCGGTAGTTCAGTTGGTTAGAACGCCAGCCTGTCACGCTGGAGGTCGTGAGTTCGAGCCTCATCCGGATCGCTTTAATGCCTCTGTAGCTCAGTTGGTAGAGCAAGGGACTGAAAATCCCTGTGTCGGCGGTTC
>JAZQKZ010000107.1:0-3999 GCA_045542415.1 Clostridia bacterium
GGGAGCATAAACCTGAATTGTTGTAAGACCGTTGATAAACAAGTACATAATCGATGCGTCAATTACGTCAATATAACCGTCACCGTCTAAATCGTAACGGATAATATCATCGTAGCTTTCCGTTCCGATCTGCTCGTGGTCATCTGCAAGAGCCCTGTTCACAAGCTCCTGATAGTCAAGAACGTCAACGTTTTCGTCATAGTTGGTGTCGCCGATGCTTGCAACGGAATAGTTACCTGTATCGCCCACCTTTGCAACCTTGTAAATACCCGTTGTATCAATCACGGGAAGCTTTGGGTATGAATTATTGCTGTTATTATTCGCCTTCTGTCCCCAGACCTGCTCTGTGTTGGCGCTCTGAAGAAGATAAGCCATTTCACCGGTCAACATATCGTCTAACGTTGCATATTGCGTTGCTCTTCCCTCATCAGGAAAGCTTGAATAATAGTCAGCTCCGCCGAAAGCCAACCAGCCGTAAGTGTTGGCGTTGGGTCTGTAAACGCTTCGCTTGATATAAAAATTATTGGTATTTTCGGCATTCCTGCTTGTAAGACCGCAAATAGCACCGAACAGGGTATTGCCCTTAACATAGGCAGTGCTGTAGCAATTAGTTATTGAGCCGTAGCTTTCACCTGCAATACCGCCCACACGGGAGCCTACATTCCAGTCACTTATAACATAGGGTCTTCCGTTCCCGGTTCCATTGTTGTAGCAGTTATTGATTGAACCTGAATTAACGTAACCGACAATACCGCCAACGCGCATATCGCCTTCAATACACGAATCCGTTAAAAAGCATTTTTCAATTGTACCCTTGCTATAACCTGCAATACCGCCTACATATTCTCCGCCGTTTTTTATAACAGGCTCTTCACCGAAAAAGCAACCGTACAGACCAACATTTTTAACAACACCGCTTACGCCGCCGAAAAGGCCTACATAGGAATGAGAAGATTCTTTATACAAGCCCGTTATGATATAACCGCAGCCGTCAAAGGTACCTGAGTAAAGCAGACCGTTACTGCCGGTATAGTCACCGATTTCATCACGCCATATATAGAATCCTGTGGTATCTGTTAAAGCAGTACCGTCTGAATCGCATTTTATGGCAGGATTCACCTCAATATCGTTAACGAGTCTTCCGTTTGCACCGGGATCGGTTTCGTTAACATATCTTGCAAACCAATAGAGCTCACTAACGGTGCTGATTTCGTAATATCCGTCCTCGCTGAGAGCGGGCTCATCAAAGCCGCAGCCGTAGCAAAGTCCGTCGTGTTCAATATTTGTATATATATCTGAAACAGCCTTACATTGAGCTACATAGTATATTTCTGCACCGTGGAGCTTGGGCCAGGCAGAATGCACCGAATCGTTATCAACATTCTGCTTCCAGATGACCTCATCCTCAGCGATTGAGCTATTGAGATAATAGGTTACCTTGCCACTTGCAAAATCCTCAGCGGTCATAATTCCGGCTTCAACAACACTTTCTGAATCCGATGTGCCGACAGGACTTGAAACACAGTAAGAACCGACAATATCTGCTGAAGCTATAACACCTGCAATACCGCCTCGATATTCTGCTTTATCTGATGTAACCGAGCCTGCATTGTGAGAACTTGTTATAGTTTTATTCTGATAGCTGCCTACAAGACCTCCTGCACAGTCCGAGCCGTAAACCGAGCCCGCATTATAGCAATAGGTTATATCAGCAGTTGTGGAGCTTGCACACAAGCCACCTGCATATTCGCCCGAAACAGCACCCTCGTTATATGTGTAATCCATACGGCTGCCTTCCATTATTCCGCAAATACCGCCTACGTACTTTATTTCATCGGTTTCAACGTCGTTTGATGAAATTGTACCGGTATTATAGCAATAGTCATATATGCTCCGATTTCCGATATCGCCACCGCAATATCCTGCGAGACCACCTACAATAACGGTACCTGTTACATCACCTGTGTTTGAGACTTTTATGAAATCGCCCTTTGCGTATCCTGCAACACCACCGACATACTTGGAACCGTTTACAGTGCCCTCGTTACCGGTGTTATTGAGTGTGTTAGTCGCATATCCTACAACACCGCCAACATACTCAACACCTGAAACCTCACCGTAGTTTTTATCTCTGTAAGTACTGTCGTCATTGTAGCCGTAAATACCGCCTACATAATTATTACCCTTAACAACCGAGTAATTACAATTGTACTGTGTAGTTAAGCCCAAAAATTCTCCGGCTATTGCGCCCACATAATTATTACCGCAGATATATGAATCCTTGATAACTATTTCAACCGCCTTACCTTTTTCACCGATACACCCGAAAAGACCTGCATAATCGCGGGTACTGTCGTTGAAATATAAGCCGATGATATCGTAGCTTCCGCAGTAGAAATAACCGTCGTATGCAAGGCGCTCCCCGTCACTGTTACAGTAGCCTATAGGAGTCCATTGACGGAAGCTGTCACCGTTTGTAACGTTTCCGTTTTCATCATATTCAAGGCTTTCAAGCAGATTTTCATTTATAGTAATATCCGCAGTAACCTTACCGTCTATTGCATTATTACCCGAATTCACCTGCTCTGCAAACCAATAAAGCTCACCTGCGTTTGAAATAAGATAGCGGTCCGAGGAAAGCTCAGGCTCCTTGAAGCCCTGACAAACAACACAGAATCCGTTATCATCATAATTCAGATGAGGTGCCGTATCAGTAGCTTTATTGCTATATACCGTACCTGTAAATTCAGCCTTGGTACAATCTGAATAAACGTTGATTTCATAAACCGTTTTACCTTCGAAAACGGGATATGCATCTGTTTCCAGGGTCTGATACCAAGCCTGAGAGCCGTCCGTTACACCGTCGTTAAGAAGATATGTAACCTCACCGCCTGCAAATTCCTCTGCAGTTTTGCTTTCAGTAACACCTTCAGTATCGGCAGGAGTTTCACCGTAAGGAACGCCTGCACCTGACATAGCTGTTCCGTCGTTCAGAAAAGCCGTGTTTTCAAGATAGTAGCAGTTTGAAATATAAGAATCTCTACCTTCGCTTATACCTGCAATTGAACCCACATAGTCAGTACGGCCTGTTACCGTTCCGTAATTATAGCAGTTTTCAATAATTCCTGCGCTGTAGCCGACAACGCCTCCGACAAAAGTATAGTTAGCTCTGACGGTACCGTAATTAGCACAATTTTTTACTGTTCCGCCGGAAGAGGCTACAATACCGGCACATTCTTCATCAGTTCCCACTACCAAGCCATCAAAAGAACAGTTTTCAACCGTTCCCGATTCAAGAGATGAAACTATTCCGGCTGCCCAGTCACCGTAGATGTAAGAATCCGTAACATTAATGTCCGATATCAAACTGTTACCGCCTACGCCCGAAAAAAGGCCGCTATTATAAGGAGGTTGAGTCACATACAAGCCGCTTATGGTGTAACCGTCACCCAGAAAAACACCCTCATACCACCAGATTTCCTCCTGCTGGTGAGCCCCGTATCCGATAGGTGTCCATTCAACGAAATCGGAACCATCACCGTTAAGCTCGCCCTCTTCCGTAAGCACGTTTTCATTAATTGTTATATCTGCAACTAATCTTGCATTAGCATATCTTTCATAATTTACATAATCAGCAAACCAATAAAGCTCACCCGGTGTTGAAATAAGATAATAACCGTCAAAGTAATCGGGAGTAGCATATTCTGAACAAACGGTACAACGGCCCCATTCATCAAGAGTATGAGAAAAAACCGCAAGAGGGGAATTGCTATAACAGTAAGAAACCAGTTCAGCCCTGGTACAATCAGCATAAATTGGCATTTTATAAACCGTTTCTCCCTCAAACAGAGGATATTCATCAACCTTTAAGGTCTGATACCAGGTCTGAGTACCGTTTTGCACACCGTTATTCAGAAGATATGTAACCTCACCGCTTGCAAATTCTTCTGCGGTTTTGCTTTCGGTAACACCCTCGGTATCGGCAGGTGTTTCACCTTC
>JAZQKZ010000108.1:0-1833 GCA_045542415.1 Clostridia bacterium
TATTCAGGATAATCTTATTCAGAATATCAGCGGCAACGGAATAATGATAGGAAAATTCGTTGTTGATGAAAATACGGATATTCATGTTGTATATAACCCCGAAGATGAGTCCGATATTTGCACAGGTGACAGAATAGTAAACAACCGTGTTATGCATATAGGCACCGACTATGAAAGCTCTGTGGGCATTTGTGCAGGTTATCCCAGAGATATCCTTATTGCAAACAATGAGGTTGCATATGCACCGTACACAGGTATTTCTGTAGGCTTCGGCTGGTCAAGTGCAGACAATGCAATGAAAAACAACCGTATACTTAACAATGAAATTCATCACACAAGTCAGATTCTTTGTGATGCCGGCGGTATTTACACTCTTTCAAAACAGCCCGGTTCTGAAATGAGCGGAAACTACATTCACGATATTGTGCTTCCCGAGTGGGCAGACTACGGCACAAGCGGTATATATATGGATGAGCAGACCGACGGCTACACAGTAAAGTACAATGTGCTTGAAAACGCTTGCGGTGTAGGTATGAACCGTGTGGGACAGAACGATTATAAAGAGAAAACAATATATATTGATAAAAAATGGAACCCTGTTATTGATGCCATCAAAGACAATGCCGGTATAAATGACAACTTTGATGTATATGCAAAATTATTCTATTAAACATCAAACTCCCGAGATTAAAAACCTCGGGAGTAAAATTTTACTTTTTTGCGGCCTCTGCTTTCTTTTCTCGGAAGGTTTTGCCGTAATATTTTTTCAGCAGTCTCTGAGTCTGTCTTTCGCAAAGACCTATGGTATCCGAAAGTTCACGCAGAGTTACAGAAGGATTACTGATAAAAGTATGCTCAATCATAAAAAAGCATCTGTCATTTATGGTGTCCGCATCCTTTGTCATACGGCTTATATGCGGTACGTAAGCTCTGGTTATTTTGGTAAGAAGCAACTGAAGCAATGCACCTGTTGCACTTACATAACCGAATTTTGCTCCGTCACATTCAGAAAGAATTTCATCAAAGATATATCCGAAATCCGTTTTTTCAAGAAAGCAGAAATGGGTATTGAGAAAGGACGAAACAAGAACATCGTTGTTTTTCTTTTCCGACACCTGAAGGTACAGATAAATCTCCGTCAGCAGCTTTTCGGGATTGGTTGACTGCTGATGGTACACATTAGGCCCCGTGACAAAGAAGTTACCCTTTGAAAGGGAATAAGTCTTGCTGTCCGTCGTAAGCACACCTTCGCCGTCAATGATATAATGAAGCTCATAACTGTTTTTTGAGTGGCTGTGACCGGGCATATCATTTCTGAATACGCCTCTGCCGTACTGCACAAGATTAAAATTCATATCATTCCATTTGAAAGAAATCATAAAATCACCGCTACTATGGTAGCATAAAAAGCTTATGTTGTCAAAGGAAGTAAAATAATAATCTCACACATTCGACAAAAGTCGAGCCTCCTTGTACAATGTAATCACAAAATACAAGGAGGTAAAATTTTATGTTCAGCAAGAAAATTAAAATTAAACTTAAACTTGACAGCTTTGAATGCAATTTACTTATCAACGGTATGAATGAGTTTCGCAATATGCTCTTAGCAGAAGATTTACCCACCGAGGATGTTGATGAATTGCTTTTAAAACTCATTGATACTTATGAAAAATAAGGAGGACAGAACTATGTCAAACAAAATTGAGATAACTTATCGACAGGTTGGCGACTTTAAAATTCCTAACATTATCCTGCCACCCGAACAAGCAAATATCACTATTGGTAAATGGGGAAGTCGGATCGTAGCCATGTCGTTCTGTGAGCCAAGGAGTT